>JAIYDG010000516.1 GCA_027487625.1 Bacteroidota bacterium
AGAGACTTTCCAATATCAAAGTCAGAGAGCTGCCACCTTCGAGGTTCACTATCTGCACTTTGCTGAATTGTTGCATGCGTCTCTTGCGTTGCTTCTGCCTTGATCGAATCCTGAGCGACGTTTTGTGATGAAGCTAGAACAGTCTGATGCGCCGTATCAACCATGACACTTGATGGAGATTGCTCAACATGGACCGATTGATGATGATGTTCTGGAATTGATGACTGAGGACTCTTTCTTTCTTCAAAGTTGAGAGCTAACACGGCTGATGCGACAGGTTTTTGTATTCTCGACAGCGTTGCAAGATTTGTTGTGGAGTTTGCGGTTGAGATTGTGCGCTTTGTAATGTTTGCTTCGTGAGAAACCGTCGCGTTTTGCTTCGTCGACTTTAGCGGTTCGCGAAGTTTATTTGCAGTGGTCGAAGTTTGAGTTCGAGAAGTTGCATTTGCGGCGTTTTCTTTCGTCGCTGTTGTTGCTGTTGTTGCATTTGTATTTGTTTGTGTGAGTGCTTTGGCGGCGTTGTGAGTGCTTTGGCGGCGTTGTGAGTGCTCAGAGAGTGAGATACAGATGCAGATGCAGATTCAGGGCGTACTTGCTTTGCACTGAACGAGGCCGTGGGCTGGAAGAGTCGGGATGTCTGCAGAAAGAGAGAAATGATAAATAAGAATGGAAAAATGAAAAATGAAAAATGAAAAATGAAAAAGAAAAAAGGAAAAAGGAAAATCGAAAAAATGAGAATGGAAAAATGTAAAAGGAAAAATGAAAAATGAAAAAATTAGAACCTCCTTTTACGTCGGATCTTCGCAATTTCGACACGGTAACTTAAGATCCTCCCGAGAGCCCCTCAAAACCTCCTCACGAGTCTTAATATACTCGGAAAGTGCTTGACCACAACAGAAAACACACAGAAAACCGCCCCAAACAAAAAGGATCTTGAAGGATCTCAGTGGATCTTGAATAGATCTCAACCCAAACAAAAGGATCTAACGGCGCAAGCAAGAACAATAAGCAACAAAGAAAACAATGGAGGAGCCCCAAATTCAGTTTGTGAACGAAAACACTGAAGTCCAATGGAAAAAGAAGAAAGGAAGAAGAACAACCGCTGAAAAAGCGAAAGAAATCGGAAAGAAAACACCCACAAAAGCAACAGAAAGTGTCGCACCTCACAGCGGATCTCACGGCATTGAACGTGAAATTCATGAACGCAACATTACGGTGTTAGATCCGCAAGAGAAAGTGCGCCATCCAAATGCGGTAGGAACATTGGAAAACCAAGGGAGACTAAATTCCCCGCATATTTGCACACGGACGGAAAAAGCGCGAAAATTAACCCAAAATTCCCTCACTAATGACTTTATTACACCTTTTGCCTCCCTCAAAACACCCCCCACGGACCCAAAGAGGAAATCCCTCACCCTTAGGATCTCATTCGCTGCAAAAAGACCCTTCGATAGCCAGATCATGGACGCAGTTAATGAGTGTGTTGAAGGCATAGACATAGAGGGAGACTTTGAACTCCAGCCTATCTCTTCGCAAGCGGTCATCGTCCGTCTTCGTGACCCTCGCGCCTACACGCATATCTTGAAGACGAAGAGCATCCAAGCCGCAGGAAGCACCGGAATCATCACACAAGAGACCGGGCCAAAACATGTACTTTCGGTCAAGTCACTTCCCATCGGAGTTACTGAAGAAATGATTCGTGAAAGTGTGGCATCCTTTTTCACAGTCCGCACAGTGCACAGACCAAAGTATGGGAACTTTCTCGCTCGTTATGCAGTGGTCTTCGGTTGGATAAAAAGTAAAGAACAAGTGCCAGATGTGCTGCATCTAATGAAAGCCAAATGTCCGACTGATATCCGGCCTTATGAACCCAAGGGTCTGAAAAAAAAGAAGGCGAATGCATCGCCCAGATATATGAATCTTCAACCTCAGGAGATCATTACACAAGAAGAAGACAGACAGGAAGCTCAAACAGTGCTGAATATGGCCTCAGATGAAATACCAAATGAAAACGCTCAACATGAGGGCGATTATGCTCCAGAAATCCAAGTGATGGAAGGACAACAAAGTACAATCTACCCGAATGACGTAGATGCATCCACACAGGAAATCCAGAGCGAAATCCCCCAAGCCCCAGAACAAAACGAACCACAAGCACAAACAGCAACTACAAACACTGATAACATTTTGACATATCAACCCCCTGGTCTTTCAAGCAAGACTACAATTCAAGTAGAAAAACCTACGACAATAGTGCGTATGAATAGAAAGATCTTCGAGCAACGAGTGGCTATTAATGAAGAAGATGATATGGATGATGAAATGCATGGACGCAGATTATCAGAAAGAATATACCAGAGAAACACCATCCCCGAAAGAAAGAGCAATATTGAAAGAGTTATCATGCGAAGCAGATCGAAACGAAGCACCATCCAGACTGCAGTGAGAGGGCTGCTAATGGACGCATAAAATGAGACTCAAATTAGTATCATGGAACGTGAGATCCATGCTCGATCTCTCACGAAGGAACAGGGCCCTTGCAACCCTGAGATATCTGAAAGCAGATATTGCGATTATTCAAGAGACATGGCAGCGTTTTGGAGAAGATCTCGATCTATCCACATGCTATGGACCGAAGTTCTGCTCTGCCTTCCCATCAGTGGAGCCAAGAGCGGGCATAGCGATAATCTGCCGCCGATGGGTGCAGAAATATCGCCCCCTATTCACTGAAATTGTAGAAGGAAGAGCGATCAAAATCTCATTACACAAACCACATGACAATGATATAGAAATGAAAATCATCGGATTCTACGGACCGTCTCCATCGACGCGAGTCGAAGAAAGGAAACACATATTAGAGGAAATCAAAAGACATGTGAACGAAAGAACAATAATAGCAGGAGACTGGAATGTCATTACTGACATTGGCTCCTCTACATATACGCAGATGCGCAGAGATCGGACACTACTGAACTGGATTACATCATTGGATCTTGTGGATGCGTGGACCAGATTACGACCGGAGCATCTGGGATTTACGACTACGACACACACGCA
>JAIYDG010000122.1 GCA_027487625.1 Bacteroidota bacterium
GTGATTGGTGCCGAACGCGCTACCGAGTTGTTTCAGGCAGCTTACGACGAGCATGCCCACCGCATTTCGCGGATGTACAAAAAAGTGGGGCTTCCGAGCTACGTTTCTGAGCAAAATCCATAGGGGCGATTCGTACACTTACACTTGAATTGGAAAATCCCTATTTTTGCCCCATGAGCGAATTTCAATGCTACCAATTCAAGTCTTTTGACCGTCCACTAACTGAAGATGAGCGCAAAGAGGTGGGCACTTGGTCTAGTCGTGCTCAAGTCACTTCCGATTCAGCTACCTTCATTTACCACTACGGCGATTTCCGCAAAAGCCCGGAATGGGCCGTAGCACTGTATTTCGATGCCATGATTTATTTTGCCAATTGGGGTACCCGACGGCTGCTGTTCCGGTTTCCGGCTTCCCTGATTGACGCCAAAGCACTGAAAAAATTTTGCATCGAAAACGATTGGAGTTCCGATTGCATTGGTTTAGAAAAAAGGGAGTCCGTTTACCTTCTCGATTTGCATTTCTCCAATGAGGAAGGTGGAAGGTGGATGGAACAAGATGATTTTGGAATAGACTTACTCGGCAAAATTCGGGATGACCTGATGGAGGGCGATTACCGTGCGTTGTATTTGCTTTGGGCTAAATTTGCTGCTGATGCCCCCGATGAAGACGAAGAGGAAGATTATAAACATGACAAAGTACTGCCTCCACCACCGGTACCGCCCAATTTAAAAAACTTGGATGCGCACTTAAATGCCTTCATCGAGTTTTTTGAAATTGATGACTCGATTGTGTGTGAGGCTCAAGCTGCCAGTGAAGAACAGGTGAGAGAAACGATCGACTACAAAAAATTGCTCCACCTGCTTCCTGATGAAGAACGTATTGAGTGGTTAGAACGGGTGATTGAGGGGGAGCCTAAATTGGGTGTGCTTTTGAAAAAGAGGTTGAAGAAGTTGGGAAAATTGTGAGGGGGAGAGGTTATTCCATTTTAAAGTCGACCAACTCGTAACTAACGTTTCGTCCTCCTTCGGCGGTTTGTTGCAAAATACCTTTTTCAATACGCCGCAAATTTGCGGGGATTGTTGTGATTTTTTGCCGCATTTTTCCGCGTAACGGGGAAATCACAACAGGATTAAGCAATGCGAAGTGTTATCGATACCAAACTTCTCATAATAAAATTCCCACACACTGGACATTTTGCTCGGAGGACATGAATTGCCTCCAGCTTGAGCTGGTGGATAGGAGGAAATGTTCTGTTTTGGGCTTTAGCCCCGGCCTTAATTTTTAGGCTAGGGCTAAAGCCCAATGTCATTGACTTAAAGATTCTAGGGGTCTTGTTGCGTTTGGTTTATTACTTTTTCTTTTCGGCCAATCCTGAACCTGGCCGCCGCTAACGCGGCTTAAAAAAGGGGGGAACCTCAAATGCTATAAACGTAGCCACCGCTACGCGGTTAGATTGTAGCACTGCCCCAGGTTTTACGAAAAATCTAACCGCGTAGCGGTGGCTACGTTTATAGCACTAGAGGCCCCTTTATTTTGAGCCACGTAGTGGCGGCAAGATATGTACCGAATTGAAAATTAGACAGGCTTTTTTCCTTAAGTCAATGACATTGGGCTAAAGCCCATATCATGATGAGTTGCCATCCCCACCAGCTAAAGCTGGAGGCAATTCATGTCCTTCGCTTCTAAAATACAAAAATGTCCAGTAGTATCTAAAATTCCTTATTTTCGCCTAATACAAATAATAGCATATGAAACTGGACTGGGAAAAAGTATTTGAGTTATGCCGTTCATTATGGGATAGTGGGAAAGGAGACTTTATAGGTGCAGTCATTTTTGTAATTTCTACAGTTATTATTACTTATTTGTTCTGGAAGCCGCTGCAAGGGATCATTAGGCAATTCAGCTTTTTCAGACAGCAAATGATCATTATTCCCAAAGCCCTCGAAAAATATAAAAACACCCTTGAGCAAGAGACGATCCGTATAGCACATTCTTGGAAATTGGAAGGTCAATCTCTAAAAGATATTTTTGTGCAACTCAGTGTGCATTATGCGAATGAACCAGGAAAAAGAGTACCATTAAATGAAGTTTTGTTCAATCATTTTGAAAATAAGAACATAAATAATCCGCACCCAAAACGACTAATTTTAATTGGTGATGCGGGCAGTGGGAAAAGTGTAGGCATGGGCTATATTGCACGAACCATCTGGAAAGTGCCCCGCAAAAATCTTTTAGTCCCCATTCTTTTAACTTTTTCTGATGCAAAACAGGTTAAAAATGAAAATGATTTAGAAACCATTCTGATCAAGTCTTTAGAAAAGTATCAATTTGAGAATGGTAAAAAAGGCAAACGTGCAGAGCAGTTTGTTAAGGAGAACCTTTATGCGGGCAATATTTTAATCATCCTGGATGGTTTGGATGAATTAGAAAAGGGGATACGGTTCGAAGTGTGCAAATTTTTCAAAGCATTTTTCCAAACTTATCCAGGTATACCGTTTGTCATTTCTTCCCGAAAAGCAGTTTGGCAGCAAAATCCCTCCATCTTTGATGGTTTGCAGTATCAACTTCTAGAGGTTGCTAATTTTACGCCAAATGATATCAAAGTATTTACTAAACATTGGCAATTTTCAGGACCCAAATCTGGTGAAAAATTGGCAGAACTAATCAACAGCAAAACCTATCTCCGCAATATTGCTGTTAATCCGCTCATGCTAACCATTATATCCTTTCTCTATGCTCAGCCCAAAAGGATTCTGCCAGATAATCGAGTAAAATTTTATTCTGAGTGTATAGACGCCCTCCTCGAGCAATGGGACAATACCAAAATGATCGATCGCGCAAATGAGTTTGAAACTGTTGACAAAAGGACTGTACTGAGTGAACTGGCTTATCGGCACATTACAAATTCCTCATTGAGTGACGGGGAAATAGCCAAGACGATGGTGCTAGATACTTTTACTGAAGTGATGCAAAAACTATCTAGGCCAATTGAAAAAAGAGAAAAACTGCTCAACGAAATTGTGCAAAATGCAGAACTACTTGTGTCGGTTCCCCCTGAAGGATATGTTTTCCCCCACCGAACCTTCATGGAGTTTTTTGCAGCAAATCATTTTTTTGAAGAACACCAGGGCGAACAATTGCTAAACCTCTACCTCAGTGACCAAGGGCGTTGGGAAGAAACATTATTGCTTTTCTGCGGGCTTAACACCAATCAGAATGTTGCGGATTTAATACAAAATCGTCTGCTCACGGAGTTCCTAAACACCATGGATTCCACAAATCCCAATCGGTTGGTATTTAGAGCCTTATTAGAGAGCACCAGAGTTAATCCCAAAGTTGCAGATCAAATCCTCAGCGCTGCTGCCGTTTATTTGAATAAAAACCTGGATATTGAAGTTGTAGAGAATTTGGGATTCCTCGCTATGAATTCAAGTTGGGAGCACTCCAAAGCGGCAAAAAACATCTTACTGGACATTTTAGATCGTCCAGGCTCGACTAATGATACTCAAACCATTCTGCTTGCAGCAGTTATTTTACAAGACGAAGAAATCAAAAATCGAGCTTTATCTTACGTTGACAAAATCAATCTTACCGAGTTTTTAATTCGTTTGGGTGATGATTCTGAAGAATTTGCCATTAAGTTGCTTCAAAACATCAAGCCTGAAAGTTACTCAGCAATTTTCGAAGGGCTTCGTGCTGCGGGTAAAACCCGTTTTTTAATCAACTTTGCTATAAAAAGTCAGTCTATCATTGCTAAAGGAGAGGCTGCTTTGGCATTATTCAAACCTAGTCCAGATTCTTTTGAAGAATTTAATAATATAGATCTTACTGGGACTGGTATTGATCCCAAAGGACATCTTTTTGACGACCTTTTTTATAAATTGCGTTGGTGGCGTATACCCGAATTGAATGAAAATGGACAGAGGGTGGTCTGGTTGTTGTGTCATTGTTTACAAGATTGGGGAATAAAAAATCATAAAGCTTTTGTCAGCATGAAAAATCTGGATAAAAGAATAGGTTTTTTGTTAAGCATAATTTTTCTAAAACATCACAAACAAAAAATAGATCATTGGGATTTCGGAATTGTATATTCAAATTTAACCGGTAAAATTGCATTATGGAATTTCGAAGGATTTATAGAATCAGGTGTTGCTTATGCTATTGTTTGCATTCCAAATGTAATCCTATATTTCTATACAATTATTAGCTATTTTTCATTTCCAGTATTAGCTCTTTACATTTTATCATGCATTCCAATTGCAGTTTTATTCATTATTGAGGAGATTGAAGGTGATCGTAAAATCTCAATACAAAAAACAGTTCTTGCCGGAATTTTATTATCTTTAGTGTTTCAACCAATCTTTTTAATGATGGGAGGTTCGTATTTGGTGCTCCAAGTTATAAAACCTTCAAATAGCAAATATTCCGTATACAACCGAAAAAGGGAATTATATTTTTCTTTCATTTCTTCTGTATTTATAATTTTATTTTTTATCTCAATTGGATCTTTGCAACTTTGGTTGATTTTTGCTTTCATAAGTTTAATAACATTTTTTGTACACGCAACTATTATCGAAGGGGCACTTTTCCCCTTTGTGATAAGTAATGATTTTCATAAATATTTGAATGCTAAAGATTAAACATGAATAATTGGCGATTTACCCCCCTCACACCCCATGCCTCTCATTCACCACCACATTCTCCATCGTCCACTCCACCCTTTTTTCAAACACATGCTTCCGATACGCACAATCCTCCTTCATGCACAGCGGGCAGGAATTGGGCATACAGGGATCAATGTGGATGAACAACTCCACCGGATTTTCCCGGTTGTCGTTGGCTAATCGCTCCAGCGCCTCCACTTCCTGGTGCGCTTCGCGGGTAGTGAAATACCAGGGCACCGTCATGTGGCAATCGACGTGTAAGTGAGCACCGTATTTGATCACCCGCAGGTTGTGGATGTCGATCCAGTGGGGCGAGCGGTGTGCCTGGAGTTGTTCGACTATTTCGGCCACCAGGGCCGTATCCGTTTCATCCATGATGCCCGCCATGGCCGAGCGTACCAGGCCATACCCCGTGTAGATGATCAGCAGTGCAAACAAGATGGCAATCACACTATCCAACACGTA
>JAIYDG010000425.1 GCA_027487625.1 Bacteroidota bacterium
ACACTCCATATATAAAACAAATCTTTTTTTTTTTTTTTTTTTCTTTCATTATATTATAATAACAATTGCGGCTGCAAATGTACCTGCGTTACGAAATTTATTCAAATATTTTAAGGTAGAATTAAATCAAGAAAATGATTGGATTGAAAAGTTCAAAAAACTGGGAAATGGGCAAGAGGGAGTTTATTTTTATTTTCATTGTTCAGAAATGACTTTCAATGTTTCCCGTAAAATGCTTTTTAAAAAAATAGAATGTTTAGGCACTTTGGGAGATGTTATAACGTCATCTCAGTCCACAAATGAATCTAGAGTTTTGAATTTACAAAAACATTTTGGTCAAATTGTAACTAATAATCCTTTAAAAAATGAAGCTACTTCTTTATTTTCCATTATTATAAATTGTTTAGACGAAAATATTGTACGTGACCAAGATTTAACAGTAATATTTATTGATAAAAAAACTGGAAGCAAAAAATTGATTTCCATTGTTGATTATATATTTTCTCTACTATCTGAAAAAGCTGTCAAATCTTTGCCTATTTTAACCCTTCATAAATTTGTGAAAAAAAATTGTCATATTCCTACAACTTTAATTCGAAATAAATCGCTACTGTGAAAAAAACATGTGTATTTTTATAAAAAACTAAGTTAGTTTTCCCCCCATTCTATTGGTATCATAAACTTAAATCAGTCGCTATTTTTTAATATCAGGTTTTCTAATCCGCTTTACGCGCAAAAAATGACCTAAATGTTGGAAGATGCGAAAAAACTCGTTTCTCTCAAACATATTGCGTTTTTTTCAAACATTGTTCTTAAAAACTGAAATGTTCTCTCTCATCAGTTGTGATATTGTGTTCTGACAGATTATAGTTTGATAATTGAAAAAAAATGGGTGACGAAGCAACGTTTGATTCAGCGAGTGACGAACACTACGAACAAATCGAATGTGATCCTACCTACACCCCCGAAGAGTTGATAACAATAAATAGACTGTCCTGGGCCCATAAAAGTTTAGGAACGACCACAACCAAGATTATGACCCATGTTAAATTTTTGACAAAAGCTGTCAGCATTATCACTTTGTTGCTGGCAAGTCAAGGCGGTGTAGATGCCATTGGTCTTATTTTAGACTATCTCACCCCAAAAGAGCTGATTATCGTGGCAGCAGCTTCTGACAACCTTCTTATGTGTTTTTTTACACCAGAAAACAAATATGGAAAAAAACTCGAAAATTGGATAAGAGCAGAATTTAAAACCGAACCAAATATGACCTATCTTTGTTCTCTCCCAAACGGTCAAGCCTTAAAAAGAGAATTGAAGCTTTTCAATATGTCTCACAGCATTGTCCATACGGTTGACGATTTTTGTAACCTTCCTATTACTCTGCCTAAAAATGAAGTAAATGCGCAGTTCAATCCTGTCTATCCAATTGTAGCCCTTCACCAACGAGTTGTATTTGAAAGTCTAAACATATTAGCCTACTCGGGAAATATAAGAAAAACCTACGGACAAACTTTATTTCAAATTTTGAAATGTGCTCCATACACCATAAAGTTTTTTTCATGGAACAGTACAGGCTCCTTTTTACTAGTAGCCACAACCAGAAATCCAGGCTTCATCATTAAATTTTCAATTTGTACGACTTTTTTAAAAAAATATTTATTTGTTAAGAAATGGACATGACTAATATCACATTTCAAATTAAATGAATTCAACCTAAATATTTCTTTTGACGTCTTAAAATTTTGAAAATGATTAATTTGTTAAAAATGTATTATTTTTGTTAATTTGCAGATCATTTTATTCCTGAAAGAGGATTTCATCAACTAGAATTTTCAACCCCCCTACCCGACACCTACGCTTCGTTGACGAGCTCACATCTGTGGACGTCTTCTACTTCTTTTTGTTTTCCCCTCTACGATGGAGACTATCAACAAATTGCAATTACTCACACGGATAAAATCAAGATGACTCTTTGTACGGTTGAGCTTTGTGAAAAAACAGAAACCTATAAAATATCGAAATCATGCTTAAATCATTTAACAGAACAAATTTTCAATTGTCTTTCGAGAACGGTTTTCGTTAAATTTCTAGGACACTTTTGCACAGTTCCAGAAAGTTCTTTTTTCTATTTTCTTTCTCATTGCAATGACAATCACGAACACAGCAGATTATTAATTGTAGATAAAAAAACTTTGATCATAAAATCTTTTCTAGATATTTCGGGAAACGTTAGGTTTTTACTTCCAACAAATTGCGAAATATACATAGCCAAAGTGATTGATACGACCGTCAATTTTGATACCAATTCTATTTTGACCAATGTCGTAAACTCCTCCAATCCCTTTTCATCATTTGAATTTAAATGTTCGTTTGATTTTCCTTGGAGAAAAAAAGTAGGCACCACAATGATCATGTTAGAGAAAATTGATTTTGACGGACAACATTATAAAATTATTACTGAACTAAAAAATACTGTCAAACGCTATTCTCTGTCCCCCACAACTACATTTCGAACCGTAACAAGCACCAGAATTTTTCTTGATGTAGTGGCCTTTTCCGATAAATGCTCCTACACCCAAGATTTTTTATGTATCACTAAGAAAAACGAAACTTTTATCATTAGTCGAAACCATAATTTTCAATTTTTATGTAACTGGAACTGCAACTTCGAATACAGAGCTCCTGCGTTTTTTCATCCCACCTTACCCCTTGTTTTATCAAAAACTGATTTTGGCGTATTCATGAAAATATTACTTTTATCAACGGCCTCATCTACCGAAACTCTTCAATATCCTAAATTACCCTATAATTTTGAATATAAAAAAAGTATCGTTTGGCTTGACAAATCTTAAATTGTATAAAGACTCTATTTGTCAACTCTTTTTACTGTATATTGTATGGGTATTCGAATAATGAATTTATCAATAAAATGACAAAAAAATTTCATAAATCGTGTCAATTCATTTTTTATTTAAAAAGGTTAAATTTCATTCAATTAAAAAGAAACTTCTCTTAGTTTAAATGTGTGTGAGTCATAATATTCATTACTTTTTACGAAGACGTAAAAGTAGAAATCCATCTTCATTTGTGCTAGTGATATCAATCAAAAGGGTTGTCATCAAAGATTATTAATAGGTGTTGAGCCCCACCCTTTCAAAAAAATGGAAAATTGTTTGAAGTCCTTGTATTCTTTTGACGATCCTGATGATTGGTATCGTTGTGACACAGCATGCCTGTGTCACAAATACTTGACCGAAGAAAAAAAATGTCCCACTTCAAAAGTGGTACACTCATATTGCCTCCACTGGGTCACAGCCCTATGGAAATCGGCAACCTCATCTACTTTGAGGGAGACAACACGCTCGCTGCCGACACTGTCGGCAACAAGGCAGATGCCGACACCGTCAGCAAGAACAACCAAAAAAATCTGGTCATCGCTGTTGTACACAACAGCAACAACGACAACAGCGCCAACGACAACAACACCAACAACAACAACAACCCAATTTGAAGGCTCTTATGATGAATATCATCTGCCAATCGTAATGTATTTTTGAAATTACACTTTTCGTATATTTAATTCATAATTATTATTATATTGCTGACGAGTTATTACCTAACCTATGTATTTAATTCATAAATGTTATTATATAAATGACAAGTAATTACCTAATCTATGTATTTAATTCATAATTGTTATTATATAGATGACAAGTGAAGTCGCATTTTGGATGGCTGTTGTTGCCATCCTTCTTGCGTTGATCGCTTACGGAGTGATGTTCTTCCTCCATCGAAAAATGCTTAACTACACGATCGTAAAGTTTTTCTTTCTTAACCAATAAAAATTCAATCATTATTAATCAAAATATTTATTTAATTTTTTTCATTTGATTATTTTTAATATTGATTTCAGAAACTTGCTGACAAAAGACGAACTCATCAGATCCGGGCTTTGATGACTTTCCGAAATGATATCGTCAACAGGTAATCAATCCATTGCTTGAGTGAAAGAATGTCCCAAAGCATCTTGAATTGGCTTCAACATTTCTTGAGATTCTGCGCACTTTCTCAGAATCGAACAGAAACCTTTGAAATCATTGTCAAAATCCAAAAAATCCCTGTATGCCGTCACAACAGAAGTGTTATCTCGAGAAGCATTTATGCCAACATCCTGCTTGACCCAAGGCTTTCGTCTTGCCCCGTGAAAAGCTCTCACAAAAGCCGCATGGTTTGTCAAAGTCTGTGAATAAAAATTGATATTTTATAAAAGCAATTTTTGATGAATGCTTTTTAATATTAATTCTAAATGTTAAATTATCAAATGATATTCACCCTCATCAGATTTTCTTGCAACAAAGCATTGAGTTGAAGATCATTTTCTTCGTCATCAATGGAAGGCATCACATCTCGAACTCTTGTGAGCTGCTGAATTCGAAAACCCAAACAAAGTTCCAAGAACTTGTTGACAGCTTGTTCGATTTCAGGATGATGAGCTTCGTGAGTTTTGCTTGCATGATGAAGTTCAATCATTTTTGACAAATCCAAATGAAAATCTTGCTCAGCTTGACGAATAGCATCTTTGCTATACTCATTAGGATCGAGAAAAATTCTCGTTCTTAATTTGAAAGCATTGACAACATCTGGATTGATCAACATGGTTGAAAAATGAAACGATTCATCTGAATAAAATTCTGCAATTTCCATCTTCTTTTTTCACAGAGTGATGTTTATTGTTTTGTCAAACAAACAAAGCAATAAGAACCCAACTGGAGAAGGAACGTCAAAGGATAAGCTCATGGACGCTCCGGCTCCATCTTTCACAGATATGAGAGAGATGCCGAACGAACATGCTTCTCTTTTACAAGAGCAATTCTGGGGCGGGGTGAACAAAACTAACTTTGTAATTTTTAAAATAATAGTAAAATTACATTTATAATTTTTAATATAACAAACCCAAAATGGACTACTAAAATTAAAGTATTATAATTTTTCAAAGAAGTACCCATTTTTTATCAATCTCATATATTTATTTGTTTATTAAGACCGACAGACCTGAATACTATGACGAAGAAGAAATAGAACTCCAACAACTGCACCCAAAACTCAAACCCAAACTAAGTCTGCAAACACGCTTTAGGATGAAATTTGGAAAAAAAAGACGATACCAATCAAATATTGTCAAAGGTATTTGTAATGAGGTATTAGTGTCGCTATCTAAACCCCTACTTTTTATAAAATATATGTTTATAAAACAGATATATTTTTCAACATTGACGAAAATTAAATGACTAACGTATTTAAAACTACAGAAATTTATTTGTGAAAATACTTTATTTTTTCTTTGAAGGTTGAAATTGGACACATCACACTCAAAAGATCATCACAATTACATCAGAAAACTAAAAATATTAAAACTAAAAAAAAAGAAATCTCAAAAACTAAAATTCAATGCAAACTATTATACAACAACATTTTTTTAATTTTTAATACATTTTTAAGAAGTGTGTGTGTATAAAGAAAAAAATGCTTGCTACATTTATTTTATTTTCTCTCATTTGTAATCCTTTTTTTCAGAATAGCTTTCAAACATTTTTTTCTCGCAATACAACATGAATTTTATTTTCTCTCATTTTGTAATGCTTTTTTTTTCAGAATAGCTTTTAAACATTTTTTTTTTTTTTTTTCATCTTTTACATTATTCATATTCGTCTAAAAAAGCGAACAAAATATGGAATATGGAAATGAAACGCTTATCCAGTG
>JAIYDG010000584.1 GCA_027487625.1 Bacteroidota bacterium
ATTTGGCAGCAACGACAAAGATGGCCTTGTTTCTGTCTTTATTTAATTTGAAAACTAATTTTACTTGATGCAAGGATTTTTAAGCCATTGTTCTTAAAACCTTGCATTTAAATTATTTAAATACAATCTAATTGATTGATAATAAGTTCTAATAAAGATTTTCAGCTGGCCCTAAGTATTTGATGCTCTTTTAAAAGGTTTTTAATATACTTGAATAGAAATAAAATAATATGTTTAAAAGGATAGTTCTACTTTCATTACTTGGAATTTCATCTGCATTTATTCAAGCACAAACCTTGAATAAAAGTTTAGGGAATTTAAGTTCACAAAAAAACATCGAACAAGGAATTGTTCTAAATACCGAAAATGGCAATGCCCGTATTTTGGTTTACTCTCCAAGTGTAATCAGAATTAGTTTAAGTAAAACCGAAAATTTCGATGACTTTAGCTATGCGGTCATTGCAAAACCGGGCAATACAAAACATACAATTCAGGATAAAGGAAACTCAATTTCTATTAAAACAGATTCTTGTGAATTAGTGATTTCAAAAAATCCTGTAAGATTCCAATTGTTAAATAACAAAGGTCAAATCTTAAACGAAGATGATGCCTCATTTGGAACTGGATGGATTGGTGAAGAAGTTTGTACCTATAAAAAACTTCAAGATGGTGAAAGATTCATTGGTCTTGGTGAGAAAACAGGAAACCTTGATAGAAGAGGTGAAGGTTATACCAATTGGAATACCGACTATTTTGGATATCCAGCAAATGGTGATCCTTTGTACTCAAGTATTCCTTTTTATATGGGGATTCATCATGGTTTAGTTTATGGCGTTTTCTTAGATAATACTTCTAAAACTCATTTCAACTTTGGTGCTTCTAATGAAAGATTCAGTTCATTTATGGCTGAAGAAGGTGATATGAATTACTATTTAATTGCCAATTCAAATGTTGCTGAAATCATAAAATCATACACCGATATTACAGGCAGAATGGAAATGCCTAGCTTATGGAGTATAGGTTTCCAACAATGCAGATATAGTTATTATCCAGAATCGGAAGTTTTAACTGTTGCAAAAACTTTCAGAGATAAAAAAATCCCAGCCGATGTGATGTATTTCGATATTCATTATATGGATAAATACAAAATCTTTACTTGGGATTCGGAGCGTTTTCCAAATCCAAAAAGAATGTTAGACCAGATGGATAATTTGGGTTTCAAAAGTGTTGTAATTGTTGATCCTGGAATTAAAGTTGAAAAAGGATATAAAAGTTATGAAGAAGGAGTTGCTCAGGATTTATTCTTAAAATTTCCTGATGGAACAAATCATATAGGTTCTGTATGGCCAGGTCGTTGTCATTTCCCAGATTTCACCAACGAAAAAACTCGTTTGTGGTGGGGAAATTCTTTCAAAGGTTATGTAGCTGATGGAATTGATGGCTTCTGGAATGATATGAACGAACCTGCAAGTTGGGGTCAGAAATTCCCTGATTTAGTTGAAGCATACTACGATGGAATTAAAGCAAATCATAGAAAATGGCATAATGTTTACGGAATGCAAATGTCGAGAGCCACTTTTGAAGGAACCAAAAAGTTATTAAACAACAAACGTCCATTAATTCTTACCAGAGCCGCTTATGCAGGAATCCAAAGATACAGTGCAATCTGGACTGGCGACAACAGAGCAGATGATGAATCTCTTTTAGTTGGAGTAAGATTAGTAAATAGTTTAGGTTTAAGTGGAATGCCAAATTCAGGATATGATGTAGGTGGTTTTGGAGGCGAATGTAATATCAACACTTTTGCAAGATGGATTGCTGTTGGTGCTTTTTGTCCGTTTTTTAGAAACCACAAAATGATTGATGCCAAAGACAGTGAACCTTGGAGTTATGGAGAAAGAGTTGAAGAAATATCAAGAAATTATATATCATTAAGATATAAAATTATGCCTTACCTCTACTCTGCTTTTTACGAAGCAAGCACCACTGGAATGCCGGTTGCAAGAAGTTTAGCTATCAGTTACACCCACGACCCAATGATTTACGATGGCAAATACCAAAACCAATATTTCTTTGGAAATGGATTACTAATTGCACCAATTACAGGTCCAACAACTATTACTAAAGTTTACCTTCCAAAAGGAAATGATTGGTACGATTGGTATAACGATTCAAAAAGTGCTGGCGGAAACGAAATTTATGTAGAAACTCCATTAGAAAAAATTCCTGTTTTTGTAAAAGGTAGCAGTATCATTCCAATGCAAACTTTGGTTCAACATGCTGGAGAAAAACCCGCTGATACCTTATTCCTGCATATTTATAAAGGTTCAGAAAATAATACTTTTGTTTATTATGAAGATGCTGGTGATGGATATGATTACCAAAGTGGAGATTTTCATCAAAGAGATATTAACTATATCAGTTCAAAAAATGAATTGAATATCGAAAAAGCTAAAGGAAACAGAAATAGTAAATTCAATCAAATTAAAGTTTACTTCCATGGTTTTGGTGATGTAAAATCAATAAAAGTAAATGGAGGAGCTAAATCAATCACTAAAGAAAATTATAAATTAATGAATGATATGCCTCAATTCGACCCAATTGGAAAAGGAATATCAGCCAATCAATCTGTATTAAGTACTCTTATTTTATCAAACAGCAAAGATAAAATCAGCCTTAAATGGTAAGTTATTTTGTTTTATGATGAAAAGTCCGCCAACAAAGCGGACTTTTTTTATGAATTAAAACCTAAGTTTTACAAATACCCAAGGCCTGTTTGCTTAACTTTGATGAATGCGTATAACTCTACAAAAACTTCTCTTTTCCTTTATTTGTTTGATTTCTTGGGTTTCCAATTCAAATGCTCAAAGCACTTATTGGTGGAATGAAAAGGTATTTTATGAAATCTATGTAAGAAGTTTTTATGACAGTAACGGAAATGGAACTGGAGATTTTAATGGGGTTACAGCAAAATTAGATTACTTAAATGATGGCAATCCAAATACCAAAACTGATTTAGGTGTTGAGGCTATTTGGTTAATGCCGATAAATGCCTCTCCAAGTGTTCATGGTTATGATGTTACCAATTATAAAACTGTGAATCCTGTTTATGGAACTGCAACTGATTTCAAAAATATGGTAAACGAAGCCCATAAAAGAGGAATTAAAATAGTGATGGATTTTGTTATCAATCATAGCTCTGAACAACATCCTTGGTTTGTAAAATCTGCTGCAAAAGATCCAGCTTATAGAGATTATTATAGATGGTCGCCAACCAAACCAACTTATGTTGGGCCTTGGGGACAAAACGTTTGGCACCAAAAGAACAATGAATACTATTATGGTATTTTCTGGAGTGGAATGCCCGATTTAAATTATGAGAATAAAGCAGTTAAGGATAGCATTTTTGATGCGGCACATTTTTGGTTAGATTCAATGAATGTAGATGGATTCAGATTAGATGCCGCCATGTATTTATATGAAAATGGTTCTAATTTGATGAACCTTCCTCAAACAATTGAGTTTTGGAAAAATTTTGATGATACTTTAGAAAATTTCAAACCAGAAGTAATGACTGTTGGTGAAGTTTGGACATCTAGTTCAACAGTAGTTAACTATAACAATAAATTAGATTATTGTTTTGATTTTGACATCGCACAAACTGCCTTAGAAGCCGCAAATACAGGCGCTTTAACCAATTTAAAAAAGTCAGTAAAATTCGCTTATGATAATTATCCATTTCTTCAATTTGGTACTTTTTTATCAAATCACGACCAAAACAGAGTAATTGATGTTTTAGGAAATGATATCAGAAAAAACAAAGTAGCTGCTTCTATTTATTTAACAATTCCTGGTATCCCCTATTTATATTATGGCGAAGAAGTTGCCATGAAAGGTTCTAAACCAGACGAATATATTAGAAGACCTATGCAATGGACATCAGGCCCTTTTAGCGGATTTACAAGTGGAACAGCTTGGTTTCCATTAAATTCCAATTATGCTTCATTTAATGTTGCCACTTTAAAAAATGATTCAAATTCTATTTGGCATCATTACAGAAAACTTATTCAACTTAGAAATTCCGAAAAAGCATTAAGAACCGGTACATATAAAAGTATATTTAGTGATAATGCTAAAACTTTTGGCTTTATGCGTCAGAAAGATGAAGACCAAATATTAAGTTTAATTAATTGTGGTGCAGATACAATCTCCAGAATGTCATTATCAGTTTCTAATGCTAATTTATCTTCAGGTGTTTATTTAGCAACTGATTTATTAAGCGGAAAAAGCAGTTATGTTGAAATTACAACAGGATTAGCAATTACCGGTTTATCGATGTTACCATATGAAACTAAACTTTTAAAACTAAGTATTGCTTCAGGATTAATGGATGCAAGAAATGAAATGATTATTCAATTGTACCCTAATCCTGCTGAAGAATATTTCGATTTAACTCTTATTGATAAAGCTGATATTATTGACATTAAAATCTTTGATTTAGCTGGAACTTTAGTTGAAAATCAAACTTGGGAAATATTAGAAGGAACTACAAAAAGAATACAAATTGCTAATTTAAAAGATGGAATTTATTTGGTTCAGCTTAAAGATAAAAACAAACAAAAAACCATCAGATTTGTAAAAACTAGTCATTAAGGAATTCCTTAGTTTGGATAAAAATAGCATTTTAAAAAATCTTATAACTAACTGATTATCTATAAAAATTCCTTAAACTTAGCTTGGAAAACCTTAAAGAATTGACAGAATTAAGGAGAAGAAAAATTTGGAACAGAATTTTGAATCATGAAAAACATGAAGTCAATATTCTTACTCCTATTTGTTTTGATGTGTTCAGGGAATATTATCAAAGCACAGACTTATTATTACTCAAATAACAGCAGTAGTGATTTTAATGACCCAGCAGGTTGGGGAATAAATACTGATGGTAGTGGGGCAAATCCTTCTTCCTTAAATAATACATGTGTTTTGGTTTTATCCCACACCAAAACAAGCAGTGGAATTGCAACCATAAGAGGATTACATATAAAAACTAATGGAGTTTTGTTTTGTAACTATTCTGTTTTCTTAGATGGAAGTGGCAAATTTTTCAGGATTGATTCTGCAGGAACATATATCCAGCAACACGTTGGTTCTTTAGGTTCAGCATTGTTTTCTGGGACCGAAACTTTTGAAACGGGAAGTATTGTAGAATTTCGACAATGGCCATCAGTAATCCCTGGTGCCAATTGGGGGTTTTTGAAATTCAATAATTCATTAGGATTTACCAATTGTCAATTAAGTGGAAATACCACTTTAATTAAAAATGATTTAGTTATTAATACTGGTTCAGGAACGATAAGTTTATCGGCTGCTAGCAATTTGGACATTAGCATTCAAAAAAACTTAGAAATACAAAGCGGAAGTTTAGACATAGCAAATTCTGCAGGAATTGGAGCGGTAAGAGAATTACATTTATATGGAAATCTTATACTTTCTAATGGAAACTTAAAATGCACTGGAAGTTCAAATGCTGTCAGTTTTTATTTTGAAAATGATTCTGATTCCCTAATAATTAGCAATGGAACTTTTAATTCAGCTAATTTTAAACTATTTGTTCCTAGTGGAAAGAAATTATTTGTTTCAGGCTCATTATCTATTCACTCAACATGTAGTTTGGAATTAGTAACTAATACCTCATCATGTTATATAAAAGCTGGTAGTCAATTAATAAACAATGGATTAATCAAGACCAATTCAGGACTTTTTACCTTTTTATCTGATACATCTGGTACTGCCATGTTGGGAGAAAGTTCAGGTACAAACATTGGAAATTTAACATTTAATCAAACAATTCCGGCTGGATGGAAACGATATCGTTTTTTAAGCAGCCCTATTACAAATGGAAATTTCACAAACTTAATCGATGATATTCATATTACGGGCCAAGGAGGAAAAGCATTTGGATTCGATTCAACCCAAACTAATAACTCATCAGCATTTTATTACGACGAGACAGTTTCTCTTCCAAATGCCAATTATGGATGGGAACCTATAAATCAATTAAACACACAAATGAATTCTGGAAAAGGATTTAGAGTTTTAATAAGAGGTGATAGAAGCAATTCAAATGTATTGTATCAAAATTTACCTTCTCATGGTAATGTAAATATTGATTTTACAGGAAATCCAAATTCCGGAAATATTTCAATTGCAAGTATTGCCAATTATACAAATAGTGGCGATGCAACTGCAGATGGATGGAATTTATTGGGAAATCCTTATCCATGTAATATCGATTGGAATAAAATTTATGATCAATCTGATTTTAGCAATGTAAATCCTAGTATTTATCAAAGGGATGCAAAAAGCGGAAACTATGTTGCTTGGAACGCCTTTTCAAATTCAGGCACAGGAAGTCAGTATGTTGCTCCGTTTGGTGGATTTCTAATTCAGTTTAACAATACTCCATCAGGGAATTTTAAAGAATCCCATAAAACATACCAAAGTTCTCCTGTTTATTTTAAAACACAAACCCAACAATCAATTATCGAAGTTAGAGATAATTATGGGTCTGATTTATTACTGATTGGAAATAATGAAAATGCAAAAAAAGAGTATAGTGCAATGGAAGATATCATTAAACTATTTGCCGGAAATATTTTCATTGCATCAAAATCGAAAGACAATATTTGGTTATGTAGTGATTTAAGGTCGAATAATAATCAAATCGACACAATTGATTTAATACTTGGAGCCAGTTCAAAACTTAAACTTAAAGTACTGGAGGAAAACAACTTAAATAAACTATCACTATTCAATAAACTTGAAAATAAAGTTTATCCATTGAACAAAGGACTGGAACTAGAAATAACGCCAGGAGCACTTGATTCTAATTCTTGGAAAATAATCAGCGAGAAAAAATTAGTAAATGGGTTCGTTGAAATAAATAGGGAGCAATATACTATATACCCAAATCCATTTGAAAATCAATTACATATTGAAAACACAGAAACAAAAATTAAATCAGTTGAAATTTTTGATACCAAAGGAGAACTAAAATTAAAAACCGAACTATCAAAATTTGAAAACTTGATAAGTTTACAATTAGACGAATTGAATGAAGGTATTTATATCATAAGAATGACCGATGAAAAAGGAATGGTTCAGGTAAAAAAAATCAATAAAATTCAAAAATGAAAAAGATAATTACCCTTATAACATTGAGTTTTTGTTTATTGAATATAAAAGAAATTAAAGCACAACCAGAATTTGAAGATGGAGTTGAAGATACGCCAATAGACTCAATTTCAGGACTCTTGATAATTAGTGCAATAATTTTCGGAATAAAAAATCACAAAAACTCCATCACATCAGATAATTTTTCAAAAAAAAGCAGATAAAGTGCTGAAATTCTTTGTGGTTATATCTAGAAGAATTATGTTTGCAAGCTTTTTTAAGCGAAAGGAGATTTAAAAAATTGACAGAAAACACAAACCAAACAAGTAACGCTCACGAAATGGATTTCGACTGGAGCCTTGACAACGCCGGATTTGGCGGGTACTCGAAAGAGGAGTATGAAAAATTAAGTAGTCTTTATGAAAACACTTTAAACGCATTCAACGAAAAAGAAATCGTTAAAGGAACAGTAGTAGGATTTACAGAAAAAGAAGTGGTGCTCAACATTGGATTTAAATCTGATGGTCTG
>JAIYDG010000557.1 GCA_027487625.1 Bacteroidota bacterium
AGAATCAATCGGGTCATGGTTGTTTTGGTTGAGGGTGATTGAGTTGGCCAAAGTTAAGGTGTAGGGGGGAATTTTTTGAGGGGGATTTTTTTTGGGGGGTAAAGATTTAGGAAAAGATAGGAATGGTGACTTGTAAATTTAGTTTCACTTATACTTGCAACGTCGAATTATTGTTTTATCTTACGGATTGAAATGCTTCACGCTATGTATTTTTTTGGAGGTGAAGGCTTAAGGATGGGGAAGAAGGGTTTGGTATAATTAGGAATACACACACTTTGGGGTGAATGGTGAAGTACGGTAATGCATCTAATGCCAGGAAATAAAAAATGAAAATTGAAAATAGTGATAAAAATATCAAACTATGCCAAATATAAAATTTGGCAACTCAGGCAAATTGATGTAAGGGAATACGTTTTCCTTCATCCTATTACTGTGTTAATTTTTTTATTAATTTTCGGGTTAAACCTACTTTTTTTCATCAAAGAGGTTGATTTTTCTTTTCAATTTTTATCTCTTGAAAATGCGATTTATACTGTTGAAACAATTCTGAGGTCTATTGTTGTCATTCTTAGTATAATATTTTCATTTACTTTGCTTTCATTCCAAATTTTCAATAAATATTTTGGAAGATTTGCATTTTCTAACTTTTTCAGAAAAAAGCAACTAAAAATAATGTTCACTTTATTTATTTTAAATGTTGGGTTCTTAATTTATGTACTTATATATCTCAAAAATTGTCAAATTATCCATGTATTCAATAATTATGGCGAACTAATTTTTTTAGAGTCAATTTTATTCTCTCTCTCTTTAGTTTTAAGCATCTTCCCGGTAATGACAAGTTTATTGTCTCAATCTCAAAGTAGATCAAATATAAAAAAAATATTTGATTCAATTTCAGATTACGAAATGACTTCAACGTATAATCCTTCCAGCGAAATTGATGAAACTGAGTATGAAACAAATTCATTTAAAATAATTCAAGAAATTGGGCTTGTCTCCGTGAAAGAATTTGACCATATAACTTTTGGCTTGTTGACAAAAAACATCTACGATAAATTTAAAGAAATTTCCAAAACGACTGAATCCTTAGATTTAAAAAGACAATTATTTTATATATTTCGTGATATAATTTCAGACCTATTCGATTTTTCAGCAAAAGAAAGGAACAGTTATGCAATGTTTAATTTGTTGTCTTGCAGGTATAAGTTAGAATTGGTTATAGCGGAATCAGAAATGATTGTTGACCATAACAACAAGTACAGAGGCTGGAATTTTAATTGGGATGTAGAAAGATATTTTGACAAGGCTGTTCAGTTTAATGAAGATGCAATCTGTTGCGAAATAATTGACCAATATCGTAATTACATGATAGAAATTATAGAAACAAAATTTCCTATATCCTTCAAATATAATTACGATTTGCCTTTTGAAAATATTGATGATACTTCAATAGTTACAACTAACTTTGGTTTGATTGAAAAGTTTTGTAAAGTAGTAGGCCAATTAAAGAAAACTTTGGTTTTAAAAAATATATCAAATTTGCACTCAACATTAGACCTTGTAATCGTTGAAAGCAGTAATCATGTTTCTACGAAGCAATATTTGTTGCAAATAAATAACATTTCCAAACAGAAATACCTTCGAAGTCTTGTTGAAGATGCCAATGTGAAAAATATTGAATATCTATACTACCCATTTGGGCTTGCAACTAATAGTGAAGTTTCAAAATTAAATTCAGCAATAATTTTTAAAGGAAGTTTAGAAGCATTTGACTTTATTTTCCAAAGAAATGCGCTTAGTAACGTTGTAATAAATCAACTCAAAGCAGATGTTATGGGATTTATCAATTCATTTCCACAAAACGAAGTCGTTTACAAGAAACTCATTTTACTTGCCCTAAATAAAATTCATTATACGAGTACTCTAATTAATGAAAACGATACGGACGAAAAAAAAGAAACTTACCTAAAATTAAAAAGATATTTGAGTTACATTAGCAGTCATTTTTCTCAAAAATTAAACAATGATGAAATAAAATTGAAAATCACCGAAGTGGATAATAAATTTCCTTGGCATGATAAATTCGAGCGAGAATTAATTGCCAAAGGGTTTATTCAAAATAAAAATATAATGTAACTCTGCCACCAACGGCTGGCTATCCATACTGCCGAATAGCAAACTATCAAAGCCAAATTTCGGTCATAAAGCATGAATTTAAAATTCATTACAAATAATAAAAAAAGTTATGTACATTTCAAAAATAAAAATAAAAAACTTTCGCAACTTCAAAGAAAAAGAGGTTGAATTTACCGAAGGGGTAAACGTGATCATTGGACATAACAATGCAGGCAAAACAAACCTACTTAAAGCGTTGGCTTTGGTATTGGACTTTCAGGGGGCAAAACGGTTAGTTATTGATGATTTTCAAAAATCACCAACGCCAGACATCGATGATTTAAAAAACAATCCACCAAAAGTTACCATTGAGGTTGTAATCAAAGGTAGGCATGATACAAACAATATTGATAATGAAGACTTAGTAACTGTAAGTAATTGGCTAACTAAATTAGATGCCGAATATGAAGCATTACTAACCTATGAGTTTTTCTTGCCTGAAAAGGAGGTAGAAAAGTATAAAGAAGCGGTAAAAGACATAAATGACAATAAGGTAATATGGAAAGCCATTGAGCATGATTTTCTGCGTTATTACGTTTACCGTATTTGGGGGGGGAAACCCGAAAATCAAAACCAAGCAGATAGCGAATCATTGCAAAAAATTGACTTTCAGTTTTTGGATGCAATTCGAGATGTAGAACGTGACATGTTTTCGGGGAAAAGTACTTTGTTGAGAGATGTAATGAATTATTTTTTAGACCATGAGGAAGAGGATGAAATAAAGAAGCAAAATAAGGACAAGTTTAGACAGGAAATTACTCCTATAGTACAAACAGTTCACACTAGATTACAAAAAGGCAAAGAACAAATACAGACCTATGCCCAGGATACAGGAGCATCTTTCCACGGGAATGCCAAACCTGATTTTGATGGTAGCATTTCAGAGCAAGATATTTTTACTGCTTTGCGCTTAATCATCCGTTATGAAGTTGGCATAGATATCCCCGTTAGTCATAATGGACTTGGGTATAATAATTTGGTTTTCATGTCTTTGCTATTGGCAAAGATGCAATCAGATACAAGTAAAGATTATAAAGGGAGTAATGCCAAAGTGTTTTCTATACTTAGCATAGAAGAACCCGAAGCCCACCTTCATCCTTCTATGCAGTATAAATTTTTGAAATTCTTAGACAAAAACAAAGGAGACAACAAAGTCCGTCAAATTTTTGTCACTACCCATTCCACTCATATTACCTCTGCCGTTCAATTGGACGATATTATTTGTATGCACAACGAAAATGGAGAGACCGTAGTTGGCTACCCTGGCAAAGTATTTCCAGACGACGATCCTAAAAATAGTAAAAAATATGTCCAACGCTTTTTGGATGCTACTAAATCTGATATACTTTTTGCCCAAAAAGTGATTTTAGTAGAAGGACTAGCAGAGCAGTTGCTTATTCCTACCTTGGCTAAGTATGCAGGACATTCATTAGAGGATAATCATATTGCAGTTGTCAATGTGGGAGGTCGTTATTTTGAGCATTTCTTGCATCTATTTGATACTCAGAAATCTTCTTATGCAATCAACAAAAAAGTGGTTTGCATAACTGATAGAGACCCTGTTCGTAAAAAAACTCAAACAGAAAATATACTTGCTACAGAGGAAACTGGCCATGATGAAAAATCCTTATTTACAAAATGCTTCCCATTTGAATATGGTCTAGATTCCGGCCAGTACGAGTATAAATTTAATGGGGAAGCAGTCAAAAATAATTACAATGATGCTGAAAACATTGAAGTTTATTTTGCTGATGAAAAAGGTAAAACGCTTGAGTATGATTTGGCATTCAGTAATCCATCACTAAATTTGTTACTAACTGACTCCATTGGCTCAAAAACAAAACCCTATCTTCGAAAAATGATAGGAAAACGTCCTGAATTGTTGGATGAATTTATTGCAGGATTACGAAAAAAAGACCAAGAAAATTTGAAGACAGCTATTAATAGCGTAGATATTACAAGATGGACAGAAGACGATAGGAAAAACGCGATCATTGCTGCATTGTATTTAAAGGCAATAAGCAAAGGTGAAAACGCCTTAGATTTATCCGTTGCTTTAGAAGAAAATCTATCTAAGAAGGCCACATCTGAATACCAAGATTTTCAAGTACCTCAATATATAAAAGACGCAATAGAATGGATACGCAAATAAATTCCGACTATATCATTACCAATATCGAGCAGCACTTTAAAGTGTCTGCTGGCCCAGGTGCAGGCAAAACGCATTGGCTAACCAAACATATTAAAAATATATTGGCTCGCTCTACTCGTTTGGGTAAAATTCGTTCTATTGCTTGTCTTACCTACTCAAATGTAGCCGTTGATACTAT
Source organism: Bacteroidota bacterium (assembly GCA_027487625.1). Taxonomy (GTDB): domain Bacteria; phylum Bacteroidota; class Bacteroidia; order UKL13-3; family UKL13-3; genus CAISCU01. Next base: position 4,506 of record JAIYDG010000557.1, read on the forward strand.
TAAAGAACGCTTAGGTACTTCCGTACAGCAAGTCGAGGTAAGTACCATTCATAGTTTTTTGTATAAGCATATCGTAAAGCCTTATGCTTTTACACTGTCAAATGAGTATAATCTGAACGTATCAAAAATGGATGGGCATGATGAGGATTTCGTTAGTAAAAGTAAATGTAATACCTGGATTGAAAATCACCCCCAAAAAAATAAATTAAAGCATCCTTTTTCAGTAAGCCAATTAACAAAACTTGATGATAATCAAAAACGGCTGAAAAATTGGTTGCTCTCGTTAAATTATAAAATTAATAGTAGTATTATTGAAATTAAAACAGATAGAAACAAAGCAAAAAAAGATAGAAGAGACATTAGTTTAAATAGTGCTTGCTTAAACACTTTAGAAGCGGACTTATTGGGTTATAAAAAGCTATATTGGCAGGATGGCATACTAAGCCATAGTGATGTTTTATTTTTTAGTTACCAAATTATTACAAAGCATTGTTTTGTATTGGATATACTAAGAGCAAAGTTTCCCTATTTCTTGATAGATGAATTTCAAGATACAAGCCCGATACAAACTGCAATTTTAAAATTATTGGCAGAAAAAGAGACAATTGTAGGCGTTATCGGAGACCCTGCACAGTCTATTTATGGATTTCAAGGGGCAGATGAAAAACAATTTGATAGCTTCATTTTGTCAGGTATGCAAACTTATATAATGGCCGATAATCGTAGAAGCACTATTCAAATTATTGATCTACTTAATCATATTCGGAATAGGATGCCACAAAATCCGTGTAAAGACGAAAATGGAAATGATAAAATGGGCGAAAAACCAATTTTATACATCGGGGACCGAGAAAAGGCCTTGGAAGAAATAAGGAAAGTAGTAAGTAATTTTACACTATTAGCACGCCAAAACGAAACGGTTACAGCCATAGAACATCAACTAACAGGTAAAAGGGAGAACTTATTTAAAAGACTAAAAGAAGAAGACAATACAAATAGGAGTCGCTGGATAGAGGCTTGTATAAAAGCAGTTGCTTTTGCTCAAAAGGATAAATTCAAAGATGCCATTCAAGAACTTGTACGTCTATATCGAAGAGAAGCAGTAAAATCTAAAATCTTCATTGATGAATTTCAAAAGCACGAATGGCGGAAACAAGCACTTGAAAAGATGCAAATATTACTGTCCAATCTTGACAGCATATCAGGTAAAAGCATATCTGAGTTTTCGAATCAATACTTGGTAAAGAATGGAATTTTTAAAATAGAGGTATCCAAGATTACAGTAGCCAAGCCGTCCCATCAAAAAACTTTTGAAGAGTACTTAAAATGCGTTGAAGTGAAAGATAACACAGGTAAGTATCGCACGATACATAAAGCCAAAGGCGATGAGTTTGATAATACGGTGTTAATTTTAGAAGATGACGAAGAAGTTGAGTTTTTGAGAAACCCAGATTTGTCAAAAGAAGAGCATAGAATTAGATATGTTGCTGTCAGTAGAGCCAAAAAGAAGTTGTTTATTTGCGTACCTACAATTAAAAATATTCCCCATGATATTCATTGCATACAGATTGAGTGTTTATAACAACATATTATTGTTCATGCACCAAACAACTAGCCTACAAATCTGATGACTCACAACGCGTCAGCAAGCTAATCATTAGCGGAAACAACAAGAGTAGATAATAAAAATATAATAAAATATGAAACCACTATTCGGAAATGAATTGGTCCGGGAACTGAGGAAAAGGGCAGAAAAAGTTAAAAATAGACTTTGGATTTGTGTACCATATTTGGGTAAGACAGATGCAGTTATGAAGATACTTGGAAAGACTTGGCTTGAAAATGAGGCAGTTCAAGTTAAGCTTTTGACGGATGTTTCGGATATGAAGGCGATAAATACAGTCATGCTGAAAACTTTCCACGAAAGAGGTGATGTAAAAACTTTGCCTGGGATTCATGCCAAAATCTATATACTCGACGATATTGCTTTGATTACCTCTGCAAATTTGACGGAGACAGCTTTTTCAAAGAGATATGAAATTGGAATTTTTCTTGAAGATGCAAATGAGATTGGTGTGATATTTCAAGAATGGTGGTCAAATGCCGAAAAATTAAACTCAGTAGATACCGCTGAAATTTATAAACCTGTGAAAGAGAGAGACGAAACAACTATAATCAATCTACCCAATATTTGGGAGTTGCCCAAAAGCCCTGGAAAAATTGCAAAAAAAAGGAGCGAATACACGAAATACGATAGAATTTTAATTGACTTCGACGATTTTGCAGAGAAATACCGACAAATCCAACGAATTTGGGAGACTGAGCCTCTATATTGGGAGATAGATGGCTTTTTAAATTTTCTGTTTCACCAGGACATTACGCCATCAAAAGATTACTATGAGAAGGCACCAAGGGTTCTATCTGAGGAACAGCAATTGAAAGAGATACAAAAATGGTCAAAAAAATATAAAAATTGGAATGACCGACAAGAACATGATGATATTGAATGGAGAAGAAATAATGCAAGAACTGTTCAAAGATTGCTATCAAAGGAGAAAATAGAAACAATTCAACGAACCGAAATTGAAAATATATTAAGTTGCCTTAACTCGATGAAGTCATACGCAATAAATAAAACAAAAGTCATAAATAATAATTCAGTTGAAAATATTCGAGAGGCTTTTAAACATTTAATTTATGGAACAGGTACAATTGCGTCAAGAATTGCAACCTGTGAAAAAAGTATTAAATCTTTTGGGAAATCCTCTACAAACGAACTAATTGGATGTTTTTTTTCAGACAAATATCCATTGGTAAACCGAAATTCAATTTCTGGACTTCGTTTCTTTGGCTACCAGTCAAAAATGTAAATCATCTGGATAGACTTTTTATTATAGAGAAAATATAAAAATCTGAGTATAACGATGGGGAATTCAGCCCAGCTACCAACTCACATCTATCATCCTTCCAGAGGCCCGCATCTATCACAATTTCATGATGCAAACCTCTGGAAGGATGATAGATGTGAAGAGTGATGGCGTCTGAATCCACCCGTTGAAACGGGCGGTTACAAGATGTTATATGTCGTTGGTGACTAAATGCCTGGGCGACGAATTTGTATTCAATGCTTTTGAAATCTGCTCGTTAGCAACATTTCACTCACCCAAAACTACAACACCGGATGTTCCTTATGATGCACCGTCGCCTCCTGATACACCTTCGCCAAATTCAAAATTTTCCCTTCCTCAAACAACTTCCCCGTAAAACTCAAACTCGTAGGCCGCCCATTCCGGAAACCATTCGGAATCACCACACAAGGATGCCCCGTATGGTTGGTGATGTTCAAGCTACGCCCACCCCAGGAAGGATGCACGTACACGTCCACCTGCTCGAATACCTTCTGCATGTCCTGCATCAGTTTGGTGCGCAAACGATTGGC
>JAIYDG010000541.1 GCA_027487625.1 Bacteroidota bacterium
CAAAAAAATAACTTATTACCTTTTGATTATTACATGTATCTGTGATTCTAACAGATGCTATATCAAAATTGTTATATAGAGCCAAAAGATGGGAATCTTCAATCATAAAATCAGGCTCATTTGATGAAGTATAAGAAACAAATTGAATTTTACCTTTGAAATAGTTGAATCTAAAATCAGTTGATTTGGTATTAATTGAAAAAAAGTATTCTGTTGCTTCTTGAAATGCTTTATTGTTAGCTTTTACTGTTTGAGTTATTTCAGATATTATTTTATCGTTTCGACGTAAACCAATGTAAGCTCTAATGTCAAAATAAAGCGTAGTTAAAACTAAAAACAACAATGCAAATGCAATTAAAAATAATAGTGGTTTCAATTGAAATTGCATGTTCTCTAATTTAAAATGTTTGATAAAAAAGCCCAATCAAAATTTAAGTAATTTAACAATCATACTAAAATTCATTTATTTCTCTTGTAAACCAAATTATATTCAAACTGAATTTCACAATGAGGTAATAATTCTGCGATGCGTTCTTTTTCAATTTCAGAAAACTCATTTTCACCCAAAATTAATTTTCTCAGCTGCTTCAATTTCCCAATTTCAGTTGGAAGTATTTTCAATTTATTCCGAAATAAATCCAATTCGATTAATTCTTTTAATTCTCCTATTTCAGGGGGAACTTCTCTTAACTCCCCTCCCCAAGCTATAACAAGTTTCTTTAATTTTTTTAGTTTACCCATACTTTTTGGTATGTACCTTATTTTAGATTTAGTTATTATTAGGGAATCTAAGTCTGTTAATTTTCCGAAATCTTCATTAATTGAATCCAACAAAGGTTGTTCATCCAAATAAACAAATTTCAAATGAATCATTTTATAGAAGTTCTTTGGCAATTGATGATAACACATCAAAGAATTCTTAAAAACACTTTGAGATTCAAGCTTTGATCTATCAATGTCCCTCCAAAAGTCTTCATAACAATATTTATCAAAGATTTTTCGGGCTCTTAAAGAATCCCTTTTAGCAATAAAAGCTAATGAATCTTTATTCCAATTAACATTGTTTAAAAGACCAAATGAAGAATCCGACTGATGCATAAAAAGGCTGAATAATAGCATAATCAGTATAAACATTAGAAGAATTGAATTGGATTTCATAAACATCAAGTTTCAAACGACAATTTATGATTTTCAAATTCAAAGAATATACTCTTGAATAAAAATTGAACTTTTATAGTTTGAAATATTAGAAGACAAAAGGTTCAAATCATTTTGTTATCTCACATATTCTTCTAGCTTTGATTCTTTCACATCAACCGGTGTATTTCACTTACCAAGCTCTTTCTGTTTGATTAATTATGGTTTAATCAGCATTTCAAATTCTACAAATCTCGAATTCCATGAGAGAAACTTATCAATTCCAAAAAGTGAAAACCGGAACACACCATTAAGAAGTACGGGGCGGAACGTGAAAAGCCAATGAGTAACAAATCAATTTAAGCTCCATGAAAAAAGTTCTACTTCTGAGTGTATGTATTACATTCATTTATTCCTGTTCATCTATAAGATCGACGAACCAATCTTACAATGCTACACTAAATTCAACAACCTTTGATTTCACTCCTCCGGATGACCATACCAATGACCCAGACAAAATCACATTTCTATTCATCAATCCTAGATTTTCTACAGGCGTTTCACAATCTTACCAGATGAAAAACCCTTTCAGAACTTTTTTAAAGAATATGTCTGTTGATTTTGTTGAAATGTTGGTCGCTAAAGGTATGCCATTTAAAGGACCGTATGAAAATTATGAAGAAACTGTTTTCAGCGATAAAAACGAATCTGATTTGTGTATTGAATCAGAAGTAGATATTCAATTTACAGGTTCAGCCTTTCATCACAAACCTGCACTATATAATGCATATGGCGCAAAAGTTAGAAAAGATAAATATTACTACGATGGACAAGTAACTCTTATTGGAAAACTTAACATATTTATTTACGAACCTCATACCCATGTTAAATTATGGATTAAAAGTATCCCTTTAAAAACAAAAGAATTTTATCTCAAATCACAATACAAGTATGATGGCCCAGATATTCCATTAGAAGATCCAGGAATTTGGGATGTTCTGGTTTATAACCTCGACGAGATGTATAAATCTACAATGAATACAGCCTGGAAACAATTAGATATGAGAGAATTAAAAATGCGTAAAGAAGAAGCAAAAAAAATAGCTGAAAAAGCTGGTTACGGAAGAAGGAATTAAAACATAAAATATCAAATTCCGGATGATATGATTTCTGCAAAAACAAAAGACCTTTCCTAATTGGAAAGGTCTTTTGTTTTTTAAAATCTCTTAACTTAATTCAATTACTCATCAACCGTATTCTTCAATTTCATGAGTAAACTGTAAGCACCTTTAGTTACAAATTTAACTTTCAGCAATTCGGTTTTGTCGAGTATTAATTCTACACTTCCTTTTTCTGCCATACCGGTTTTTACTTCCAACAACTCAAATACATTTTTCTCTCTTTCAATAAATACAAATGATTTGTTATCGTGTTGTACAATTGCTTCTTCAGGTAATGTTTTTACTGTTTTATGTTCGGTTTCCATCATGGCATTCATGAAGGTTCCTGGACTTAATGTTTTATCGTATTTTTCAAAGTGACAATGTATTGTTGCAAATCGTTCTGCACTTAAATCCTTGCCAATTAATATCACTTCACATGAATACATTTTTGAAGGATTGTTATTGGTAAATGCTAGTACTTTTTGTCCGATAAACACATTGGGTAAATCAGCTTCAAATACAGTTAAACTTAAATGAATATCTGTTGGATTTACTAATTCAAACAATACTTCTGTTGGAGAAACATATTTACCAATATTCACATCAACCTTCGAAACAAATCCATCAATTGGCGAACGCAATTCAACACTCTTACTCATGGTATTTTCATTCAATTTCACAGGATTGATTCCTATTAATTTCAGTTTTTCTTCCAAAGAACGGATGGCAATTTTCTGCGATAAATATTCAGATTCTGCTTGTTGAAATACTTTGTCGCTTGTGGCTTTACTGGTATTCAAATCCTTTTGACGTTTGTACTCATTTTCTAAATAAACAAAACGAGCTTTTGCTGTTAAATAATCTTGTTGTAATTGAATGTATTGTTGGTCTTCCATTACTGCAATCACTTCACCTTTACTGATATGCATGCCTGGTAATAATTGTGTTGATTTTAAATAACCACCTAATGGCATAGAAACCGATACCATGTTTTGAGGTGGCACATCAATTAATCCATTTACTCTAAAACTACCACTGATGTTTTTCTCTTCTAATCCCGCTGTTTGAATACCAGCATTTTTTGCTTGTTCAGCATTCAGTTCTATGAGTGTATTTTCAGTTTGAGTTTCGGTTTCTGCTTGTTTGGCAGTTTCTTTATTGCCACATGATACTATACTTATTGAAAGTAGTACACTTAGCGCTATTTTATATTTGCTATCGAATTTCATGATTTAATTTTTAAGGTAAAAAATAATTGAGTTCAGTAATGGCTTCATTCACCTGATAAAGTGCATCGGCATAATCACTTTGAATTGCAGCAGCCTGGTTGATTAACTGAGTATAATCGAGAAAATTAATTTCTCCTGATTGAAACAACTGACTTGCGGTTTTAATAGTTAATTCAGATTCAGCTAAACTTCGGTTTTGATACAATTGATAAGATGAAAGACAATTTTTATAGTTACTCCACAAGATGAATTTTTTGTTCTCCATTTCACGTTGAGCCATTTTGTATTGAAGAGCACCTATTTGTGTTTCCACTCCTGCAGCTTTTAGGTTGGCTCTGCTTGCTCCAAAGAATAAAGGGATAC
>JAIYDG010000053.1 GCA_027487625.1 Bacteroidota bacterium
GAATTTATTCAAAGGAAGCCCCTTACTTATCTTTGAACAATAGCGGATTCTGTTGTGTATAATAATGCAACTAAATCATCTACAAGCTTTTTAGCATTTGTAGAATTAACTCCGTTTTTTGCTAAACCAGTGCCAATGTTTCCAACAAATTTGTCGAAATCTGCTTTATCAGCTTTCATTCCCATTCTTTTGTTTTTGGCAGGGTCATGTGCATCTTTCATATTCATACCTGTATAAGCATATGCTGAGTTTTTGCAGCCAGTTGCCGAACACATAAAATCTGTGAAACTTTTGCTTAAAGCCATTAATCCTGTTGTATTTCCTGTTCCTAATTCTGAAAATAATACAGGAAAGTATTTAGTCATTTGAGGATCAGCAGCAATTACTAAAATAGAACTATCAACCACAGCACGTAAAGTTAAACGACCCTTTTCAATCATCGTTCCTGGATTGTTGGGATCATCAACCATTGTTGTGCCACCAACTTGTTCATACAATGTAGGGTTTGTTGCAACTAGGGTTGTAGTTTCTTCTTTTTTAGTGCAAGAAAGAATCATCATGCTGATGAAAAGCATGGTAAAAAAATGTAAAAATTGTTTTTTCATTGTGTTGTTATTTATTGTGAAATAGACTTAAGTAAAGGTTCTTAAAAGAGAAATTGTCGGAAACTACAACTGGACATCCTCCTTGGTTTGCTGAGTTTTTGCTTATAAATTGGCTTGCTTTTAACTGACCATTTTTAATCAGCTCATTATAAATACCGCTTGATTGAACGATATCCTTATTATGGATAAAAACCAGAATCCCATCTTCATTATTGAAAATGGCATTTTGAACACCTTTCATTTTTAGAACCCTTGTTTGTAAAGTAATAGCCTCCCTTTGATTCAATTTTGTTTGAATGTCAATCCTGCTTAGTTGATAAGGGATTTTGTTTTTATTTTCTTTTTTTACCATTAAAACATGAGCCTGAATGGTGAAAGCACTTAATAAAATGAGAAATCCTAATCCCATTAAAGTGAATTTTAAATTTTTTCTCTTTTCCATAATTTGAATTTTGAATACAGATACGAGAGAAAATCTTGTTTGGATTTATTGAAAGCAATTTTTTTTCATTTAAATAAAAAACTGACCATTCGTAAAATGTAAGGTACATTTTGTCAGGTTGTAATTTGTTGGCAGTTAATTTGTATCTTTACTTTATCGTAATAAAAAATCAAAAACATGAATAAAGGAACGATTATTTTGTTGGCAATTGTTGCTGCAGTTGTATTGTTATTAATGAGCGGATGTGGTTCATATAACAATATGGTAACTAAACAAGAAGGTACTACCAAGGCTTGGGCAAATGTTCAAAGTGCCTACCAAAGGCGCTTGGATTTGATTCCAAATTTGGTTGCAACTGTTAAAGGTGCTGCTAATTTCGAACAACAAACATTAACTGCTGTAATCGAAGCCAGAGCAAAAGCTACTCAAATTACTGTTGATCCTGAGAAATTGACTCCGGAAAGTTTACAAAAATTCCAATCTTCACAAGGTGAATTGAGTCAAGCTTTAGGTCGTTTAATGGTAGTTTCTGAGCAATATCCTCAGTTAAGAGCTACACAAAATTTTAGCGAATTGCAAAGTCAAATCGAAGGAACTGAAAATAGAATTAAAGTTGAAAGAGATAATTTCAACGTAGCTATTAATGATTATAATTCTTATATCAGAAAATTCCCTCAAGTACTATTTGCAGGTATGTTGGGATTTGATAAAAAGGGTTATTTTGAAGCTGATGCTGCTGCAGCAAAAGCTCCGGAAGTGAAATTCTAATTCGAAATTAATCATACAAAATCAGGTTTATTGGGTTTTGCCTGGTAAACCTGATTTTATTTTTAAGCCAATTCTATGTCAAAACAATTTTTTACTCAGCAAGAACAAGAGCAATTGGTTGAGTCAATCAGACTTGCAGAGTTAAATACATCCGGTGAAATTAGGGTTCATGTTGAGCCAAAATGTACTATCAAGCCAGAAGATAGAGCAAAAGAAGTTTTTGCTCAATTGGGCATGCATTCAACTGAAAAGCAAAATGGTGTTTTAATATACCTTGCTTATGAGTCGAAGGTATTTGCCATTATTGGTGATATTGGCATTCATGAAAAAGTTAGTAATGCTTTTTGGGATGCTGAAAGAGATACAATGAAACAGCATTTCTCAAAAGCAGAATTTCTTAAAGGATTACAAGTTGTTATTAGCGATGTTGGTACAAAACTCAAACAATATTTTCCTTACCAAAGTGATGATACAAACGAATTGTCTAATGAAATTTCATTTGGAGGAGAGCAAAAATGAAGAAACTAAGCAGCTTAATTTTATTCTTATTTCTTAGCTTATTTTCAATAGCAAAGGAAGTTCCATCGAGTCCAAATCCTCCAAAATTAGTCAATGATTTTACTGGAATTTTAGATGCTTCACAAGTAGCAAACCTTGAAGCTAAACTTAAAGCTTACAACGATTCTACTTCAACACAAGTAGCTATTGTTATTGAAAACAGTTTGGAAGGGGATGATATTTTTGATTATTGCCAAAGGCTTTCAACCGCATGGGGAATTGGCATTAAAGGGAGAAACAATGGATTGTTGATTTATGTTGCCCTTAACGACCGAAAAATGAGGATTCATGTTGGTTATGGAATGGAGGCTACCATTACAGATGGATTATCAAAAAGAATCATCGACCAAGTAATGAAACCGGCGTTTAAACAAAATGATTATTATGGCGGATTGGATGCTGCAACTACTTATATTTTTAGAGCGGCAGCAGGCGAATTTATTAACGATTTACCCAAAAATAAAAAGGGAAAAGGTAGTCCGTTTTCTAGTTTATTTGTAATAATTATCATAATAATTATCATCGCCATTATTAGCAGAGGCGGCGGAAGAAACAGAGGATTTAGAGGTGGTATGGTACCTCCGTTTTTTGGAAACTTTGGAAGTGGTGGGTTTAGTGGAGGCGGTGGAGATAGTGGCTTCGGTGGATTTGGCGGCGGAAGTTTTGGTGGTGGTGGTTCTAGTGGAAGTTGGTAAGAAAACTTATTTTTATAATTAGGCGGTCAACATTAAAAATTGTCCGCCTATTTTATTTATATTCATTTTCTTCCTGCAATATCAAAAAACTTCTTTAATTGCAGCATGAATCAAAAACATCCTTCTGGCTTAAGATTTTTGTTCTTCACTGAAATGTGGGAACGATTTGGTTATTACCTAATGATTGGTATTTTCCAACTTTACTTAACTGAAACCATTGATAAAGGTGGTATGGGTATGGATAGAAAAGAGGCCGCTGATATTTACGGAACCTTTATCGCTTTTGTATTTCTAACTCCTTTTTTAGGTGGATTACTTGCTGATAGAGTTTTAGGATATAAAAACTCTATTTTAATTGGTGGAGTTTTAATGGGTTTAGGTTATATGGGTTTGGCATTGCCAGGCATGACTTTCTTTTATATTTCTTTGTTTTTAATCATTTTAGGAAATGGATTCTTTAAGCCAAATATTTCTACTTTATTAGGAAATCTCTATTCAGAACCAGCCTACAAAGACCAAAAAGATTCAGGTTTCAATATATTTTACATGGGTATAAATATTGGCGCTTGCGTTTGTAATCTTTTCGCGGCTTATATGAGAAACAGATTTGGTTGGGGATATGCTTTTGGAACCGCTGGAATTGGAATGTTCATTGGTTTAGCAACATTTTTAATAGGACTTCGTCATTACCGTCATGCGGATATCAGAAAAGCAATTGAACCAGGAGATATGTCATTGGCTAGAATATTTGCTCAGGTATTTTTACCTGCAATAGTTGTAGGAGTTGGTGCTTGGATGATTCCTGGTAGTATTTTTGGTTCTGATAGCACTGATGCATTCATTTTTGCTACAATTCCTGTTATTATTTTTTATGTTGGTTTGTATGTCAAAGCTTCAATTGAAGATAAAAGACCAATGGCTGCTCTTCTTAGTATTATGGCTGTATCAGTTATGTTTTGGGCAGTGTTTAAACAAAACGGAACAGCATTAACAACCTGGGCTCAATTTTATACAGACAGAGAAATTCCTGCTGTAGTTGAACCAACTGCAAGAACCTTATATTTAGCAGAGAAACAGACTTATGCCATTGATACAGTAACTTTATTTAATGAAAAATTTCAACTCGTTAAAAAAGCGGGTATTGAAGTGAAAACAATTGATTATCCTGCCTATTTTAGAAACTACGACAAAGCGCTATTGCCACCGGAAGGAACAGATGTTTACTTATATAATACGGAACTTTTTCAAAGTATCAATCCATTTTGGGTGATAGTTTTAACTCCGGTTGTTGTTGGATTTTTTGTTTGGTTAAATAAAAGGCGAGGCAAAGATTTAAGTACGGCTTCTAAAATTGCTTGGGGTTTACTTATTTCTGCATTGTCAACTTTGGTAATGGTAGCAGCTGTGTATATTGGAAGCAATGGTTCTGTTAAAGTATCTCCCGCTTGGTTGTTTGGAGTTTATGGAGTTGTAACTGTTGGAGAATTGTTTTTAAGTCCAATGGGCTTAAGTCTGGTTTCGAAATTAAGTCCAAAACGAATTACAGCTGTAATGATGGGAGGATGGTTTTTAGCAACTTCAATTGGCAATAAATTATCCGGAATTCTTGCTACCCTTTGGGATGGTTACGAAAACAAAGCCAACTTTTTCTTGGTGAATTTTGTCTTATTAGGTATAGCAGCTATAGTGATGTTTGCCATGTTAAAGTGGTTAAACAAAATTTTAAGCGAACATTTAAAATAAAAAGTTTTGATACCAATTAATTTATAGTGTATTCATGATTTTAGGTTTGATTGTAAAATTTGCTAGAATAAATTAAAACCTTTTATCAAGAATTTGGTCATTTATAGTTAAATGCACCTTAATTTGTGAATATACACGTTTAAGCAGGTGTAAAAATTTGACAGAACTTATTAAATTGCAAAAACAAGTTTGGAACCCTTTTTGATACTTAAGTTCCTTTAATAAATAGATAGCATTATGGAGGCAAAATTCTCACCACGTGTGAAAGATGTGATCTCTTACAGCAGAGAAGAGGCTATTCGTCTGGGGCATGATTATATTGGCACCGAACATTTGCTGCTCGGCTTAATCCGAGAAGGAGATGGTAAGGCGCTAAAAACACTTAAGGCCTTAGACATAGACCCGCTACGACTGAAAAAGACAATCGAGGATAATATCAGAGGTTCAGCTACTAACAATACAAATTTTGTTAATATCCCTTTGACTAAACAAGCAGAGAAGGTTTTAAAAATAACTTATCTCGAAGCAAAAATTTTTAAAACAGATATCATTGGCACCGAACATTTGTTGCTGTCAATTTTGCGTGATGAGGATAACCTAGCATCACAGATTTTAAGTCAATACGGCATAACTTATGACATTTTTAAGGCTGCCATTGAAAACAATATTTCAGAGGTAAAAAACGAAATGCCTGCAGAAGACGAAGAATTTTTTGGTCAAGTGCCCGAAGAACGCAGAACCGAAACTCCAAGAAAAGGAGATGTAAAATCTAAAACTCCGGTTTTAGATAATTTTGGAAGAGATTTAAC
>JAIYDG010000084.1 GCA_027487625.1 Bacteroidota bacterium
CTGGGATTAATAGAGCTTTATTACACTACTACTATAGAAGCAAAGACAAACTCTTTGAATTGGTATTTCATAAAAATTTCATGGAATTTGTAGAAGGTATAATGAATATCAACTTCTCGAATATGGATTTATTCAGCAAAATTGAGGCTGTAGTAAATCATCAAATCGATTCTAATATTAAAAATCCAAATTTAGCATCATTTATTCTGCATGAGTTTAATACCAATCCAGATGCTCTAATAAACATGGCGAAAAACAAAACAAATGGTCTCGACAAACTATTTAAAGCCTTTGAACAATCTGTGGAAGAGGCTTATCAACAAAACCTCATCGAGAAAACCGATGCAAGGCACCTTTGGATGAATATGGTTTCAATGTCGATGTTTCCTTTTGTTGGAAAACCTATTCTTTCTGAAGCCTTTTCACTCAACCAAAAAAACTTTATCAAACTTATGGAAGAGAGAAAAAAAATAATTCCGGCTTTTATTATACAGTCTATTAAAAAAATTGATTCAAATGAAAAATAAGATTATCTCAATTTTTAGCATTTTACTTTTATCACTAATAAATGCATCAGCTCAAAAAACGCTGAGTCTTGATTTTTGCAAAGAGTCTGCTTTAAAAAACTATCCTGTTATTAAACAAAGAGCTTTAATTGAAGAAAGTAAAAATTACCAAATTAGCAATGCATCGAAAGCCTATCTACCACAATTAGGAATAAATGCACAAGCTTCCTATCAATCTGATGTTACACGATTACCCTTGGATAATCTTCCTTTTAAGGTTCAATCATTAGATAAAGATCAATATAAAATAACAGCTGATTTCAATCAGGTAATATTTGATGGAGGAAATACTTCTCTACAAAAAGAAATTCATAAAGCACAAGCTGCAATTGACCAAGAGAAAATTGAACTTGAACTTTATAAAGTAAAAGAACGTGTAACTCAATTATACTTCTCTATTTTAATTCTTAATGAAAATCAGAAACAACTTGACATTACTAAATCAGATCTTGAAAATAATTTAAAAAGAATTCAAGCTCAAAAAGATAATGGATTAACATTCCAAAGTAATATAGATCAAATAAAATCTGAAATATTAAAGATTAAACAACGTAATGCTGAAATTAAGGCTTCTCAAAGAGCTTACTTACAAATGTTATCCTTATTTATGGGTATGGAAATAAATGAAACAAATAAGTTTGAACAACCCGTTAAACCCGTTAATACTAATCAAATTAACAGACCTGAATTAAAAATCTTTGAAAAACAAGGTGAATTAGTTTTAACACAAAATAGAATGAGTTTGACTAAATCTCTGCCTAAAGCAAACTTATTTGCACAAGGTGGATATGGTAAACCAGGATTGAATATGCTTAAAAACGAATTTGAATGGTTTTACATTGCTGGAGTAAGAATAAACTGGACATTCTCAAACCTCTATACCTTTGGGAAAGAAAGAAAAATCAACCAAATTAATAGAGATATAATCAGTAATCAATCTGAAACATTCTTATTAAATACTAATATGAATTTGAAACAACAAGAGAATGAAATTCAGAAACTGGAGGAATTAATTCAAACAGACAATGAACTTTTATCACTTAGAATAAATATCAAGAAAACTTCAGAAATCAGACTTCAAAACGGAATCATTGGAGCTTCAGATTATATCAACGATTTAAACCAAGAAGAAATCAGCAGACAGAACAAATTTGTCCACGAAACCCAATTATTAATGGCATTATATCAATATCAACTTATTAGCGGAAATTAATTCTTATGAAAAAATATATCATTCTTAGCAATTTATTAATCACTGTATTTTTATACTCTTGCAATTCTGGCAAAAATAAATTTGATGCAAGTGGAACATTTGAAACCATTGAAACAATAGTTTCATCAGAAGTAAATGGTAAAATAACTCAATTAAATATTGAGGAAGGCCAATCAATTGAACAAGGCACATTAATTGCTATCATTGATACTTCACAATTATATCTAAAGAAAAAGCAGTTAAGGGCAACCATTAATTCAATCCTATCTAGACAACCTGAAATTGCAAAACAACTTGCATCAATTCAGGAACAAATCTTTACTGCGGAAAGGGAAAAGAAAAGAATCGAAAATCTTGTAAAATCTGAAG
The DNA here is from genome assembly GCA_027487625.1 of Bacteroidota bacterium. GTDB lineage: Bacteria > Bacteroidota > Bacteroidia > UKL13-3 > UKL13-3 > CAISCU01. The sequence goes on from JAIYDG010000084.1 coordinate 2,149, forward strand.
CAGCAGGTACGAAACAATTAGATGATATAAATGCTCAACTGAGTCTTTTAAAAAAACAATACATAGCTTCACAAAGTAGTCTTGAAATAAGTAAAAATGGATTAAATCAGGATATAATTCCTTTACAAGTTCAAATAGAACAAACGCAGGATTTAATTGAAAAATCAAAAATAGTTAATCCTATAAAAGGAGTTGTTTTAAGCAAGTATGCTGAAACTAATGAAATAACTGCATTAGGAAAACCAATTTACAAAATAGCACGTTTAGATGAACTTATTTTCAGAATGTATGTAAGCGGAGATCAACTTCCATTGCTTAAAACAGGTCAACAATTAGATATTTCTATTGATGCCGGAAATGGTGAAAAGAAGGAAGTAAAAGGAAAAATTAGTTGGATTTCTTCAGAAGCAGAATTCACTCCTAAAACGATTCAAACTAAAGATGAAAGAGCTAATTTAGTTTATGCAATAAAGTTACTCGTACCTAATGATGGTAGCATAAAATTAGGCATGTATGGCGAAGTTCGTTTCAATTCTGAAAAATGAAAGCAGTAACTATAAACCAAATATCTAAAACCTATACTGTTCAAAAGGAAAAAACCATTGCTTTAGATGGTGTTTCTTTTGATGCTGATTTAGGTGAAATATTTGGAATTATTGGTCCTGATGGTGCAGGAAAATCAAGCCTTTTCAGGATATTAACAACATTACTTCTTCCAGATAGCGGCACAGCTAATGTAATGGGATATGATGTTATTAAAGACTATAAAAATATTCGAAAAAAGGTTGGATATATGCCTGGAAAATTCTCACTTTATCAAGACCTAAGTGTAGAAGAAAATCTTGAATTCTTTGCAACAATTTTTAATGTTAAAATAAAGGACAATTATCAAATGATTGCTCCAATTTATAAACAGATTGAACCATTTAAAGATAGAAAAGCCGGTGCCTTATCTGGGGGAATGAAGCAAAAACTAGCATTAAGTTGTGCATTAATTCATAAACCAGATGTTTTATTTTTAGATGAACCTACAACAGGAGTTGATCCAGTTTCCAGGAAGGAATTTTGGGATATGTTATCGGAATTAAAACAGCATGGACTTAGCATTATTGTATCAACTCCTTATATGGATGAAGCAAACAGATGCGATAGAATAGCATTAATCCAAGAAGGAAAATTTCTTTCTATAAATCAACCAAATAAAATAATTAAAGAATTTAAAAGAAACCTTTATTCCTTAGAATCACTAAATAATAGAATTGCTTTGAAGGCATTAAAAGAGAAAAATGAAATTCATAGTTGTCACCCTTTTGGAGAAAAACTCCATATTACTTTAAAAGAAAATCAAGAAATACAATTTTTCGAAAATCTATTGATTCAAAACAAAATTGAATATCAACATTTAGAAAAAATTGAACCAGGAATTGAAGATTGTTTTATGGAATTAATGTTAAGCAAACAATGAATGAATTAGCAATTAAAGCAGAAAAACTTTCTAAAAATTTTGGATCATTTAAAGCTGTAGATGAAATAAGTTTTGATGTAAAAAAAGGAGAAGTATTTGGTTTCCTTGGCGCCAATGGAGCTGGAAAAACCACGGCAATGAAAATGTTGATTGGCATCAGTACGCCAAGTTCCGGTAAAGCTTCAATTGCTGGTTATGACATATACAATGAAACTGAAAAAATCAAAAGAAATATTGGTTACATGAGTCAAAAATTTTCTTTGTATGATGATTTAACAATTGGTGAAAATCTAAGATTTTTTGGAGGAATTTATGGTTTAAGTAGACCTGATATTAAACTAAATACGGAAAAGGTTTTGGATCGACTACACCTACAAAAGGAAAAAAATGCATTAGTAAAATCCTTGCCATTGGGATGGAAACAGAAATTAGCTTTTTCTGCTGCCATGTTTCATTCTCCTCAAATAGTATTTTTAGATGAGCCAACGGGTGGAGTTGATCCATTAACTAGAAGAGAATTTTGGGATATGATTTACGAAGCCGCAGAATTGGGAACAACAATATTTGTTACCACACACTATATGGATGAAGCAGAATACTGCAATAGAATTTCGATGATGGTTGATGGAAAAATTGAAGCAATGAATTCGCCAAAAGAACTAAAGAAACAATTTAATGCTTCAAGCATGGATGAGGTTTTCCTTGATTTGGCAAGAAAAGCAACTAGAACAGGAGATTAATATGAAACAATTTTTAGTTTTTATAAAAAAGGAATGGCTTCATATTTGGAGAGATAAAAGGACTCTTTTCATATTGTTTGGTATGCCTATTACTCAAATAATATTGTTTGGTTTTGCGCTTTCAAATGAAGTTAAGAACTCAAAAATAGCAATACTTAATCCTTCGAAAGATGCATTAAGTGCTCAAATAACTGAAAAAATAAATGCCAGCAGATATTTTGATTTGGTGAAAGAAATTAAAACAAACTCAGAAATTGATTTAGTGCTTAAATCTGGAGAAGTCAATTCTGTGTTAGTATTTCCTCATAATTTTGAAAAAGATTTTAACCATAATGGATTTAACAAAGTACAATTTATTGCAGATGCATCTGAACCTAATACTGCAACTACTTTAAAAAATTACATGTCAAATATTTTATTGGATTTTCAAAAAACAAAAAATCCAAATTCGGTCAATCCTTTACAAATTAAAACAGAAATAAGGATGTTGTATAATCCACAATTAAAGGGTGCTTACAATTTTGTTCCTGGTGTAATGGCGATGATATTATTGTTGGTTTGTACCATGATGACATCGATTTCAATTGTTAAAGAGAAAGAACTAGGAACGATGGAAGTCATGTTAGTTTCACCTTTAAAACCTTTTATGGTTATTGTAGCTAAAGCAGTTCCTTATTTTTTCTTGTCGATGGTGAATGTTGTTAGCATTCTACTATTGAGCGTTTATACATTAGAGTTACCAATAAAAGGCAGTTTAGTTTTATTAATGCTTGAAAGTATGCTTTTCACTATTACTGCATTAAGTCTGGGATTACTTATTTCAACTATTACAGGTTCTCAACAAGTAGCTATGTTAATATCATTGGTTGGAATGTTTTTGCCTACATTGATGTTTAGTGGATTTATGTTTCCAATAGAAAACATGCCATTACCATTAAGAACAATTTCAAATATTGTACCTGCAAAATGGTACTTCATCATTGTAAAAAATGTAATGCTCAAAGGATTAGGAATATCCGGAGTTCTCAAGGAAACTCTTATTCTTATTGGTATGACAGTTTTTCTTTTGATATTAAGTGTAAAAAAATATAAAATCAGATTAGCTTAATGAAAACCTTAATCTTCTTATTAGAAAAAGAATTCAGACAAGTCTTTAGAGACCCTGCTATACTAAGAATGTTGTTTATAATGCCGGTAATACAATTAATTGTACTTCCATTGGCAGCAAATTATGAAGTAAAGAATATAAACATCGATATTATTGATCATGACAAATCAGACTTTTCAGCTGAACTAATAACCAGACTTAATGGATCAGGTTATTTTAAATTGAAAAATACCCCTGGAACTTTTGAAGAAGCAATGAAAGATTTTGCAAATGATAATGCAGATATAATACTTGAAATTCCATCTAATTTTGAAAAGGATTTGGTAAAAGAAAATAATTCAAAATTATTTATGGCAGTAAATGCAATTAATGGTGCAAAAGCTAATATAGGAGCATCTTACCTAAATTCACTTATTCAAAAATACAATATAGAAGTAAGAACAGAATGGCTGAATGCACCTGAGCAAAAACTTCAAAAAGGGATTTTATTAGAATATTCAAATTGGTACAATATTCATATGAATTATAGAAACTTTATGGTACCAGGAATACTTGCAATTTTGCTTACAATGGTTGGTATGTTTTTAACATCATTAAATATAGTAAGAGAAAAAGAGGCCGGAACTATAGAACAAATTAATGTAACTCCTATTAAAAAACACATCTTTATATTAGGCAAATTACTTCCCTTTTGGATAATGGGATTAGTAGTTTTAACTTTAGGCCTATTGGTAGCCAGAATAATTTATGGTATATCTCCACTGGGAAATTTATTTCATGTTTACCTATTTGCAGCCGTATTTTTGTGGGCAACACTTGGACTTGGACTTCTGATATCAACAATATCAAAAACCCAGCAACAGGCTATGCTAATTGCATTTTTCCTTCTAATGATATTTATTCTTTTAGGTGGATTATATACTTCAATTGATAGCATGCCTAAATGGGCTCAAATTATTACTTGGTTTAATCCTGTAAAATATTTTATTGAAGTGATGAGAATGATTATTCTCAAAGGGAGCACTTTATTTGACATACTAAAACACGTTGGAATCATGATTCTTTTTGCAATATTCTTTAATGCTTGGGCTGTTTTAAGTTACAGTAAAAGAAGTTAAACACTTAGTGTTCCTGAAATTCTAATGATTCTAGTTCTTTATTGGCACTTATGGATGAATAATTGGTATTAAATTAACTATTTATTTATAAGTTATTTGTAATAGTGATAAATCCGAAAACATATATTCCGCAACCAATTAAATTTCCTTTGTGGTATATCACAAAAGCTCCACAAAGGAAACTAGGGCTATATACCTTATTTTTAGACATTAAGGGGATTTTTCAATTTCTAATTTATAGTATAATTCCTGTAACTTCTCCAAAACCCATTAGCATTTGTGTAGGAATAAAAAACAGAAGTGATATTTTCCTCAAAAATTTTATTCAATCTCTAAATAATTGTAAAAATCTTCATTTAATTGAATTGTCTGTTTATGATTGTAACTCATCAGATATTTCTGATTTAGAAAATGCTATAAGAAGTAACTTCAAGGGAAATTTGATATTCAAATCTGAAGATATTCCATTTTCAA
>JAIYDG010000232.1 GCA_027487625.1 Bacteroidota bacterium
GGATTAATCAATCAACATTTCTCATTCGGATTCGGATAATTATCCGATTGATCTTCAAAAGTATTATCAAGACAAACGAAATCTTTTTCCAATAAAAGAAACAATTTTGAACCATTTTGTAATGGAAATTCATACTGAAATCCAACAATATCAGTATCTGTCCATTCTTTGGCAATATGAGCTGGAACACCAAATGTCATGGTATCATCCTTGAAAAATGCACATAAATTAGGCTGATTTTGAACCACTTTCAAAACATAACAAAAAATTGAATTTCCAAAATCAGTAAATTCCTCAACATATTTTTCTTGTTTAAACTCTTCAACTTCCGATTTGCTCAATCTGTATCTAATGGAATTTCCTTTGATCCTAATTTTCATGGTATTCTATTTTTGTATTCTTCAAATATTCAAATATTTTTAATTGCTTTCCTATTATTATAAAAATTGATTGTAATTGGTCGTTTAAAGACTTTTTGACTACTCATTAAAAACATAGATTTTTCTTAAAAAAATCAGATTCGTCTTTTTTTTGTAATAATGTGGCAACCTTTTTCGTAAATTGGTGTCTAATTAGCAATATGATGAAAATCCAAATTACCCTTTTCTTAGTTTTTAATACTTTCTTTTTAGCAAATATACTTGCCGAAGATGCGCCTGTAACTAGTCAAATAAAAGCACTTCCTACTAGAACACCAATTCAGGAAAACCCTAAATTAGTTCAAGTTGGAGTTAATGCCTCTGATTTTATTAGACAATACTTTGTTTTTAATAGCAATAATTTGAATTTAACTCCGAGTCCTTACGATTTAAATGTAAAACTATTTCAAAATAAATGGAATATCAAACCCAATACAAGATTAGGTTTAAGAATGGGTTTAGGATATAGATTTAACGAAGTAAGTAATACTCAAAACAATTCATCAAGTGATTTCAAAACTAGGGAAGAAAGTATGGCTTATAGACTTGGTTTTGAATTCCAACAGGATTTATCAAAAAGATTTACAGTTTTTTACGGTCTAGATTACAGAAGATCAAAAAGTAAAAACTTTACTGAAAACAAATTCAATAATGGTCTAGGTACTATTGAAACAAGTACAAATGAGCAAAGTTCAAAAACAAGAGGAGCGCAAATCGCATTTGGGGTTCAATTTAAAATAACCAATTATTTAAATATCAATACAGAAGCCTTATTTGGATACATAACAGGAGAATCAAGCACAAAATTCACAGGGAGTGCCTTTCCAGATGGAAGAGTAGATGCCGGTGGAATACGAAGCTTTGTATTCTTACCTCCATCTTTTATCAATCTAAATTTCATGTTTTAAAACCAACAAAATGAAAAAAACTATTTACGTTCTAGCAGGGATTCTAATTTTTTTAGTAGCCTGTAAAAAGGTTACAAACAGCGAATCATCTTATTTAAATTCAGAAACACCTTTATTGGGTGAAACTGCCGCTGATTATTCTATCAGAGGAAAAGAAAAACATCTTCCTTTCCAACTAACTCAAAATTCAACTTTTTCAAATGAAAAAATTGAACTTGGTAGGGTTTTATTTTATGATAAAAAATTATCTGTAAATCAGGCCATCTCCTGTGCAAGTTGTCACAAACAAGAATTAGCTTTTTCTGATGGAGTAAAAGCGAGTAGGGGATTTGGTAATGAAGCAACTCCTAGAAATTCTATGGCTATTGTTAATTCAGATTTTGGTAGAGGTTTGTTCTGGGATTTAAGAGAATTCGATGTTAAATCTATGGTGACCAAGCCTGTTCAAAATCATATAGAAATGGGATTTGATTCTATCACACAAACTTTAGATAGACTTCAAAAATCATCTTATTACCCAGCATTGTTTGAAAGAGCATTTGGTACTAAAACAATTACTGTAGAAAACCTTTCAGAAGCTTTAGGTGGTTTTGTTTCAAATTTAATTTCGTTTAAATCGCCATATGATTTTGCTGCAGATAACAATTTTGCAAGTTACACCTCAGAAGAAATAAGAGGTTGGGAGATTTTTAATGAAAAAAGATGCATTGGTTGTCATGGTTTTGATTTAAACCAAGGATGGTCGACAGAAGTTGCAAATATTGGATTAGATTTAGTTTATAAAGACAAAGGCTCTAAAAATCCATTTAAAGGAGGAATTTTAGAACCTCCTTTTGACCCAAGATTTAGTTCAGGTGAAGGATTCTTTAAGGTGCCAACATTAAGAAATATAGCTTTAACTGCACCTTATATGCATGATGGAAGATTCAATACTTTAGAAGAAGTGGTTGAACATTATAATTCAGGAATCAAAGATCATCCAGACTTGGACTGGGCTTTGAGAGAAGAGATTTCTGCAGATTTTTCTAAGGTAAAAGCTAAGAAAATGAACTTAAGTGCTTATGATAAAAAAGCTTTAATTGCATTTTTGAAAACACTAACCGACCAAAATTTTATTCATGATAAGAAATTTTCTAACCCTTTTGTAGCAAAAGCCAATTAGAATTGCGACTTTTGAAAAAAGGCCGAATAAATGAATCATTTTATTGATAACATAAAGAGAGGTTGCCTTTGGGTAACTTCTCTTTTTTTATTTACACTAGTTGTATCTTGTAGCAAACCGCAAAAGGAATTTGTATTAAAAGTGAAGTTAAATAAACTTCAAGGAGATCAGATTTTCGATAAGGATTTGGTTTATGATGTGGTTTTTGATGCAAATGAATTTGAATTAGATTCAACTCAAAAAATTGCTAGAGAAGTTTTTTTAAGAGGATTAGATGAATTTAAAAACAAGAAAAACACTCTTAAAGCAATCACTCTTTTTAAAGAATCTCTTCTGTATTTCCCTGAAGCAAAAACTTATTATGAATTGGGAAGTGCATTATTAGCATTTAGAACCTATCCTGAATACTTAGAGCAATCGAGAAAATGTTTTGAAATTGCTCAAATTTTATCATTTAAACCCGAATATGCTATCCATCTAAAACTAGCAAAAGCCGAAGTTTTTTTAGCGAAACTAAATAAAGAAGACAACTATAGGTGGTGGGATGTAAATTCTGAATTTAGAAGAGCATTTAATACAGGCTATTTTGACACAACTGCTATTCAAAATGATCCTGATTTTGCAGAATACGTTAAATCACCTTCTTATAAAGAGCTTGTAATTAATGTTTTGACTCAAAATTCTTCAATAGGAGGAACTTACTCTAAATTTAACATTTTCAAAAACTCATTTACAAATTTTAATCCAGATTTTAAAATTTCAGACAATGAAGTATCAATGGAAAACTACAAACAATCAATTAGTTATGAGTTTTCTGACTTCATTCCGGAAATGGAAAATGTAAGTTTTGGTAGGGAAGTATCAAACGATTTTTATTATGTAGCCAAGGTTGCCGAAACTGCTGATTATGTGGCTTTAGTTTATGCAACTTCAAGTTTTGGTGGAGATGGATATCAGCCAGTAGAAACCATTTTAGCGGTTTACGATAATAATGGAAAGCAGATTTCAAGAAAATTGATTGCTTGTCAATGTAATGCTGAAAAAATAAAAACCTGTAGCTTTAGTTCAGGTAAGCTAATTATTGAAGAGAAAAAGAGGAATTGGGAAAAACCAATTAATTCTTTCGGCATCGATGAAAATACTGTTGAATCTGTTGATTTGATTGCAAAAGCAGTATTTAGTTTTAAAAATAATGGGATGATTCAAGCAGAAGATGTACCTGCTAATTTTAATGATTCAATAAGAATTGCAAAAAAATAACACATGAAAAAGCTATATTATTTGATTTTCGCAATAATCTTTATTGTTTCATGTAAATCTGAAATAGAAAAAGTAGAAGTTGAAGTACCAGCAATTAGAGCGTCTAAATTGTTTGATGCAGATTCTGTTTATTCTTATATGATTCAAAATGGAGATAAATACCAACATCTTGCTCATTCCTATTTAAATAAAGCAAAAGAAGAGAAAGACCCCGAAAAAGCTGTTTGGTATTTCAAAAGAGCAATTAGTTTATACCCTCAGGTTGATTCTTATAGAGAATTGGGTGCTTTATGCTTAAAAAACAAAAATTACCAGGATGCTTATGATTGCTACAGATTAATTACTCATGAAGCTTATTTAACAATTAAAGGTGATTACAATAGTATTCATATATTTGGGAAACCAAGTCAGGAGGATTTTGAGAACTATATCCTAAGTGGTTATTATTCAACAACTTTTTATCAAGATTTAAATGGATTAATATACAACTCCTTGGAAAATGGAGCTGATAAAATGCAACTTGAACAATTTATTTTTTCTAATTCAGGAATTGATCTTTTAACACAACCTAAACTGAAAAAACATATTGAATTGATTTTTTTGGAGGAAGAAGAGCTTCAAAAATATACTGAAAATATTGAAAACTTTAAAACTTATATTGCTGATTTTAAAAACCTTGATGAACCTTTTTTATTAAATTTCGAAGACATACAAAAATTTGAATACCAAGCATATCAACAAGAAGAGGGTTCTGAAGAAGTAGATTTGGGTTATTTAGAAAGTAATTTTCTACCTCAAAGAAAAGAAAATCCAAATAGTTACTTGAAATACAACAAAGTTGCCAAATTGGTATTTCCAGATTCATCAATTTTAGCCATTTATAGTTTAGATAGTTCTGATTACGGAATTGAAAAGCTAAAACGTAATATTTCATTTTATGCAGTGGTATATTCAGCTTCTGGACAAATAATTGATTATAAAAAAATTGCTTGGCAGGATAATAAAACATCTGCCACAGTAAGCTATAGTAATTCTAGTTTTGAAATCTCTATTTATAATAGAATTTGGGAGAAAAAAGAAGAAGTATTATCGAGAGACAATGAATTAAAAAACATAGTATTTAGTAAAAAAGTAACTTTTAATTTAGATAAAGGGAAATTCAATCCTAAACCATAACATATTGTTTTTTAAGATAATAAAAAGACCAATATCATTCAAAAGTTTAAACAGGGCTTGTTGAAAATATCTCATATTCTGAATTTTCATCAGGCCCTAATTGTTTTTCTTGATACATCTCTATTGCAACCAATTCTGTTTTTTAGTGGACTTTTTACAATATGCTTTCAGGGATTTAGCCATTAGAAGAAGTAAAAATAATAATTCAAAAATGAATGAACAATCAAAGCTTTTGTTGAAAGGATTCTTAATTTTTGCTGGTTTAATATTCTTCACAACTCCTCTCTTTGCTCAGCAGAATATAATTTTAACTCTTAAAGATTCAAAAACTAAAAAAGCAATTGAATTTGCATCAATTACATTTCAAAAGCAGTATTATTTAACTGATATTTATGGGCAAGCGAAGTTGAAATTTATAAACAATACGTCAAATGACACTATTTATATAACTACAATAGGTTATAAATCAATAAAATATCCTCAAAATAATTTTACTTCAAGTTTAGAAGTGTTAATGGAGGAAATGAATTTCAATTTTAATAAAGATGTAATTGTTTCCGGGTATAAAAAAGAGGTCCTTTTTAATTTTATTAGAGATGGTATTTTAAAGTCGAAAAAAGTTTTGAAACCGTTTTCGGCACAAATTGTTACCTTAACTTATGGAGAATCAAACATTTATCCAATTGAATTGATAAATGGTATTTACAATATCAAAAATACCAAAGCCGGATTAAATACAACTGAAATGTATGTAGGGAATTTGACGATGAAAAATGAAAACTTATTCCAAAATTACATGTCTATTGGAAACACAAAACTACTTTTATCATCAAATCTACTCGGGATACCAAATATTTACTTTTACAACCCTTTTGTAAAATCGTTTAAAAGTCAAGCTGATTTATTGGATTTAGATTTTCAAAATCTTGGAAATAATAGAATTAACATCAAATTGAAGCATCCAAATGTAAGTGGAGAAGTAAACTATAATTTGATATCAGGGCTTATTGAATCATGTAATTTGAGGTGGAAATATTATAAAAATCTACCTATTGTACCTCTTTCAAAACCAGTAAATCTATCAGATAGCATGTCAATTGAAAGCAATCAATATTTTGTTGATGGTAAGGTATTTGCGCATCATTTAAAGTTAAATTACACCTATGACTCTGAAAAAATTGAAACCCATACTTATCTTACTTATCAATCGGATACTTTAAATGAACTACCACTCAATAGTTTAGAATTTAACAATGATTATTTGGATATTCTTTCAAAACCAGAAAACATTTATGAAGATTTCAACATAAACGGTTCTCTTGGTGAAATTTTATCAGATCAATTAGATAAGAATATTGAATTGGAATCTCTAATTGAAGGTAAAAGTATCAATAAAGCGGAAATAGAGAAAATAACAGGAATTGCTTATTTAAACTCAAATTGGAGCCTAAACTGGAACTTAATCCCAGAATGTAAAACAAACAATTACGACACTAAAATTGCAATAAACTTGTTTGCTCAAAAAACTCAAAATCACTATAAAACAGGAGTTTATATTGATTATTTTAGCACTAATTATTGTTATGAAAGGAATGAATCAGGCAGCATATACATAACCTTAGCCATGTTAGTTGGTGAAAAATACCGAATTGAACTTGATAGCCTTCTGAATAATCAAAATTCAAATAAAAATCCTCAATTGATTTACAACAACCTTGTTAAAAGAATGAATTCGGAATTGTGGAGATTAAAATTTGAAACCAATGGCGGTTCTAATTTCGAATCCGTTGAAAAATGGAAAAATGAATTGATAAAGTATAGTCCGTTCTAAATCTTAACATATTGTTTTTTAGCATAATAATGGGCCAAAATTAAATTAGGAGTCCAACTTAACCAAGCCACTAAAGCGTACATTGTTGTGGATGGAAGATGGAAGAAAAACGGTAAAACCATCACATAAAATCGTAAGCTTAATGCCGACAAACAAAGTCCGAAACTTAAACTCATCCAATATACATGTTGGGTGAAATTAAGCTGTTTTATACTTTTAAATGCTAAATATGTGCTTAAAATCCATAAAAATGCACTTAAAACGAAGGAAATCTTGCCATAAATACCTCCATTGCCATAAAAACCCATAATCATTCCTCCAGGACCAGAAACCATTAAAACCAATCCTACATAAAGTTTTCCAAGGATTCGGTGAATTTGGGGATATTTGATTCTAATCGGGTTTAAAAACTGTAAAAAACCAAAAATAAGGACAAAAATTGAGCTCCAAACATGGATTTTAAAACCAATTTGCCAAACTAATTTGTGTTGAACTGAGATTTTACTCAAAAGAAAACGGGTATCAGGGTTTTTAAAAAAGTAGGGGATAGATATAAAAAGCATTGAAGCTATTCCCGCTATGATTAAAACAATAAGTAAAAAGTTGAAAATAGTTTTGGTGGAAATCATTTGATAAAATTATCCAATATTAGCATTTTAGTGAATTGATTTAATTTTTTCACCTAAAATAATCAAGTTTAATGTTTTGATTATCAATAATACTTCAAAATCTTTCAAATATCCATGATTAAAAAGAAATGGGTCAGTTAATTCTTCAAAATTTGACAAAAATCTTTGATTTAAAGCTAATTTATTAAGAAATTGCATAACCCTTATAAGAATTACATGAGACCAACCAACTTAATGAAAGATTGGATATTCAATTATCGAAAAGATTTAGATATTAATGCCAAACTTTTTATTATCAGTAATTTTATAATTTCTGTTACCTGCTTAATTGGATTTTTAGGAAATTATTTTCTTGGCCTTGCATTAGAACTTGTTCTTTTAACATTCATCATGTTTGTAATTAGTGGAATGATGTTCTTTTATGTTAGAGGTTTGGGATATGCCTCTAAAAAAATGGGATTGTTATTGACTTTATTAAATTTAATCTTCATGATGATTTTTTGGCCAAGGAATGGAGGATTTTCAGGGCCTATACTTTTGTATTATTCAATTTTACCAAACTGTTTAGCAATATTTTTAAATAGAAGAGAATCCTATATCAGTTTGGTTCTTGGTTACTTAATTACAGTTGTTTTTTTAGTAATTTATTTCTTAAATGATTATTGGATAGTTCCATATGAAAGCAAATTGGTTCAATTGATTGATTATACTATTTCACTATTTATGGTTACCTGGAGTGTTTTAGAGATTTCATTGTTTTATAAAGAACAACAACAAAAATTATTAGTTCATTTAGAAGAGAAAAATCGACTCATTGAACTACAATACAGTGGATTACAAGATTTAGATAATTACAAAAATGCTGTTTTTGCAACCTTATCACATGATATTAAAACCCCAATAAAAAATGCAAAAACCATTTTCGATTTATTATTAGATGATGATTTAGATAAGGAAGAAAAGAAGAAAATCATAGAATTGGCTAGCATTCAAATGGCTGAAACTGGCAGTTTGGTTGAAAATATTTTGTATTGGGCCAAGTCTCAAATGAATGGCTTAAAAATCAACAAAACTGAATTTAAATTGAATGAAGTAACTGAGAATGTGATTTATAACAATCAAATACAATTATCGTATAAGAAAATTGAACTTCAGAAAAACATACCTGAAGGAATTATAGCTTTTGGTGATAGGGAATTCTTTGAAATAGTTCTCAGTAATTTAGTTAAAAACGCAATTAAGTACTCTAATACAGGTGGTAAAATTACCATATTAACACGTACGAATGCCGACAGAATGATTGATATTCAGGTAATCGACGAAGGCATTGGGATTCCAACAGAGAGGTTAAATGATATTTTTTCGGCTGGTTCAAGTACCAGAGGAACTTTAAATGAAAAAGGAACTGGCCTTGGATTGAAAATTTCTAAGTTATATACAGAGCTTAACGGCGGAGAAATATATATTTTCAGTAAAGCCGGATTGGGCAGCAAAATCGGATTTACAATTCCGGAGTTTTAATTGTAAGAAGGTTATTTAGAAATGCTTTCTGAATATTTAAAAAGATATTATTGAACAGATGAAATCAAGATTGCTTCAATACTAATCAACCCAAACAAATGCATTTATTATGAATATTGGAACTATTTAAATAATCTAAATAATTATCCTATAATTAATATTATGTTAAATAGCAATGTTCACATAATAAAGTACTTATATCCATTCTAAGTACTTTAAGGCATAATATCCTCCAAAATCTAACTATTTTTATTCCCCTATTTTTCATCTGTTTTCTTTATAAATACAAGGGTCCAAGTTTCTGAATTTTTTTTGAAGCCAATCCAATTCCTGCCCTAACACAAGTTTCATTGTTCTTTCCATCTAGCCTTGCATTAAGAAATCCAGCCCAAAATGCATCTCCGGCTCCTGTGGTGTCTTTTACCTCAACTACATGTTCAGCATCAATTTTAACCCATTCCTTTTGTTCATTGGTAAACCAAACTCCATCAGCTCCACAAGTCAAACAAGAAATCTTTGTATTGTACTGATCTAAAAAATCTTTTGCCATTTTTTCATCAGCCAATTCGCTTCCAATAAATCTTTTAAAATCATCTAAACTCAGTTTTAACAAAGGCTCCATGCTGCATAAATCTTCAAAAACCTTCATTCCTGTATCAAAATGCCAAATTTGTGGTGCAAAATTCCAATCACACGAAATTTCCTTTCCTAAGGCAAATGCCGACTTGAAAGCCAAAAGAATATTTTCTCTGGCTGGTTCTTTGCTTAATGCAAAAGCACTTGTATGAAGAATCTTTGATTCTTTGATTAATCCGGTATTTATCATCGGAATTTGAGAATCTGCCATTCTATAAGCAATAAAATCTGGCGAATTCTTGCTTTTTCCTACCAAAACCAAGGAGCTTGGGAAATCTGAATTTCTAGAAATATTATTAGGTTCTAAACCAACTTTTGCTAAATTTTTTATAAGAAAGTCCCCTATCGAATCTGCTCCTACACATGCACTTAGCTCTACATTTCTTCCTAACCACTTTAAATTTGCACACAAATTAGCAGGACTTCCACCCTGGAATATTTCAAATGATTTAGATTCAGCTAAATTATTTACATATTCACTACTTATTAAATCGGCTAGTAGCTCACCAATTGCTAATACATCAATTTTCATACAATCCTTTCTCTGCTAAAATGTAACCGGCAGCACTCCAACTACAGAATTTAATTCCGTTTGCTTCACCTGTTATTGAGTTTAAACACTCATTAAATTCCCAATTATCTTCCTTGTTTACAGCTAAATAACATGCCTTTTCCAAGCTCATTTTTAATCTTTCAGAAAACTCCGGAGCAATTGTTTTTAATGCAGCGGCCATAAATCCATTCCATACAGGCCAAATTCCACCATTATGAAACTCATTTGCTTGATTTCTAAATCGATAGGCATAATTGTTCTTCAAAACATCCATTTTTAGGTCATTCTCCAAAATACTTGGATAAAATGATGGAAATAACTGTTCACTTTTATTAAACCAATTTCCAAGATAAGCTATTGTTTGTTCCTGTATTTCAAGAGTTCCCAATTTTAGAATCAAAGCTAATGCATTGGCCTGTAGATCAAATTGAGGGTAAATTTCACCGGGATTAAATCCCATCAACCAAAAAGATTCTGGGTAATTGGGTTTTTCCCTTTGCAATAATGGAATATAAGACTTGTTATTTACATTATCTTTCCAGAAATTATTTTCTACTATTTCCCTAATTTTTAAGACTTTATCTTTCCAAACCTCAACCTTAAATTGAGCAGCAGCTAATTCTAAAGCATAAAGTCGTAATAACTGATCGAAAAGAATATATCCATGTTGAAAATATTCATCAGCCCAATCGCCACTTAAAGGAACATAAATTAAGTGTTTGCCATTAAACTCCCAGGCATCCATCACCTCAAAAGCTTTTTTAACTTGAGGAAAAAAGCGTTGTTTCATTTCTTCACTTTGCACCTTTTTCAAATAAGAGCACAATCCTATTACTGCCCATGAAGGATTATCGGCTCTTCCCACGGCTCCACCATAACTTACCTGACCTGAATGAGGTATGACATTTGATGGAAAATAACCTACAGGATGTTGAAATTTAAAAATAGTTTCTAAAGTACTTTTAAATGTGAGAATCAAATCGTTATCACCACTTGTTAGTGCAGCTAAACCACAAACTACCCCATCTCTTGTCCAGATTCTGGAATAATTATCCTGACCATTGGCACTTGCTAAAAAGCCTTCCTTAACAGATGCTTCTTTTAATACCTGAATTGCTTGTTTATAGGCTTCTGATTGCATTTTATCTAAAAATATAAACCACTATAAATGTGATAACCAGCAATAAAACACTCAAAATCCTATAATTATTGTACCATTTTAAACCTTTCATTTCAATGGTTTCTTCTCTGTACATCTGTGGATTCCAAACCAAACTTTTTAATTCTTCTTTAGATTTAGCCGGTCCACTTAATGAAACCAAAAATGTAACACTTAAGCAGGTAAAGAAAATTAAAGGTGCTTTTAATAAAAATGGAATTCCTGCCGCCCATTCATTTCCTAATACTTGAAGAATAACGAAACCAATTCCAATAACAAATCCGGTAATTAGGCCTGCAAATGCTCCGTTCGAAGTAGTCCTTGTTGAAAATAAACCAGAAAGAAAAACTGCAACTACAGGTGGTGAAATTAATGCCAGAACTCCTTGCATATAATCCATAAATGATTCTGCTTTAGATATTTGTGGTGCCCATAAAACAGCAATCACCATAAAAAATAAAGTTGAAATCTGTCCACTCAATACTAATTTTTTAGAACTAATTGTTGGATTGAACTTCTGAATGATATCCATACTTACCAATGTAGAAGCCGAATTTAAAGTGGCACTAACAGCTGAGGCCATTGCTGCTAAAAAACCTGCTATTGTTAATCCAATCAATCCACTTGGAAGAAATTTAAATAACAATGTTGGATAAGCTTCACTGCTATCTTTCAGATTTGGAAGTAGTTGAATGGCAATAATTCCAGGGAAAACAAGTAAAAATAAAACAGGAATTTTCAATAATCCTGCAAATAATGCGCCTTTTCTACCTTCATCTATATTTTTAGCACTTAAAGCTCTTTGAACTATAAACTGGTTGTTACACCAAAAATAGAATCCCAATAAAGGAACACCTAAAACTAAACCCAACCAAGGCATACTTTTATTTGAATTAGGCAAAACAAGATGCATCATATGATCGCCTTTTACATTGGCAAGTGCTTTGATTTCTTCCCATGATCCTGCATTCTGGAATACTAAAACTGCTAATACACAGGCAGAAAACAATAAAATCAAGGTATTTACAACTTCAGTTTTCATCACACTGGAAAGTCCGCCTAAAACTGTATAAGAAGCTGCAAATAAGGCCAATGCACCAATAACTAAATACGGATTTAAATCTCCGGCTATAAAAGAAATGGTTTTATATCCTGCGTATAAAGTACCCGCAGTATCAATAAATATGTTTCCAATGAGGGTGATTACCGAAAAATAAAATCTACTGCGGTAATCAAAACGTTTTTCAAAAAACTCAGGCATTGTATAAATGCCAGTTTTGATATAAAAAGGTAAAATGAAAATACTAAAAATAACCAACACCACCGAGGCCATCCACTCATAATTAAAAACAGAAATACCTCCATTATAGGCTCCTCCAGTTATAGCAACCAGAGAATTGCTGGAAATATTAGCCGCAAACATCGACAATCCAATAACCGGCCAAGTCATTGATTTTCCGCCAAGAAAATATTCTTCAGAACTCGATTTTTTACCGGATTTGATTCCGTAAATGATTATTCCTGTTACATAAACAAAAATAATAATGAGGTCGATTTGTGTAATATTCATATTTGATTTACTAAACTAAATGATTTTAGAATTAAAATGAAAACCGGGGCCGAATTCTCGGCCCCGTATTTTCCCACCAACAAAAACAGCTTTACTGCTTTGCAATTAAACAGTTCTTTTAAATTAGAAACTCAATCTTAAGGTTGCAGAAATTGATCTGCCCATGATTGATCTAGCTCTGATAATATTGTCTGTGTTTTCAGTTATTGAACCCTCTTCTGACTCTGTTATTCCAATGGTATTCAATAAGTTATTTCCATTAACTGAAAACATTAAGCTCTTAGTTACTGCGAAATTTGCATAAGCTCCTGTAATTACATAAGCTGGCATTACCAATTTATTGTCATCTTGAGCATATGATGCACCTGTTCCAATGAAGTTTAACCCAACTGAATGCTTTCCTAATTTGTAATTAGCAAATAAGTTGTATATAACTGGAGATTGTCTTCTAGGTGTTTTGTCTTTGTTAGCTCCTGAAGTAATTTTAGCATTAGTATAAGTTAAGCTACCTCTTAAGTCTAAAGCTTTATTGATTGAATAAGTACCTTCAAGTTCTAATCCCATTGATTGGTAATCGTTTTCGATAACTTTTTGAGTAGTAGCTTCGTATCCGCCTTGCTCGTTTACATTAGCATAAAACGCAGTTACAAATAAACCTCCTTTTTTGTGTCTTAATTTATAACCAACTTCACCTTGAGAGATTTCATCATAAGTTGCTCTTGCATCACCACCTGCTAAAATTGAAGAACTAAATAAAATTCTATCAGCTTTTGCAGCTGCACCAGTGCTGTATCTTCCAAAAACTGCACTTGATTCATTCAATTTGTAATTTGCACCAACTGAATAAGATAAATAGTTATAAGTATAATCAACTGCTGTAGAAGCTGCATAGTTAATTGATGAAACGCTGATTTCATTTGCAGAAATTACACCATCATTATTCATATCAGATGTTGATTGTGATGCACCTGCAAAAGTTCCTGTAACGTGACCCATATCATATCTTAAACTTGCATCAACTGATAAATCTTTCATATCAAATGTTGCACCTACAGTTGGAGCAGTGATATCATATTTTGTATCGTAACTTCTTGTACAACAGTTGCCCCAAACTGGAACTCCATATGCAAATTGTCCATTATGTGTTAATCTTGTAGCACCTGTATCGATATTTAACAATCTTCCACCATCACCATTTACATCCATTAAATATGAATTCCATAACCAAGTCATTGATACTGTTTGGTTTGATTTGTATAAACCTACATTGATATTAATATTTTCGTTTACTTTCTTTTTGATTTTGAAATCGTTAACAAACAAATTGAAGTTTCTTAATTCTGTATCAAACAAGTGAACCAACATTGCTTTATCACCTGTAAATGCAGCGCCATTGTCGGCATAAGTTAAAGAAGGATTGTTTAAGGTCCATCCCATTGCGCCTTGTAAAGCAGTTAATTGAGAAGCAGTTGAACCAACACTAGCAGGGAAAGGAGCAATGAAATTACCATTGTTGATAGAAAAACGTCCACGGTTTTCTAAAGACCAACCTTCACCTAAATCGAAATTAAATTCTGCACCAATTGCTTTTGAAACTGGGTGCATACCATCAGCAATATCAGCTCTTCTTAATTCACCGCTGTTTCCATAACCAACGCTTTGTTGTAAATATGGTGAATGTAAAGTTCCTCTTAAAGCATCAAATGTAGAAAGCGATTTGTAAACAGGATCAGCATTTGTTCCAGAAACCTGAATAGGCATTGGCATATAAGCAGCTGCTCTATCATTTAAAAACTTCATGTATAAACGAGCATAACCTTTGCTGAATTTTTTTGTCAAACTTGCTTTAATCTGTCCGCCATTGTTAGCATTATAACCTGCAGTTCTAACTCCTTCGCCAGTTCTGTAGAAACCACCAATATGAAAACTTAAATCTTTGCTAATTGGACTTCCATAATCGAAATCAGTTCTATAGCTTTGGTAATCTAACCCTAAAGTATTAGCAACACTTCCACCTTCTACTTCACCGGTTTTGCTGATAAAGTTAATGATACCCGCAGGTGAATTACTTGACATAGTTGAAGCTGAACCGCCTCGAATTGCTTCGATTCTTGAAATACTTTGGTCTGCTCTTAAAAAGATATCAGATGTTGCAAACGCCATATCACCAAATTGTAATACAGGCAAACCATCTTCTTGTAATTGTAGGTATTTCGAACCTCCAGAAGAAATTGGAACACCACGAACTGTGATATTAGTATTTCCATCTCCAGCCGATGCTTCAGAACGAATACCAGGAATAGCTCTGAAAATTTCAGCAGTTGTTCTTGGAGCTGCTTGATTGATGTTTTCGGCTCTTAAAGTTGAAATAGAAACACTCGACTCTAATTTTGATTTAGGATTTGTTACCCCTGTAACAACCATTTCTTTCAAGCCCATTTGGTCTTGCTTTAAAGAAAAGTTTTGAGTAAAATTTTCTCCGGTTAATGTTACATTGGCTTTGGCTTTTTCATAACCTACCATGGTAGCAATTACAGTTACCTCTTCCATTCCAGAAGCATCAAAACTCAATTTGTAATTACCTTTTTCATCACACATATTTCCAATTTGTGTGCCTGAAATCATGACTACTGCTCCGGGCATTGGAGCATTGGCTTCATCGAAAACCTGGCCCTTAATTGTCTTTGTTTGAGCCATTGAAATTAAAGATGCTAAACTAAAGCCTAGACTTAACATCAATTTCATGTAATTTTTTCTCATATATTATTTGATTAGGTGAATCGAAGTTATCAGGACACCCTATTACTTGTTCCGCAACAAACTCCGCAAACCATTGCGCAATCGTTTGTTGTGGATAAGTTTGGACTAAAACCAATTCAAAATCAGCATAAAAGAGAAGAAATTTTGCGATTGAGTTTAGTTTCAATTGCAATAAATGGCTGCAAAAACATCAAAATAATTATACTTCTCTATTTACACTTTCAATGCTAAAAGCGGGTACACAAACACTCCAATAATTAGCTGGTTCTTCAAATGGATTGGAATACCTAATTCTGGCTCCAGCCCTTATTAATAGCGTATCTCCAGCGCTTAGAGTGATCTCCTCCCCGTCTATTTCAATTAGTTTTTTACCGCTAATCATGATTGTTACTTCATCAAATGTGGGTGTTTGGTGTGGTTCTGACCAACCTGATGGTGCAATCATGTGTGCAATACTGAACTTTGAATCGCCGCTACTGGCCAAGCCAAAATGCTCTTCTATAGTTTTACCATCAGTTGTTGGAACTACAAATGGATTTTGTTGTAATAAGTAATTTTTCATCTTTTTATTTTCATTCAAATAACTAAGTTTTATTCAATTAGTTCTAATCCTCATAATAAAACACGTTTGCAAAGAAGTATTTGATAGTATATATTGTATTACAATTCCATGAACAGAGTAACAATAAAGGACATAGCAAGATACCTCAATATCAACCCTTCAACGGTATCTAGGGCATTAAGAAATCATCCTGATGTGAGTACAAAAGTGAAGGAATCTGTGGTGCAATTAGCAGATAAACTAGGCTATAAACCGAATTTTGCTGCCATCAATTTAAGAAAAGGAAAAAGTGGAACTATTGGTTTAATTATTCCTGAAATAGCAAATTATTTCTTTCCAAATGTTGTAAAAGCAGTTGAGGAAATCGTGCATGAACGTGGTTATAATTTATTGATTCTTCAATCGAATGATAGTTTAGATAGAGAAATCCAAAACGCTGAAATATGCGCCAGACTTGGTGTTGAAGGGATTTTAATTTCTTTAACAAAAGAAAGTTCAGATATAGAACATTTTCAGGAACTCATGTATAATGGGACTCCAATTGTGTTTTTCGACAAAATTATTCATGATACCGTAGCTTATAAAGTTACTATTCCGGGTGAACAAGCTGCTTATGATGCCGTAAACTTCTTATTAAGTAAAAACAAAAAAGCAAAACGGATTGCTGGTATTTTAGGAGATGAACGTCTTTCGATTACGCAAGATAGATTGAGTGGCTTTAATAGAGCTTTGCGCGAACACAATGTAAAATCTGCTCCCGGCCAAGTTCATTATGCTCACAATTCTGTTGAAGCTGGTGAAATTTTCGAAGAGCTTTGGTCGAATGCAAAACGTCCAGATTGTATGTTTTTAATGAGTGATGAGATTCTGGAAGGTGTCATGAAAAAAGTTTATAAAATGAAACTGAATCTTCCTCATGAAATGAAAATAATTTGCATGAGTGATGGATTTCTTCCAAGTTTATACAATTTCGACTTCCCTTATATTAAAACTTCAGGCTTTGATTTAGGTAAAGCGGCGGCTGAATTATTATTCAAACTCATGGATAATAAACCAATGTCGACACAAACCTATTTTATAGAAACCCCATTGGTTGACCCTGATTATATAGCACCTTTAAGAATGAGTTTAAATGCAAGCAACTAATAATGATTCAATTTACAGAATTGCAGCCATATGGGCTTTTGCAGAATCAGGATTAGGTGGATTAATGCATGCTTTTAAAATTCCATTTACTGGTATTTTTATTGGCGGTATGGCTGTGCTTATGTTAATACTTTTGGCGCATCAAACAAGTAGTAAAAACATCATTCAAATGACGCTTTTGGTTATGTTGGTTAAATTAATTGCTAGTCCACAAGCCCCTGCTCCTGCTTATTTGGCAGTAGCATTTCAAGGATTTTCAGCAGCATTGATTTACTTTATAATCCCAAATAAAAAAATTGCCACTATCCTATTTTCTACACTTGCAATGATGGAATCTGCTCTGCAAAAAATTATCATAACAACTTTAATTTATGGCAAAGCGTTTTGGGAAGCAATTGATATGTTCTCACAATCTGTATTAAAGGATATGGGTACATTTTCCGACTTTCAGCTAAGTTGGTGGCTCATTTCATCCTATTGCGGCATCTATTTTATTTGGGGAATTTTTCTTGGCTTTTGGGGATTATCTATTCAAAAAAGAAAAGAAGAAATGGGAATTCAACTCTCGCTTTTTATTAAAGAAAATCAAATTCAAATTCCTGCAGATATCACTTCAAACAATAAAAAAAAGAGAGCAATTCTTCCATACATATCAATTCTAGTAATTCTGGCAATGATGTCAGTTTTTTATTTTATGGGATTTAAAAACAAGGATTTAATTTGGGTTTTACTACGAAGTCTTTTTGCCTTGTTGTTTATGATATTCGTATTAAATCCTATCATCAAATTTTATTTAAAAAGATGGTCCGAAAAACAATCTGATAAAAGGAAGAAAGAAATTGAAATAATTTTAAGTCATTTGCCTTTTATTAAAGAGAATTGGTTTTTATCCAAAGAAATTACCCGAATTTCAAATCAAGGAAATAAGGCACTATTTAAAACACTTGAAACATTTATATTCTTGAGTTTATCCAATCATGATTCCCGCCAACAATAGAATTTTTATTTTAAGTGATAATATCAGAATGGGTAAAACAAATGTTTTATCTCAATGGTTAAAAAACATCTATTCTAAAGGTGGATTTCTTACACCAGATATCGATGAAAAAAGAAAGTTACTAAGCCTGAATACAGGTATTTATCACAATTTTGAAGTTGATGAATCTTTTGAAGAAAAGGTATCAATAGGGCGATTTCATTTCTCAAAAAAAGTAATGGATGATGCTGCCGACGAGGTTTTATACATATTAGACAAAGGCGTTCAATATTTAGTAATTGATGAAATAGGAAGATTGGAAATTGAATCGAATTTGGGTTTTTATCCAATTTTAGAAGAAGTAATTTCGAATTATAAAAAGCCTGGTTTAGGTTATTTAATTTTGGTTATCAGAGAATCCTTATTACAAAAAGGAATTGAGAAATTCCAATTACAAAATGCAATTGTATTAAATATTGAGGCCTTCAAATCGGCAACAAAAAACTTTGGTTTGATTTTGGCTGGTGGCGATTCTAGTAGAAAAAAAAAAAAAAAAGGGCTTATCAAGTATCACAATAAACTTCAACAAGATTTTCTTTTTGAAGAACTTTCTAAACATTGTGAAAAGGTGTTTTTAAGTCTAAAAAATAATACAATTGATACCAACCCAAGCCTGCTTCCTGCAATTACAGATAGTAAGTATTTTTTAGATAAAGGTCCGATGAGTGCATTGTTGAGCGCCTTATTGCAAAATCCATTAGCTAATTGGTATGTAATGGCTTGCGATTATCCTTTTTTGAATGCAAGAGATATTGAATTTTTATACAGGTACTTTCTGATTTCTGAATCAAGTGTTTGTTATGGAAAAGAAAAGAATTACGAGCCTTTATTAGCAGTTTATCACAATAACGACTTTCATACTTTATGGAAAATGTTTGTAAGAGGAAATGAATCATTAAGAAGGTTTCAAGAAGCTATTAAACCTCATGTTTTGTTACCTATAAATGAAGATATTTTATTGAGTGTTGATACTCCAGAACAAATGATGGAAGCACAAGAAAAATTATGAAACAAACAGGAGTAAAAGTATTTTCAATAAGCCGATTTAAAGAAGAAAAAATCGAAGTTGATGATGATTTGCTCGTTATTGAAGAGCCATTAGAAATTCGAATAAGATTTGGAAAACCTTTGGAGCGAACAGAAATGAATTTGGCCATAACCATGAGAACTCCTGGTAATGATTTTGAATTGGTGCGTGGCTTTTTATTTAGTGAAGGAATTATACAATCTGCCAATGATATCATGAGTATCAAATATTGCATCAATACAAAAGAAGAAGAA
>JAIYDG010000620.1 GCA_027487625.1 Bacteroidota bacterium
GGAATTGGCCTGGATTGGTGATTTTAATCCTAAAATGCACTCATTGTTACATTCATTAGGTGCAAAAACCACAAAAATTCATTATACTTACAGATACCAATTTTAAGGTCTAACATGCTTAAAAAATCTGCAATATTAATTCTTCTTCATTTTATCTGTTTTGGACTTTTTGCCCAGGTTCAAGCATTTAAAATTCAAAAATTAGCTCAATACAATAATCCTGATTTACCAAAGGTTGATGGGACTGATATTTGGAATGATATTACAGGTTGGTACGATTCAACAAATGGCAGAGAATACATCATTTGTGGAACAACAGATTCCATTTACTTTTTCGATATCAGCATTCCTACAGAAATGAAGCTGGTGCAGGTTAAAACAGGCAAATCGAATTTTGCTCGTAACCGAGATTATGAAACATTTTCACATTATGCTTATTGTGTTGCAGACCAAGGTTCTGGAGCTGGCCAATTACAAATTTTCGATTTAAGTTACCTCCCGGATTCTGTTCATGAAGTTTATTCAAGTGATGTTTTAGGAAAGTTCACGCATACGATTTATATCGATGAAGTTTCGAAGCGTTTGTACATGTGTATGAACTCTAAATCAAGTGGATTTTCAGCAATGGATATTCTTGGATTGGATAAGCCTGAACTACCGGTTTTATTGGCAAAATTAGAAGTTCCAAATAAACCAAACGGTAATCCAATTTTCAACAAAGTGCATGAAATGTATGTACGAAATGATACTGCCTATTTGAGTTGTGAAGAGGCGGGTTTATTTATTTTTGATTTAAGAGATTTAAGCAAACAAAAATTCATTACTTCAATTACAAGTTATCCTGATCAAGGTTATAATCATAGTCCTTGGTTAGATGATTCTGGAAGGTATTTAATGTTTACAGATGAAAACACGGGCTTAGACATTAAAATATATGACCTAAAAAATTTCCTTGAGCCACAATTTGTAAGTCAGTTTAACTCAAACCAATTAGCGATGCCACACAATGCTTATTGGGTTGGTAATTTGGCCTATGTTTCATCTTACCATGATGGAGTAAGAATTTATAATGTAAAAGATCCTACAAATCCACAAACGGCTGCTTGGTACGATACGCATTTTGAAAACCCTGAAGTTTATGGAGGATATAAAGGATGTTGGGGATTGTACCCATTTTTGCCAAGTAAATTAATTCTAGCAAGTGATTTAACGAATGGAATTTTTGTTTTAAAACTTGATTCTGATTTGGTTGGAAATACAGAAACTATTATTGATTTCGAAGATGTGAAAATCTATCCAAATCCAGCAAATGATAAAATTCAATTGAGCGGTTTTCATTTGAACAATACATTTATTGAAATCAAAATTTTTGATGTTTTGGGCAATGAAATTTTGAAGACAAAACAATCAAATATTGAATCAATAGACATCTCAACTTTTAATGAAGGATTGTATTTTGTGGTCATTAAAAGTGGAAACTCATCTATTACCAAAAAGCTGATTAAAACTAAATGAAATCAAGGATTATTTGGATTTACCTTTTGATTTTAGCATGCATTGTAAGCCCCAATTTACATGCACAAGGTTATAAAATCAAATACCTCGATCATTACAACAATCCAAATTTACCTAAAATAGAAAATTATCAGATTTGGAATGATTTAACTGCTTGGGTTGATACCATACATCACAAAGAATACATTATTGCAGGCTCAACAGATAGCATTTACTTTTTTGATGTTACCGATCCAACAAATATGATTTTATGTGATGTTGAAAGTGGAAATTCTAAGTCTGTAGTTAATAGAGATTATGAGTGTTATAGTCATTATGTATATTGTGTAAGTGATAACAGAAATCCGGGAAGTTTGCAGGTTTTCGATTTACAATATTTACCCGATTCTGTTCACAAAGTTTTCGATAGCGACTCATTATCATTTAATACACACAGTATTTTTATTGAAGCAAAAAGCAAACGATTGTATTTATGCATAAACCGATTAAAATCGGGAGGTGTAGCTGCAATGGATATTTTAAGTTTAGAAAATCCAGAAAAACCTGTTTGGATTAGTAGGTTACAAGTACCAACATTTGGAGATGGAGCTGCAGCATTTAGGAATGTGCATGAAGTTTTTGTTAGAAATGATACAGCATATTGTTCAGTTGAGTACAACGGGCTTTATATTTTTGATTTAAGAGATTTAAAAAACCAAAAATTATTATCGGT
The DNA here is from genome assembly GCA_027487625.1 of Bacteroidota bacterium. Classification (GTDB taxonomy): domain Bacteria; phylum Bacteroidota; class Bacteroidia; order UKL13-3; family UKL13-3; genus CAISCU01. The sequence goes on from JAIYDG010000620.1 coordinate 2,228, forward strand.
TATATCACAATACCCACAAAATGGATATAATCATAGCAGTTGGGTTGATGATTCTGGAAAATATTTAATGTTTACCGATGAAATTCCAGGAGGCTTAGATGTGAAGGTTTATGATATTTCAGACATTAGGAATCCAATGTGGCTGAATTCCTATCATAGCAATGATGCAGCAACAGCACATAATGCCTATTTTGTTGGAGATTATGCTTATGTATCTTGTTACCACGATGGATTTTACATATTTAATATAAAAGATAAATCAAATATTTCTGTAGAAGCTTATTATCATACAAGTACCTATCCACCTGAATCCTACGAAGGATATAAAGGTTGTTGGGGAGTTTATCCGTTTTTACCATCAGGAAATATCGCAGTAAGTGATATGGGCGAAGGAATTTTTATGTTAAGAAGAGATTCTACAATCCTATCAGTGAATAAAATTCAAGTTGCTGAAAAAGTGCATATTTGGCCAAATCCAAGTAGAAATACCTTTAATTTTGATATTGGTTCAAGTATTAAATTTCCAGTAGAAGCGAGTGTTTATGATATTCATGGCAAACTCGTTTTGCAAAAACAAGTACATGAAGCTACCTTTGAATTGGATTGTTCAGCTATTTCGGCAGGATATTTGAGTGTAGAACTAAACAATTCAGATTTTCGAAAAGTATACAAACTGATAAAAACAGATTAGATTCCTTGAAACATTTATTTTTACTATTTACATTATTTACATCACTATTTGCTTCTGCTCAAACAGATAGTATTCCAGCCATTAAGATAAAATATTTAACAAGTTACTCAACTGAGCAACAAATAAATAGAGGTCTAGAAAAAGTGTTTGTAGATAGTTCTTTAGCAGCTAATGAAACTTACCATCCATTATATAGAAACCTTACTGTTTTTCAGGATTTGGGATTTATTTTAAGTCCTTATACCAACCAAAATTTTCAAATTAATCGTAATTCAGGTTTTAATTTAAGTGCCAATCCTTATTCAATTTATTTTAAAACCCCAGAAACAGCTAAATACTATAATTCAAAAGTTCCTTATGCTGATTTTTCTTACGTACAAGGAGCAAATGCTTTGTTGATGCTTGATGGGAAATTTGCTGTGAATGCTACTCCTAGGTTAAATTTCGGAATTGATTACTCAAGAATTACTCAAGATGGATTTTATTTAAGGCAATTTACAACTGGATATTTTACTCAGGCTCACACCAATTATTACAGCAAAAGTAAGAGATACAGATTACTTGCAAACATCAATTGGAACAGAGGCGTTCATGATGAAAATGGAGGAATTCAAAGCGACTCCTTATTCGAAACACTAATTGGGACCAACAAATCGGTTCCTGTTTATTTAAACGGTTCACAAAGCAGATTTAAACAGTTTAATGCTTATGCGAAACAATATTATTATCTGGGTAATTCAGAACTCATTGTTGATGAAAATGAAGATTCTGTTTACTTAGTAAAACCAGTAGCCTATTTATCACATACTATCAATTACGAAACTGAACAATATTTTTTCGATAATATAAATGGTGATAGCGCCTATTTATTTCCAGGATTTAATCTAGATAGTTCTTATATTTTTTCTGATTCAGTAGGTAAAAAAGTATTAAACAACCGATTTGCTTTTGGCACCTGGAAAACAGATGAAAAGAGAAATTTATTTGCAGAAGCAGGATTAAATATCCAGAATTTCAGTATACATACTTACTCTGGTTACCGAAGTGAGTTTAATGTAATTGCTGATGGAATTTTAGAAAGAGCACCAAAATCAAAAACAGATATTGGATTAAAAGCACAAGGACAATTTTGTTTATTGGGATATAATATTGGCGATTTCCAGGCAATTGGAGAAGTAAAACTCATTTTTAAAGGATTGGATTTCACAGGATCATTCAGCAATTATTTGTATAAAGCCGATGAAGTAATGTTGAGGTATCAATCGAATCCATTTGTTTGGAACAACAATTATTCAAAAATAAATGTAACTAGATTGAGAGGAGGATTTAAAACATTAAAATTCAAAAACAATTTCAATTTAGAGTTTAATAGTCACCTTTTAACCAATTGGGTATATTTTGGAAAAGATGTGGTTCCGGTTCAAACCAGTGAGGTTATTTCAGTGAATTCATTATCATTAACTAAAACATTTCAATTAGGCTTTTTATTTTTAGAGAATACATTATTGTATCAAAAGAGCAGTAGTAATATTGTTAGATTACCGGAATTAAGCGCCAAAATTAGGTGGTATGTGAATGGAAATTTATTCAAAAAAGCATTAAGATTCCAATTAGGAGCTGCAGCTTGGTTTAATACAGCTTATTATGGAAACGCATGGAATCCTGCAGCTAGAGCATTTTATTTACAAGATAATGTATCAATTGGAAACTATCCGGTATTAGATGTATTTTTAACTGGAGAAATTAAAAAGGCCATCATATTTGTGAAATTAGAACATGCCAATATGGATTGGATGAACCAGGGATTTTACAATACACCACATTATCCATTGCCAATAAGAGCTTTAAGATTGGGTGTTAAATGGAGAATGTATAATTAGATAATCCTAATTAAGAATCTAATGATTTAGGTTTATAAAATTAAATAGCTTTGGTCTATCAAGTGCATCAAATATAATCCATTATGAGGGAGTAAATATTTTTGTGTAAGTTACTAAAAGGTAGATGTAATAGGTAAAAGAATTAACTTTATAAAACCATTACATCATGAAAAAACAGAAAGAGGAGAATCCAATGAAAGCCC
>JAIYDG010000718.1 GCA_027487625.1 Bacteroidota bacterium
ATGGTATGCTTTTGACTTTTTATTAAACAAAAAATTCAGAGAGGTTAATCCAATCTACGAAAAAGTAAACGGACTAGAGTTTAAAGCCTATTCAATAAATAGAAATACAAAAGGAAAAAATTTTGGAGGAATTTATCTATGGGAAGACTTTGATAAAGCGAAAAATTGGTATACCCCACAATGGTTTGATGACGTGAAGAAAAAAAGAGGCCATACTCCAACTGTTGAGTATTTTGTAGTAAAATCTGAATTTTCAGCACTTCCTTCAACTACAAATTATATTAATTTTAACACCAAAAGTATTGCTGTTTTTATCCATGGCTTAATGCAAAATCAAGCAAACAATTTGTATACACAACAAACTTCATTTTTTAGGGCATATTGGCTTCTTGAAACATCAGAACAAAATGGTTTGATACTTTTTTTTGAATCAAAAATTAAAGCGAAATCATTCCTTAAATCAAATAAAATAAACAATTACGATTGGTTTAAAATTCCGGTAATGTTGAATAATGCAAAAATATAAAATGGTAAAAACTATTCTTATAACTGGAGCATCCTCGGGCATAGGCAAAGCAACAGCAAACCACTTTGCCAAAAATAATTGGAAAGTATTTGCTTCTATGCGAGATACAAAAAGCTTCTTAAATGAGCACCCAGAAAACATCATACCAATTACAATTGATGTAAGCGATAAACATAGTATAAAAAATGGTATAAATTCAGTTTTATCAATGACTCAAAATATTGATGTGGTATTAAACAATGCTGGTTTTGGCGGCTACGGAGCATTTGAACTTTCGACAACCGAGCAGAGACAAAAAATGTTTCAAGTAAATGTTTTTGGATTGATGAATGTTATTGAAGAAATTCTTCCACATTTTCGAGCTAATAAATCTGGCTTAATTATCAATGTTTCTTCTATTGGCGGACAAATGACTTATCCATTATACAGTATATATCACAGCACAAAGTGGGCTGTTGAAGGATTTTCAGAGAGTTTAAATTATGAACTTAAACATTTTGGTATTAGGGTAAAAATAATTGAGCCCGGCGTAACTAAAAGCAATTTTGTTAATGGTGCCCAAATGATGTTTAAAAGCCATACAGTAAATGACTACGATGTTTATATGAGTAAACTCTATTTAAAAGTTCATGAAAAATTATCAAGGGCGATTAGCCCTGAAATAGTAGCTGAAAAGATATTTGAAGCAGCAACCGACAACAAAGAAAAGTTGAGGTATCCAGTTGGCAATAATCAATCATTAATATTGCTAAAACTTAGACAAATACTACCTTTAAAGTTATTTATTAAACTAATACGTCACATAATTGAAAAATAATAAAGCAATGTTTAGTGAAAAATATAATCCAAATCTGGATATTAAATTGGTTAAAGAGTCAGTTGCTGGAAATAAAGCTTCTTTGGAAAGACTAATTAAAATAAATCAAGACTACATTTATAATATTTCCTTGAAATTTTTTTTAAATCCTGATGATGCACTTGATGCAACACAAGAAGTTTTAATAAAGGTAATTACAGGTTTAAAAACATTTAAAGGTGAAAGCCATTTTCGAACATGGTTATATCGAATTACATTGAATCATTTTCTTAATACACCAAAACAGAAAATGGAGCTATTATTGGAAGACAATTCGACCTATTATTCAGGATTTTCTAATGAAAGTGAAAAAGATAAAATAAGCGAAGTAGAAATTGAAGAAGTTAGAATTCTATGCTCAACAGCGATGTTAATGTGCCTTAACAGAGAACAGCGGTTACTATATATAATTGGCGAAATCTTTGGTGCAGATCATCATTTAGGTGCGGAACTTTTCAATCTTACACCTGCTAATTATCGTGTAAAATTGCACAGGGCAAAAACAGATTTACTCAGTTTTGTTTCAGGCAAATGTGGCATTATTAACCCCAACAACCCTTGCAGATGCCCTAAGAAAGCTAGGGTATTAATAGATAAAGGAATTGTAAATAAGAATGAGCTAAAATTTAATTCCGACTATTCAAAAAAAATAAATGAAATTGTTATAACTCAAAAAAATGAAATAAGCGACAAGATTCAGCTAGAGCTAAGGGAATTATTCATTGATAGTCCTTTCCAAATTAAATCAGAAATTGATAGTCTTGTTAATGAAATTGTGAAATAATAAAAGGAACAATTAAATCAAAGGCCATATAACTTATATCATGCATCAAAAGAGATTTGAAAAAAAGAAGGCATCCAGTATTATTGGTTTGATATAATTGAGCGTAAAGACCTTCGTATTGCAGTTATTCGAAGGTCCGAATGAAATACTAAGTTTAACCATTTTATTAATATCCACTAAAACGCCAAGTTGCAAAACCATTCAAAAAGCAAATAAACCAATACAATCTTTTTATGATTTAGAAAATATCATCAAAGAAAGCTAAGCATAAAACAAGAATATTTGCAACAGGTTTTGAGAAAAGTATTGAGGAAGTAAGAGAGATTGCGGATTGGATTTTGACGTGGACGTTTAAACATAGCAAATTCGTTTTGCTGGTGAATAAAGACTTTATTTGGTTTAATGTATTGCTGTATCTTTACCCGTAAATTTAATATCATCAACCTCATCCCAAAACAGTCGCGAACCTTTGGTTCTCGACTGTTTTGG
>JAIYDG010000436.1 GCA_027487625.1 Bacteroidota bacterium
CATGTAAGAAATTGTTGGTGGAATTACATCAATACCAACAAAGTTTCCTGCATCAGCACCAATATCTGTAGCAGTTAAAGAAGATCTTAATTGTCCATCAAAATCTGTTGTAACTGAAGCAATAGCAAAACCATTTGCCTCAACCGGAGTAGGACTTTGAACATGTAAATCTACCAAAGAAGCGGCTGCATTTTTGTTCACAAAATTTGGATCAGCAGAAGTACTTGAACCATCTAAACCTGTTGTTTTCCATGTACCAAAAGTTAAGTAATCAGTAGAACCTAATAATCCATATACACTACCTAATCCATTCGCTCTGTATATATTATTATTTGCAATAAGATTGGTAGAATTTGTTAATCTTACAGCATAGTTTTTGCCAATACTTCCTGTATTAGATCTTTCATTTACAAAAATATTGTTTCTAATATTTCTGGCAGTAGTGGTTGTCGAAGTACTAACAAAAGCAGCAGTATTTGAGGAGTCTAAAACTCCTGCACCACCAATATAAACTGTGTTGTGGAAATAATCATTTGTACCTGCAATTTCGCTGATACCAGTAATTGCATATCCATTCGTAACTACAGAACCTGATGAATCATATCCCAATCTAATCATATTATTGATAACTTGAGAATTTCCTGCCTGCATATTAATACCTGTGAAACTAGCTGCTCTATTATTAGAAAGGTGATTAAAAGAATGAATAAAATTACCCGAAATGATATTTGTACCAGTAGCTGAACCTGAGTACCAAATCCCTGAAATATTAGAAGCCGCTGCATTTGCAGAATCCATTACCAAATTATAAATGGTATTTCCACTAACTGTTTGACCTGCAGTAGCCGAAGTAATTCTCATTCCAAATATTACAGTTCCAGGATTATTAGCAGTACCATATAAATTAAAAATTCTATTTCCTGTTATGGTTAATGCACCACCATTGTTATTTTGAATACCTGTAACACCACCACCAGCAGTTCCTGCAAAGGAGTTTCTAATATTTTTAATTGTATTGTTTGAAATAGTAGAAGCTGCTGTTGAACCATATTGAATACCTGAAAATGTTTGCGCTGTTGCGGTACTCGGATTCGAAACATGTATACTTGAAGGCAAATTACCACCTATAGTATTATTATTGATAGTATAAATCGTGGTGCTTCCTGTTACAGCAATTGGAATTATACTTACACCATTAGCAATTGAAGCCGATTGTGTTCTTATTCCACCAATATTGTTTCCTGAAATATTTATTAAACCTGCTGTTGTTCCTGTTGCTCCAATTGGGAAAGAAACTCCTCCATTGGCATTTCCAGTAATAACAATTGCATCATTTGCACTCATTGAACCAATAGTATTATTTAAAATTGAAGTGATTCCATTAACATTCCAAACTGCATTCCAAGTGCCAGGTATCGTTGTAGAAATATCGTTGGTTGTCCAACTGAAGTTTGTAAAAGTATTGTTTTGGAATAATGAAGGAGTTAGAGTTCCTAAATCTAAATAAGCACCAGTAAATCTTACAGCAATAGTTCCTGAAACTGTATATGGAGTGCCACCTGCATTAGGTTGAGAACCACCAATTATATTATTGGTGATGATCATATTGTTTAAAGCATTTGCATTTGCACCTTTGTTTAAATTCCAGATATAATTTTGTAAACCTGCAGTAGCAGTTCTTGGGGCTGTTTGATAGATGTGATTTCCTGTGATTGTCCAATCTGTATTACCATTCGAAATTTTGAAGGCATTACTTTCACCTGTTGCACTCCAAAAATTAAACACTTCATTATTAGAAATGATATTGTTTGAGTTTTGAATTGTGGCATTTGCTGTTGAACCAGCAGCATTAATGATAGTAACCGGAATTGAAGCACTGTTACCAATATTACAGCTATCAATGGTATTATTATCATTTCCTGTTACTAAACCAGTGGAGAAGTTAATAACCCCTGCAGCAGCTGTATTATTGTTACCTAATAAATTGGAATGCCTGATTATATTATCGCTCGCATCATTGATATAAAGAATTGCATTACCGCCAGTATTGTCGCTTCTAACTGTTAAACTTTTTGGATTTGAAGTACTATTTTGACGACCATCAATTCTATAAAATCTACCACCATTAATACTAAAAACAGGACTTGCAGCAGCATTTATAATTTCTGCAGTATTTCCAGTTGCAGGTCTAAAAGTTACAGTATTAACAGCACTAGCATTTGTATAAGGAGCAAGTACAATTGGGAAAACTTCACCAGATGCTGCATTATAAGTTGCATCTGTTAAAGTAAATGTAACAGCGGCACTAACACCTCTGATATTTAAATCAGTTAATGCATTTGTAATTGTTGTATAAACCTGACCAGCACCCACATTATAATTACCAGCCATTGCTCCAAGAATAGTTCTTACACCAGCAGGATTTGAAACTATTGGCGTGTAAGATGAACCAGAAATTGTGATACTATCATAAGTTGCATCTAATACATTATTTAAGGTTGCAGAACTTTTAACATCATAAGCCAGCCAAAAATAATTATCTCCCATTTGAAGGTTTCTACTTCCTAAAATTTGAAACAATCCGTTAGGACTAGAAATACTGGCTCCAAATTTATTTACAGGACTAAATACAGGATTTCCTGCTGTGTAATAAACTTCAGCACTATCAATATCTGTTAACGGATTTGTAGAGCCATTGCTTGTAAAACTTAACTTAGAAACATTTAAAGGACTCAATGCTCCTGTAACAGAAACTTTAATTCTTAGGATAGCTTGGTTTGCATTTCCAGCTATAATGGCAGAAGTTATTTGTGTCGATGTTGTAGAATCATACGACATTGGAGCCAAAGGAACTTCAAAAGAACCTATTGAAGGAGTTGAAACATCTCTTAAGAAATTTCTGATATCCGTTGTAATATTTCTACTAAAAGTTGGCGTAACAATTGGCGTGCCTGCGCCCATTGCAGGTAAATTATTAACAGTTAAATCTGTAGTTGAGACGAAATTAGGATTAGTAAAAAATGAATTGGCATCTAATCCAGTTCCTGTAGTTGCTGAAACAAAAGCAGCCGGAGTAGTTACAGCAGCGCCTCTCATCCAACCTAATCTATTAATAGAGGTTGCAGAGTTGGCAAAGTAAATATTGTTATTTGAAGCCACAAGAGGCATACCTGTTGTAGCGTTAATAGTTACTGCATGACAACCAGCAGTTGCAACACCACCAAAAGTATTTGAAAAGATATTGTTAACTGCCCTGATACCACCTGTTATACCTGAAGCTATCCACAAAGCAGATGATGCTCCGGCATTTAAGGTTGTACCTGATAAATGAATCGAGTTATAATAAAGATTAAAGTTTGCATTTGCGCTTGTTCCTTCCAACATTATTCCATTGGGGTTAAATGTAGAAGCTTGAGTTGAGAAACCATCGGTTCTAATATTCCAGATTTGGTTATTAAAGATATCGTAATTCTGAAGGGTACTTGAACCAATATTTAAACGCATTCCGTATTCACCCCAGCCTCCGGTTCCGGTATAGGTTAAATCATGAATTCTGTTTCTTGAAATTGTAACATTGGTATTAAACTGACCAGTTGTAGTTGCAAAAATTCCAGAAAACCCATATCCAGTAGTTGAAATGTGGTTTCTAATTTCATTGCTATCAATTAATATATTGTTTTGACCTGTAAACCAAACTCCAGCTGCATTTGCAGTGGCAAAACCTACAAAAGTCATTGAATCTGTTGCAGGACCATTTGGAGCAATAGTACCTCCTATTAAGTTACCAGTAACTCTATTTAAATTATCTCTATTTCCAGTAGCTAATCCTCTTAAATAAATTCCAAAATTAACTGCTTGAATATAGTTGTTTTCAAAATTATTACTATCGTTCTGACCTATTGACGGAACGCTTGGAACTGTTGTACCACCAAGATAAATTCCATAAGCTGTAGGACTTGTTGTATTTGTTGAAAATCCGACGATGTTACAATTTTTAATGGTGATATTATCACTTGTTATTGTTGCAGATGGATTGATAACAATAACAGCACTTGTAGTTGCTAAATTTGATTGGAATTTAATTGTTAAATCTCTTGAATTGGTTCCATTATTAGAACCATCAATTGTAAAATACTTAACACCTACTAATCTAATAACACCTGCACTTGCAGCCGGACTTGTTCTAATTGTTGTAGAAAAACCTGAAGCAGGTTTTAAAACAACTGGCCTCGAAACATCCATTCCCGGATAAGTGTTTAGTGCAGGAATGGCTCCAATTTCTCCCACATATCCCGTTGCTATTTCTAACAAAACTGTACCTGTGCCAGAGGTTCCATTTGTATTTAAATAAGCAAACGACTCTGCAACTGTTGCAAAACTACTTGGAGGATTTGAAGTTCCGTTGATGGAATATGCTGTTCCACCCAATAACTGAGCATTTGTTTTTATGCCAAATAATAGACTCAGCATAAAAAATAGCAAAATAAATTTAGTATTCATTTTCATGTTTGTTTTATATTTAAAACGGACCATTAAAGTAAGACTCTGTTAAAACAGAAAAGGTTGTTTAAAGTTTAAAAAAATATTAAAAAAACTTCAAACAACCTTTTAATTGACTGATTTTCTAAAACTTATATTTATTCTAAAAGAAATCTTGTCATTTTATCGTACAAATGTAAGCGAGTTTTTGCACCACCAATTCCGTGGTTTTTGTTTGGATAAAATTCGCTATCGAACCTTACTCCTTTTTTAATCATAGCATCTACCATTTCAACTGCATTTTGAAAATGTACATTATCATCAGCAGTTCCATGAATAATTAAATATTTTCCTTTAATTTTTTCTACATGATTTATTGGAGAATTGCTATCATAATTTTCTCCGTTTTCCTGAGGTTTTCTCATGAATCTTTCTGTATAAATATTGTCGTAATACCTCCAATTGGTTACAGGAGCAACTGCTAAACCCTTGCTAAAAACATCCGAGCCTTTGCTAATACCTAATGATGCCATATATCCACCAAAACTCCAACCCCATAAGGTAATCTTAGAAGCATCGATATATTTTAATTCTGCCATCTTTTTTGCAGCATAAATCTGGTCTTCAATTTCGTATTTACCTAAATTTAAATAAGTACATTTTTTAAATTCTTCCCCTTTAAATCCGGTTCCTCTTCCATCAACTGAAAGAATAACAAATCCTTTTTGAGCCAACATTTGATACCAGAAATAATTTCCACCTGACCATCTGTTTATAACTGTTTGTGAACCTGGGCCAGCATAAACATACATTAACAAAGGGTGTTTTTGGCTTGAATCAAATGCCAATGGATATATCGAAAAAGTATTCATGGTTTGGCCAAGTTCATTTTTCATGTTAGAAAAAGTGGCGGGACTAATTTGATAGTTTTTCAATTTAGCTTTCAAAGTGGCATTGTCTTCTAAAACCCTCAATAATTTGCCATCACCACTCATTAACTCATAAACTGGAGGTGTATTTATATCACTAAATGCATGAAGAAAGCATGTAAAATCACTATTAAATGACGCAGTATTCCATCCTTTATTTGAAGTAAGTTTGGTTTTATTTTTTCCATTTAATCCAATAGAATAAACATATCTCTCTGCTGCATTAACTTCTGCAGAACTATAATAAAACTTTTTATTCTTAACATCATAGCCATAAAACTCATCTATATCCCAATTCCCTTTTGTTATTTGTTTGATGAGTTTTCCGTTCATTGAATAATGGTAAAGATGATTGTATCCATCTCTTTCACTGCTAAACAAAAACGATTTTCCATCATTTAAAAAATAAAGGTTATCTGTAATGTCGATATAAGATTTATTTTCTTCTGAATAAATTACTTTAGAGGCACCATTTTTAGCATCAGCCAACAAAATTTCCAATTTATTTTGAAGTCTGTTCAACCTTTGAACTGAAAGAATATTGGGGTCTTTTGTCCATTGAAATCTAGGTAAATACTGATCTTCCTCTTTACCTGTTTCGATTTCTGTAAGTAATCCAGTTTTTAACTCATAAGAATAAATATGCACTGATGAGTTGTCTTCACCGGCTTTAGGATATTTGAATTTAAAATCTTTAGGATACAAAGAACCATACATGGCCATATTGAATTCTTTCACCTTAGACTCATCAAATCTATAAAACGCAATTTTATCGCCTGTTGCATTCCAGCTAAATCCTTTCCAAATAGCAAATTCTTCTTCATAAACCCAATCGGTTCCGCCATTTATCACTTCATTATCTTTACCATCTTTAGTAATTCTTGTTTCCTCCAATCGAACCAAATCAAACAGAAACAAATCATTGCCTTTTACATAAGCAATTTTTGAAGCATCTGGAGAAAAATCAGCATACCTTACTTTTTCTTCCATTGGTTTGATAATTTTCTTTTTATCAAGCTGATAAACATAAAAAACAGCCCTATAACTATGGCGATAAATTGATTCTGATTGAGTAGCAATCAAAACAGATTTTTCATCATCACTAAATGTAATATTATCCAAACTTAACGCGCTTCCACCATTGGCAGCTTTTATATCAGATTGAGCAATTATGGTATCAACTACTTTTCCTGTTGAAAATTCATACCTTAAAAGGTTTTGTTTTTCATCAAGACTGCAATAAAAACGTCCATCTTTTAATGAACTAAAACCTGGAACATACCTTGCTGAAAAGGTACCTTTTGTCCAGATATCTTCTAAAGTAATTGGTTTTACATCTTGGGCAGAAATAATAACATAAGTTAAAACTAGGCTTAAAGAGAGTATCAGTTTCTTCATATAGTCAGGTAAAAGTTTCAATAATAGCAAAATATTGCCTAAAACCTTGTGCCGCTTATCATGAACAATCACACATCAGTTCTTCATAATTGAATTTATTGTAACTTGTAGAGCAGGTTTTTATATGTTTACTTCGCAGCATGAATAGATTCAAGAAAATAGAAGAAAAAGATATTCTTTTTTTCGGCTCGATTTGTGGAACAGATTCGATTTTTACTGATGATGAAAATTTCGCCAAGTATTCAAAAGATTATACAGAAGATTTGAGGTTTGTTCCTGAAATTATTATCAAACCAAAAAATACAAATGAAGTATCAGAAATATTAAAGTATTGTAACGAAAATAATATTTGTGTCACTCCAAGAGGAGCTGGCACCGGACTAAGCGGAGGAGCATTACCTGTATTTGGAGGTGTGGTTTTGGCAATGGAAAAATTCAATCGAATCATTCAAATCGATGAAAGAAATTTTCAGGCAATAGTTGAACCAGGAGTAATCAATGAAGTTTTTCAAAATGCAGTAAAAGAAAAAGGATTGTTTTATCCTCCAGACCCAGCAAGTAAAGGTTCGTGTTTTTTAGGCGGAAACATGGCACATAGCAGCGGTGGTCCGAGAGCTGTAAAATATGGAACAACCAGAGATTATGTTTTAAATCTTGAAATTGTTTTAGCAGATGGCAGCATCTTAAACACCGGTGCTAACACCTTAAAATATTCTACAGGTTATAACTTAACTCACTTAATGGTGGGAAGTGAAGGAACATTAGCTGTCATCACTAAAATCTATTTAAAACTTATTCCACATCCACAACAAACCTTATTGATGTTGGCATCATTTGAGTCGCCAGAAAAAGCTTGTGAGGCCGTTAATGGAATTTTCAAAGCCGGATGTAATCCATCTGCTTGTGAATTTGTTGAGCCTGATGGATTTCGTTTATCATCAACTATGTTAAATATTCCTTTTGAAATAAAAGACAAAATTGGTGCTTATTTATTGATTGAGGTTGATGGCAACAAAGAAGAAATTATGATGTCGGAATGTGAAGCTATCAATGAAGTTTTGGATTCATTTGGAGCAGTAGATGTTTTGTTTGCGCAAAGCTCAGATGAAAAAGAGTATTTCTGGAAACTTAGAAGAAGCATTGGAGAAGCTACAAAACATAACAATACTTACAAAGAGGAAGATACAGTAGTACCAAGAGCTGAGTTACCTGAATTATTCTCTGGTGTAAAAGAAATATCAACCAGATATGGTTTTAGAACTGTATGTTACGGTCATGCAGGAGATGGAAATTTACATGTCAATATTTTGAAGGATGATTTAAGTGATGATTTTTGGAACAATGAGTTAGATGCTGCCATTATTGAGATTTTCGAACTTTGCAAAAAGTTAGGAGGAACCATCAGTGGTGAACATGGAATTGGCTATGTTCAAAAGAAATTTATGCCAATAGTAATGCCCGAAATTCAATTAGAACTCATGCGAAATATAAAAAAAGCTTTCGACCCTAAAGGCATTTTAAATCCGGGTAAAATATTTTAATGGAAGAGCAAAATCAAAAAAAACTTTGGGCAATTAGACTTACCGTAGTTATTGGAATTGCTTTAATGCTCATAAAGTTTGCTGCCTATTATATAACCAATTCTGTTGCAATTTTAACAGATGCAATGGAATCAATAATTAATGTAGAAGCGGGATTTTTCGCCTGGTTTAGTATTCATCTGTCATCAAAACCCAAGGATAAAGAACATCCTTATGGCCATGGAAAAATAGAGTTTATTTCGGCAGGATTTGAAGGCGGTTTAATTATTATGGCAGCTATCTATATTTTATACAAAGCCATAAGAACTTTTATAGAACCCAATCCTATTGAATCAATTGATTATGGAATATTTTTATCAGGATTTGCCGGATTAGTAAATTTTTTCCTAGGAAGTTTTTTAATTAAAACTGGCAAAAAGCAACACTCTCCCACCCTGGTTGCAGATGGGAAGCATTTACTTACAGATACTTATTCTAGTTTAGGTTTGGTTGTTGGATTGATTTTAGTTTATTTCACTCATTTAATTTGGCTTGATGCCCTAATCTCAGTTGCCCTTGGGATTAGTATTATCATTACAGGATATCAATTAATGAGAACATCGGTTGCCGGATTAATGGATGAGGCCGATACTGAAATGCTTGAAAATGTTGCTAGAGTATTGCAAGAAAACAGGAAACCGAATTGGATTGACATGCACAATTTAAGGATTGTAAAATTTGGGGCTCAAGTACATATAGATAGTCACTTAACCTTGCCTTGGTACTATACATTAGAGGAATCACATGAAGAAGTAACAGCAGTAGAATCTTTAATTAGTGATAAATTTCATAAAGAAGTTGAATTGTTTATTCATGCAGATCCTTGTATAGAAACAAGTTGTTGTATATGCGAATTGCATATTTGTAAAGTTAGAAAATCCGCTTTTATAAAAAGAGTAAATTGGGATTCAGAACAATTATTATTGAATCAAAAACACGGAATTTAATCGATTAGAATTTTTAAAAAGAAAAAAGGTCCACTTCAATTAATTGAAGCGGACCTTTTTCTTTTAGTTTGAATATCTATTATTCTACAATCATTCTACGGCTTACTTTGAAACCTTCAGCTTCGATAGAGTACAAGTATAAACCTGAACTTAAACCAGAAGCATTGATTTCTAAAGTGCTTGCACCAGCAGAAATATTGTTATAATTATTTACAAAAACTTCTTTACCAGTTAAATCCATAATTCTAACAGTTACATCAGTGCTACGTTTGAAATTAACAGGCACATTTGTAATAGCAGTAAATGGATTAGGGTAATTTTGATTTACAGTGAATAAATCGTTTTTATTAACATCATTGATACTTGTGAAGCTACCATTATGAATGCTTGCAGTATCTATTTTCATGTAAATGATATCATAAGGACCAGTTGCACCAGGGTTATTGGTAGCATCATAACGACCAATAGAAGCTTTTTGCATGAAAGTCATGTGAACGCTACCATCAACATCTTTAGCTAAAGAAGCAAAAATTTGCTCTAAGTTAAAACCTAAGAAAGAAGTACAATTTAAGATATCACTCCAGGTATTTCCACCATCTTTTGAGTGAGTCATGTACACGTCGCGGAAGTTTTTGCTATCTGCAGAAATATCATCTTCAGTTAAAGCTGAGTAAGCTAAGTAAATAACTCCATTAGGACCAATAGCAGCAGAAGGCATAGTAGCAATTGAATGGTTACCATATCTTGCACCTGCATCATTCCAAGAATCAGCTAAATCCATAGTATTATTGTTATTTTCATCAGGCATACCTGCAATAACTCTGTCTTCATTGGTTGTCCAACCTTCTTGCCAGTATAAAATAGCATTTTGACCAGGGAAGTAAGTGATAGTATTATCATCTACATTGTTATCTAATACTCTTGCACGAGCCCAGAAGCAATGTGCTTTTCCAGAAGCATCTAAAGTTACATGTACACCACCATCGTTAGTATTTGCAGTATCAACTAACATTTTGTAATCGTAAGCAGGAACTGGGAAAGAATCGATAATAGTTTTTGTCCAAGTTAAACCTGCATCAGTTGATTTCCATAATGAAACGTCATCAGTTAAACCACCGATTAAAATTGCAACATTAGAACCTTTTGCATCTATGCTGTAATTATCACCACCACCTGAGTAAACTCTTTCTTTGTCATAACCAGGAAGTAAGATATTTTTAGCAACCCACTCGTTTGTACTGAATTTATAGTGAGAGAAAACCTGAGGAGTACGAATACCATCTACAACAACACGACCAGGTTGGTTTGAAGATGAATCTGTGTAAGAAGCAAAAATGTAAAGATTATCACCTGAAACTGCAGTTCTAGGCCATAAAATACCTGGCAAACTAGAAACTGTATCAAGCACTACACTTGAATTCCAAGTACCAGTTCCTAAACCAGTTTTTCTGTTAAATCTTAATCCACCAGCATTACCTGTACCAGCTTTAACAATATGAGAAATGATTAATTCTTCGTTTGTATTAGCGCTATAATCTAAACTTGGGAAACCACAACGTTCTGGTTCAATTCTTTGGTTTGAAACAGCACCCCAAGAAGTTCCGTCAAAATGATTGTAACCGGCACCACGAGTTGCATAAGGAGCAGCATCAGCACTGGTTGTCCAGCTTACAGATACTTTTCCACCTGTATGTAAAACTACTCTTTTATAAATAGAAGCATTTGTTTGTTGGTCGTTTTGTGTTTCACCAACTTTTTGAGCGAATGCTTTTTTACCCAAAGACTTTTGAGTAAAGTTTGTAGGAGTTCCAGTTTTAACTGGGGTTTGAGGTGTAACATCAAAACTTCTCTCTGCCTGACGAGCAGTTTGAGGTCCTTGAGTAATCACTGGTTTTTGCGCGAAAGCAAAGGTTGAAATCGCACTAAAAGCTACTAAGTAGATTTTCTTCATATGGGTGTTGTTTACAATTAGTTTAAATACGAGAATTTCAAAAATATATAATTCAGAAAATAATCAAAGCAAAAAATAACTTTTAAGTACATTTCCGCCTAAAACCAGACAATATTTACACAAAAAAGTTTTTAAGCCTCTAAGATTTTAAATAAAAGTTCCTTCATCAGCTCAACATCATCAACAGCTGTTAGGTTCACTCCTTTTGATTTTAAGTCGTATTCTGCTACAATTCCCAAAATTCTTTCAATTGAACTTTGCGAATAATTAACCAATAATCGTTCATAATCTTTGGCTTGTTTTGGGTTCATCCCGGTTGACATCATTGAACGGGAATCTTTAATTCCACCTTGTTTAAAACCCAATGCTTTAGCAAAATAGCTATTCATCATTGCCAATAAAGGAATAATTGAAAAGTCTTTTTTATCACTCATGTGGTGATTGATATAAAAAAGTCTTTTGGTATTTTTTGTTGCAAGCGCCGATAATAATTCAAAAGTATTAAACTCCTTACTTACACCAATAAAACTCTCAATTTCATCTTGACCAATTTCTTTATCCTTGTCTTTATTAAGGATTAACTTTTCAATTTCGTTTTTAATTCTGCTAAGGTCAGAACCAATAAAATCGGCAATTAAAGCTGCATTGTGCTCACTAATTTCAAATCCTTTAGAATGCACCAATTGAATAATCCACTTAGGAAGTTCATTGTCTTCCCATAGTTTTTTAGCTTCAAAATTTACATACTTCTTAGCCAATTTAAACAAACTAGATCTTCCATCAACCTTTTTGCCTTTTACACAAATAACAAGGATTGTTGTTGGTACTGGTTTTTGAAAATAAGATTCAAGTTCATCTAGTTTTTTCCAGTTTTGAGCCTCTTTTACAATAATGACTTGGTGAGAAGCCATCATTGGAAAACGTCTAGCGCTTTCTATTACAAGAGGAATTTCAACATCTTTAGCATATAAAATAGTTTGATTAAACGCCTTTTCCATTTCTGTAAGGGCATGTTCTTCAATAAAATTAGAGATTTCATCAATAAAATAAGGTTCTTCTCCGTGAAGTAAATAAACAGGTTGGAACTTTCTGGCTTTTAATTCCTGAATTATCTTTTGATAGTCTTGAATATTATCTGCAGGCATGGCGGCAATTTATTGTATTGAATAAGAATTCCCAAGTTTAGTGGGAAACTTGTTGGTAGCTCCCAAAGTGTGCTTGTTTCTAAAACTAATATCAATAATATTTAGGGCCTGCTGAAAATCTTTATTAGAACCTTTTATCAATCAATTAAACTATATTTTAATAATTTAAATGCAAGGTTTTAAGAGCAATTACTTAAAAATCCTTGCATTAAGTACAATTGGTTTTCAATTTACTTAAAGAAAGAAACAAGGC
>JAIYDG010000465.1 GCA_027487625.1 Bacteroidota bacterium
TTCGCTGGTTTCTACCAATTGACTATAACATTTCCCCTTATAATTCCACTCACAAATGAGCCAATACTCTAATGATGAATTCATGAAAAATACTAGTCTTAACAAGCGATCTTCTGAATCATGAACACGCACATTCACAACCTCATTGTAATAAGAATTACCTGCGCTATCTGTTGTTAAATTGAGTTCATTTCTTAAAATGAGTTCAGATTTTGGTGCTTCATTAAACGGCGTAAAGTCCTGTGCCTGCAGATTAACATCAGACAAAAAAATCAAAAAGAATAAAATATATGTGAACCTGCTTTTCAATTTTTAGTAATCTTCACAATGGTAAACTTCATCTTGTTCAGTTACATGAGCAACCGCTTTTTCGCCTTTGTTTTTGGCTTGAATCATCAATTGAATAATTCTGTTTCTTTCTTTTTTGATGTATTCTCTAAGTTCTTTGTCTTTTTCTAAAGAGAAGTAACAAATTCCATCAACAAAGGTCATTTCAGGTTTGGCATAAATACTCAAAGGATTGTCATTCCAAAGCACCAAATCAGCATCTTTACCAGCTTTAATAGAACCAGTGAATTTATCGAGATGTAGCATTTTTGCAGGATTTAATGTCACCATTTTCCAAGCAGCTTCTTCGCTTAATTTGCCATACTTCACCATTTTAGCTGCTTCCTGATTCAATCTTCTTCCCATTTCAGCATCATCGCTATTGATGGCTGTTGTGACGCCCATGTTGTGAAGTATAGCACCATTGTATGGAATGGCTTCAACCACTTCATATTTGTAAGCCCACCAATCGGCGAAGGTACTTGCGCTAACTCCATGCGCTTTCATTTTGTCTGCCACTTTGTAACCTTCTAAAATATGTGTGAATGTATTCACTTTAAATCCAAAACTATCTGCAACATGCATCAACATATTGATTTCACTTTGAACATAACTGTGGCAACTGATGAAACGTTTTTTGTTTAGTATTTCAAGCAAAGTTTCGAGTTCTAAATCCTTTCTAGTTAACAGCGGATTTAGTTTCATTTTCTTTTCGTATTCTCTGGCTCTTGTAAATGCATCAACATAAACTTGTTCAACTCCCATTCTAGTTTGTGGGTATCTACTTCCAGCGCTTCCCCAATTGCTTTGTTTTACGTTTTCACCCAAAGCAAATTTGATGAAACCATCAGCTCCTGCAATTTTTAATTCTTCTGGTGATTTTCCCCATCTTAGTTTAATTATGGCACTCTGACCACCAACAGGGTTACAACTACCGTGTAATAGCTGAGCACCAATTACTCCGCCTGCTAATTGACGGTAAATATTTAAATCTTCTGAATTTAATACATCACCAATTCTAACTTCAGCTGTAATAGCTTGGGTACATTCATTCACACCTCTGTAAATAGCTAAATGAGAATGTTCATCAATAATTCCATTGGTTAAATGTTTACCTTTTGCATCTATTGTTTTTGCAGTTGGTGAATTGAGATTTTTTCCAACAGCAACAATTTTACCTGCTTTAATCCAAACATCTGCTTCACCTAAAACACCTTCTTTTTCATTGGTCCAAACACTTGCATTTTTAAAGATGATTTCTTCTTCAGCAGCTATTTTACTGCTTCCATAATCAGTAAACGGATAGATAATTTCAGCTAAATTTGGTTTAACTATACTGTCTTTTTCTTCTTTGGTTGATTGTGTTTGAGTTCTGTTTAAGGTGATTGTACTTTGTGAACCATCAGCATAAAAAACAAAACCATTAGCATTTAATGTTTGATTGATTTCAGTAAAGAATATTTTGGCTCTGGTTACAGAATCTTTTTTCGACTTGTCTTTCCAACTTAAAGTATACATGTCCAATGAAAAATCTGTATCTACTTTTATGGTGTCTTTACCCATTATTTTCCATTCTTGTTTACCTTTATTTTCAAGAATGTTTAATTGAGAAAAGTGTTTATCTCCGGAAATTGTCCAGTTTCCATTGATATCTTTTTTTTTTTTTTTTTAAACTATTTCTTGGTTCCCAAATCTCCATATTTCTTCTATTTTACCATTCTCAGTGAAAATATCTTTGTCGGCAATACTGAAATGAGCTGGCATTCCTGCAGCCAATTTTCCGCATACATTTGAAGCACCTATTAATCTCGCTGGAGTTTGTGTTAATGCTCTTAATGCTTCATTAGGTTTTAATCCATACTGAATGGCTTTCCTAAGATTTTTCAAAAATTCACTTGAGCTTTCACAACCTTTCATAGTGATACAAAATGTCATTCCTTCTTTTTGCAGAAACGACAAATTCGCAGGAGCAAGTTCCCAGTGTTTTAAATCTCCTAATCCTACCAGTTCCGCATCAAATGGGTCTTCTACTTCATAAGGTTTTGGGAAGTTGATTGGAATAATTAATGGTCTTCCTGTAGCTTTAATATCTTTAATTCTTTGGTATTCATCACCAGCACCTTTTATAATCCAATTATTTTGGTTGAATTCTTTGGCAATTTTTGATGCTCTAAGTATTGCAAGTTTATTTTCGGCTTCAAAAACCAATGGAAGAGAAAGGTTTTTACGAAATGCTTCCATGCTTAAATCAACTTCTTTGTTTTGTTTCGAATACCACATTACATCAAGAAAACTTTGTCTAATTAAAGCAATACAACCCATCATTGAACCAGGGTAATCTTGACTTGAACTACCTTTATTAAAACTCCAAGCTTGTGCAGATTGTGGTTTGATAATTAATTCCTGTGCATTTCCGCTTCCTGTTGAAACTAAACTTGCACTTCCACGACAAATACCATCTTGTATTGAACTAAGGCTAATTCCGAAACCTGCAGATTTGTAGTTTTTAGCTGATTTTTCATCAGGCATAAAATAATCAACAGCATTCAATTCTGCCCTGATCGCTTCATTCCAGTTATAAGCACCGGCTTTGTTTGAGTTAAATTGTTGGCCTCTGTGATTCTCTTTTTTAGGATCCCACTTTATTCCATAGTTTGAGTATAAATCAACAAAGGCAGGGTATATAGTTTTTCCTTTGGCATTTATTTCTTTGAAATTTTTTGGTATAGATAAATTCTTCCCTACTGCTTTTATGATACCATTTTCTATAACTAGAGAAGCATCTTCTATTTTGTTATCAGCATCAAGCCAAATGGTGGCATGACTAATAACAAAAGCATTAGGTCTTTGGTCGGCTGGACCATTTTGAGGGAAGGTAGATTGAGCAAAGCTTGTTTTTACAAACAATAAAATCAGGATTAAATGAATACTGCGCATATTCAAATTAAACCAAAAGATTGAAATACACCAATAAGTGTCTAACTTCTATTTTTGAGTTTTTAATTCAAAAACCACATAATCGGGGTTTTCGTAGATAATTCCTTTGATATTGTTGGAATAATTTTCTAATGGAAGAACAATTTTCTCTCGGTCGCTTTCATTAAACCAAATAAGTGTATTTGCTTGATGGGAGCGCTTTTCAAACTCAATTATGCTTTCCTCCATAAACTGTGCATGTTGAGCTTTAATGCCAGTTTTTAGCCATATAAAATCTGGGTGATTCGAAATGATTTTTGTATCAGAACTCATTTGTTTTTGCAGTTCATTTATTGCTATGTTTTGCCAATTTTTTGATGAATAGACTCCAGTACCCTTGAAATGAAAAATGACAGATTTTCCAATAACGCCTCCTAATTGGAATAAACCTAAAGCAAGAATAAAAATGCTGATACTCCTAACTAACCATTTTCTATAAACATGTTCGAGCAGCCAAACTTGAAAAAGTAGCAACCAAAAGATTGTCATTGGTAACCAAACGATACTTAAAAAACGAGGAATTTGGTTGATGGGTAAATTCTTTTGAAAGAATAAAAGTAGGATATAACTAGAAATGAAGTAGAATAAAATTTGGAGTAGCTGAATCATTTTTGATTGCACCTGTTTTTTGAAAATTTCGTATGCAGCAATCATCCAAGCTACAACAGCAAGAGCTGCAATAATCATTTTTAATGGTGATTGTATACCCACTTTTGTTAGCTCATTTATATTTGTAGCAATTGCTAGAAGGCTAAATTTTTCAGTTAATTGGTGTTCTCCAAAACCACTACCGGATATGATGTAATTTCTAATTAGCCAAATTGTTATAGGTAAAAAAGCAATAATTAGGAACTCTAATTTTTGTTTGTTTGAATGTTGTTTATGTTGATATAGAAGGAAAAGAATAGCGGGAACAAATAGAAATCCAGCAAACCTTAGGAGTAATAAAATTGCAAGTAAAATCGCTGTTTTTCTAATTTCATCTTTACCTTGTAGCATATCATAAAAGTGAATGATAAAAAGTAGAAAAGTAAATATGAATGCCATTTCTGAAAGTAATGAAACTGCATTGAGCGTAAACACCCAAAATGGAAAGAATAGGGCCGGAATACCTAATGGAAACCAAACGGGTTTTGAAAATCTTTGAAACAACATAACTGCAGTTGTAGTTGCCCCAAGCAAAAATATTCCATTTAAAATGGCAGCATAAATAAGAGGATTAATTCCCAATAAATAAGCCGGCATTAATAAAATAGGATAGAGAGGAGCTGTGTTTAGGAAAGGGAAGTCGTCAAACTGATTAAAGCCATTTCCCTTAGATAAACTTTGTGCCACTGAAAGATAATTTGCAGAATCGCAACTAAGCGTTAAACCAAAGTTTGATATGGCATTTATATAAGCAGCCAGCAGAAGTAAGGAGCAAAGTATCCATTCAATACCTATTACATAGCCAATTTTACTCATGTTTCGAAGGTACTATTTTAAAAAACTTAAAAAAGGTTCAGAAATAATTGAAAGTATGAAAACTATTATTATCTTTGTGTCGTGAAATTAACAGAAGCAAAAAATAAGTTTATTCAAGCATGGGGAACTTTAGGTTCGGAATGGGGAATAAATAGAACCATGGCGCAGATACATGCACTGTTATTGATTTCACCTGAGGCACTTTCGGCAGAAGATATCATGGAACAATTAAGTATTTCGAGAGGCAATACAAACATGAATCTGAGAAGTCTAATGGATTGGGGTATTGTTTATAAAGAATTGGTTCAAGGTGAAAGAAGGGAATTTTTTGTTGCTGAAAAAGATATTTTAAAAGTTGCTCGACAAATTACCAAAGAAAGAAGGAAGCGCGAATTAGAGCCAGTTTTAAAATTATTTACTGAACTAAATGAATTGGAAGGCGGTTCTAAAGTCGAAGTAGAAGAATTCAAAAAAGTAACAGGAGATATTAAAGACTTAACCTTAAGGGTTGATGATTTGTTAGAGAAGTTTTCTAAATCGGATGAGAACTGGTTTTACAAAATTCTTGTTCAAATGATGAAGTAATATTTTTTTGAGAATAAGTTTCAATAAATTCTGAAAGTTTAATAATTACAGATATGAATTATAATGTTATAGCTTATTTGATTTACCTGCCGATTTCATTTTATATAAGTGTAATTCTAGGCAAGGTTTTTTATAGAAATGGCAGGTATTTTATACTTGAAGCATTCTCGGGTGATGAAACAATTACGAATGCAATTAATCATTTTTTGCTAGTTGGTTATTATTTACTGAATTTAGGTTATGACGCTTACAGTTTAAGTTTCTGGCCGAATATTATGAGTACGAAGGATCTAATAAATGAATTGAGTTTGCACTTAGGTTCATTGATTTTAGGACTCGGACTGATACACTATTTTAATATCTATAGCATCATATACTTTTCAAAAGAAATCAAATCCTTATACACAAAGGTTTAATTATATAACAAATGGAAAATTTAATGTTAAACGTTATCGCGTATGCAGTTTACTTACCGATAGCAATGGGTCTTACTTGGTATGTAGCAAAAGTTTTGTTTAAAAATGCAAAAGTTTTTATGCTAGATATTTTTCACGGTAGGGAAGACATTTCCAATGCAACCAATCATTTATTTCAAGTAGGATTTTACTTACTTAATATTGGGTATGCATTATTAATTATGCGTATTTCATACGACTTAGCTGATTCACGAAACCTAATGGAAGAACTTAGTAGCAAACTGGGTGGTTTTTCAATTTACTTAGGTATAACCTTGTTCTTCAATCTGTTTTTGTTTTTCAGAGGTAAAAAGAAAGCGAAGGAAAACCAATCTGCTTATGCTGTAAATTTATAATCGCATAATAAAAAAAGCGGTACTTGTCCTTTTTAACAAGTACCGCTTTTTTTATTGATTAAACTCTATTATCTGCAACCTGGAGTTGTTGCTGGTAAACTCATTGTTTCAATATAATTTGTTCTGTCTATGGTTCTTGTATATTCATACCAGCGTCCCGAATAATAAGTTCCAAAAACGTATGTTTGTCCAACTGTAAATTGATCTGTTACCATTCTTCCATTGTTTAAATAACCAAGGTAGTTAAATGATCCAGTTCCCAATTTTTTGTAATATACATAAATAGATGGTCTAAGAATTCTGCCATTTCCCTCACAATTACCTGCTATATCTATGTTTACTATTGTAGGAGCAGGTAAATTCAGGGTAAGGTTAAGGTTTGAACCACATAGATTAAAGAAAGGAGTTTGGGCAATTAATGTTCCTTTATTAGAATAACTTGTTCCAGAGTAAACCTTTAGTCTGCATC
The DNA here is from genome assembly GCA_027487625.1 of Bacteroidota bacterium. GTDB lineage: Bacteria > Bacteroidota > Bacteroidia > UKL13-3 > UKL13-3 > CAISCU01. The sequence goes on from JAIYDG010000465.1 coordinate 6,633, forward strand.
TCATACCATTTGGTGCTCTATATAATCCAAAAATACTTCCGTTTGCTACATTATCAAACAGGTACCTGTAAATTGAACCATTTTCATTTACTAATTCCATATACCTATAAGTAGTGGTATTAACATTTGAATTAAATCTTACAGTTGAACCAACAGTACAAGAATTCCAAAAGTAATCTAAATTCCACCAACTTAAATGTGGAACTGTCATTGTTGCTTCCAATTTGTTTGTGTTTGTATTTTTAGAAACAATTGAATTTCCCTCAAATTTCCATTGTCCTGTTTTGGTATCCAAACTCCAAACAGGAATAGTATCACCTTCTTGAACTTTTTGACCTGTATTTGGATTAATGGTTTCGGCGTTTATTTCTGTTTTTACAGAAATTGGATTTGAAAATGATTTTACTTTTTGGTCCCCACTTTTCATCTCTACTGAAATAAAACCAGCAGTTTCAAATGTTATAGGGTCCATTTGTTGACCATTAGCACCAATTACATTTGTAGCATCAAATCCTCCGGGGAATGAAAGAAGTGATTCTGGATTTCTATTGTCAAAATGTACCATTTCTACAGAAACTGAACCTGTCACAGGTTTTCCTTGATCATCAAGCATTTTTGTTCCAGCTGGAATACTAATTTCTGCTGCTTCTTGTTTGCCATTTTCAGCAGGTACAGTAATTTTAATAATTGATGAAGTTCCATTATTTGCATCAACTGTAATTGTTTCGGATTTAGCTGCTACTCCAACAGGTGGGGCATCAAACTTTACCATAGGAATATCCATTGCACGGTTACCCTCAGCATTAATTTCAACAGGATAAACAGCTTTTAAATACCCTGGAGATTCAATCATAATTGTGAAACGAATTGGATTTTCAATACTAGGTTTTAAACCTGGTTCTAATAACATTGAGAATATTCCATTTTCAGCAGTAAAGTTTCTTGTTCCATCTGAATTATAAATGAATTTTTTTCCTGGCCCAACAATTTGAATTGATAATTGCTGAACTGCAACATCTGGATTTTTGGCATCGATAACACGAACACCATAATTGTTGTTTGAAATATCTGTATTTAATGTAATTTTTAAATCTTCAATTGGATTATTACATGAAATATTTGAGAATGTTATGAAGCTTATTAAACCTAAGCTTAGGACTTTATATAGTAATTTCATGATTAAATTATTTAGCAAGTTTAAAAGTAATATTGAACATCATTTGTGGCATCCATTCGTAAACAGAAATACCTTTTTGTAAAACAGGTTCTTGGTCTGAAGTTGGTTCTAATAAACCAGTAGTTACAAAATCTAATTTTGGAGCACCTGTATAATACGTTCCAATTTCAAAACTAAAACCTATTCTATTTTTTGGTATTGCTCTACCAAAACCAATACCAACATAAGGAGCAAAGGGTTCATGAGTAATGTTGGTATTAATTAACCCAACTTTTTCTGGTGCAAGAATAATTTCGCCTTGTTGAATAGAATCTTTCATTCTTGCAGCTCCGTTTATTTTAGTTAGCATCATTGCACCACCTAAAGTAAATTTAAAAGCATTTCCAAAAGGATGAAAATCAAACATTAAAAAACCATTTCCTAAATTACCACTGATATCTGCTACAATAGTACTTCCATCAACTTTTAATTCAAGTCCATTGTAGGTAATCGGTAAATAAGTACCACCAAGTCTTAAACTGATAGTTCTTTTAGCGTTAAGGTTTTTTGCTAATTCAGCTCCAAAACCCATGGTGCCAGCTTTTAAAGAAAAACCTAATTGACCACCTTTGTTTTTCTCAAGCAATGGCATATTACTCAAAGTGGCATCCGTTTTAATTTTTTCTTGTGCTAGCCCAAATAATGGCAGGCAAAAGAATATAATATTGAATAATTGTTTCATACTAACAATTATGCATCAAATTTTTCAAACGTTGAGTTAGGTCAATGTTTTATTTTGAATAACTTTACATCAACAAACTTGATAAGTGTTTGACATTGAAAGCATTTCGTAAAATAAAAAAGTTTTTTTTTACAATTAGAAGCGAAATTATTAGTTAAAGCGAGTTATATTCGGTTTTAGTTTGATTATTTCAATCGAAATAATTATTACCAAATCAGATAGTCTGTTTTTTTATCTCTTAAATGTTATAAAATAAAGTTATGTAAGTTGAAAAAGCTTAGCTTATATCAAACTTAATTTCAATAAACTTTCGAAAATTCCTCTACCATCAGTATTGTATAATTCAGCATCAATAGCTCTTTCAGGATGCGGCATCATACCAAATACATTTCTGTTTTTGTTACATATACCAGCAATATTCTCTAATGATCCATTTGGATTGGTAGAATCATTTACATTTCCATTTTCATCAGAATACCTGAATAAAATCTGATCATTGGCTTTTAATTCAGCCAAAGTAGTTTCATCACAATAGTATCTTCCTTCGCCATGAGCAATAGGAATTTTAAATCCTTGATTCAAATTCAATCCTGAAGTAATCAATGAATTATTTGTTTCAGGTTTGATGAAAACATTTTTACAATTGAATTTTTGGTGGTCGTTGTGTAATAAAGCGCCTGGTAACAAATGACTTTCGCATAATATTTGGAAACCATTACAAACGCCCATTAACAATCCGCCTTTGTTTGCAAATTCAATTACATTTTGCATAATAGGAGAAAAACGAGCAATAGCACCACTTCTTAGGTAATCACCATAACTAAATCCACCGGGTAAAAAAATCAAATCACAGCTTTGTAAATCATGGTCTTTGTGCCAAAGTTCTGCAGTTTCGCAACCAAACTGGTTTCTGAATGCATAAATAGCATCTTGGTCACAATTGGAGCCAGGGAAAATTACAACGCCTACTTTCATAAATTTTGCTGATTTGAGTTCGCAAAAGTAGTCGACTATTTGCTTCTAATCAAGATAAAGGAAAAATCCTACGGGTAAACTTCCAATTGGATTACTGTATTTGCTTCCAGTTGATGGTAAAGTAACGTTTAATTTTATTTCTAAAAACGTAATTGTTGCTTTTGGTTTTTGAGCTGAAATTACTGAATTACAAGTGCCTGTAGTAAATGGTGATGGATTTACATAAGATTTTCCGTGTTCATCATTGCCACCTTCTTTTACCAAAATTGTAAATGAATTCACTAAATTTTTCTTTGATTTATCATTTTTATCAGCAATAATTAATTGTGGTTTGCCAATGCTAAAAAACGAACGTTTCACTGATGGAACTTTTAGTAAATCTATTTTTTCGAAACCATTATCTAAGAAATAAACAAAACGTTTTACTATCTCCATGTTTTGCGGAGTGGTTTGTGAATTTCCTTGAACGCCTGATAATACAATGGCTAAGACAATTAAAATGTATCTCATATAAGTTTCTTTGGTTTGCAAATTAAGATTTAAAATCTTTATTCTAACTTAATTCAAATTTCTTGCCAAAACGAGTTTTCAGGCTAGCTTAAGGTAAAGAATTCCATTTTTTCTGTAGTATGGTTTCTAACAATTCCCGCACTTACCAAGGCTACTAGCATTTTTTGTCCTCTCCATCTTGATATATTTAATGCTTGGCACAATTCTTTTAATGTAGCTTTTTCATTCTTCTCAAGAAATTTTAATAAGCCCTCTTCATGCCTAGTATAATTGATGATATTTTGTTGCTTACCACTGTTTCTTTTTAAAACATCCAGCACAATTTTGCTGGCTAAAAGCGATTGGTCTTTAACTCGAATATGAGCCCACCATTTTCCATCATCGTCTTTTGAATAGTATGGTTTGTCTAATCCTTCAGGTATAATTGCTTCAATAACTACTTTGTTTCCAAATTCCCATTCAACCATTTTTAATTCGATAGTTGGTTTCACATAGAATTGGGCAGCTAAATCAAGCATATACCTTTCATCTTCACTTTTTACTCCAGAAATCGTTTTATTGTCGTTAACACCAACAAGTAAAGTTCCTCCTTTGTGGTTAGCAAAAGCGCAAATGGTTTTGGCAATTTTTGAAGCTGATGAAATGGTTTTTTTGAAATCTAGTATTTCACTTTCTCCACCTGCTATTTTATTCTGTAAATAATGAATTGCCATACTTTACAAAGATGATAAGAAATAAATGATACAGCGGCTGTTTAAGCCAATGTGTGAAGATATTGGTCTAAAATAATTCTAAACCAGACAGTAAAATTTTCAGGATGTTCTTCAATTTCTTTTTGAAGTTCATTCATGTCAATCCATTTGTATGATGCAACTTCGTCTGGATTTGGATTTGGACTTATTTCGTATTCTCCTGTAAAAATATAATCTAATTCATGTTCTGTGAGTCCGTTAGTAAATGGGGCCTTGTAAATGAATTTATGTTTTAATTCTAGTTCACAATCAAATCCCATTTCTTCCATCAATCTTCTATGTGCAGATTGTATTACTTCCTCTCCTTTACGCGGATGTGAGCAACAAGTATTTGTCCATAAGCCACCTGAATGGTATTTATGAAGTGCCCTTTGTTGAAGAAGTAATTCCCCTTTTTTATTAAAAACAAAAACCGAAAAAGCGCGATGTAACAAAGCCTTTTCATGGGCTTCCATTTTTTCCATCAAACCTATTTCGTTATCGTTTTCGTCTACTAGAATTACTTCCTCTACCATTTACTTTATAATTTTTCTCTCTTCAATACTAAGATTTGCTTCTTTTATTAAAAAGTCTTTTAACCTTGTTTTTAGTTCTATATCCTTAACTTCAGAATAATGATCAATAATAAATTTTCTATCTTCTGATAAATTTGACCTATAAGCCAAAAAGCTTGGACTTTCTAGTTGTAAACTAAATCTTAAATATCGAATTTCTATAGAATTTGGCTCTTTTTTTATTGCTTCTTCTACAAGAGTTTTTCCTTTTTGAAAAGTAGAAAGTTTCTCTGTTGGAAAAAAAACATGTTTAGCTCTTACCATTCTCGAAGCACCTTCATAAGCCAATTCTATTGGTGTAGAGCTTGGTTTAGATTCGAAGTAATTTATAATTTCTTTTGATTGGTCAGCAGAATAAATAGAGGCATGGTACAATGACCTTATTTCGCTTAAACTTTTATTCGATGGTAGCAATAAACTGATAATCAAAATTAACAAAGACATCTTATAACATATTAAAACTATGCCTTAAGAATGAACCAAAAAACAAAGCATATTTATGTTGGTCAGAAATACGCACTCTTTCTTCCATGATACATTCAGCAGGCAATTGAGTTATTTTATTCAATAATTTTGAATAATAAATATACGCTACATAAACTCCAAATCTTGCATCTTTTGGAAGCATTTTAATGCCTTGGTAACCTAGTGCAAAATCAGCAGCAACATCTGCTTCGATTTCTTTTTTGATAGCTTCTGTGAAGTTTTGGTTTCTAAGTTGTGGGAAGTACATTCTTCCTAAACCTTCTGAATCGGCATGTAAATCTCTTAGGAAGTTTATTTTTTGGAAAGCTGAACCCAATTTCATTGCAAAAGGTTTCAACTCTTCATATCGTTTTGTATCACCTTCTGTAAAAACCCTCAAACACATTAAACCAACTACCTCTGCTGAACCAAGAATATAATTTTCGTATCCATTTTGGTCGTATTCCGACTTATGAAGGTCCATCTCCATACTTTTCAAGAAAGTTTCAATCAGGTAATTTTCAATACCAAATTTATTGGCAACTTCTTGAAACGATTGTAAAATTGGATTCATACTAATGCCATCTTCAATTGCTTGATAGGTATCTCTTTTGAATTCCTTTAATAATTTAGCTTTATCAAAATCGTGAAAACTATCCACGATTTCATCTGCTAAGCGCACAAAACCGTATATGGCATAAATTGGATTGTGAAACCTTGGTGCCAAAAACTTAATGCCCATTGAAAATGAAGTGCTATAAGCATTTGTAACCAGCTTACTGCTTTTCATTGATACCCGGTCGTAAAGTGTTTTCATTTGATTCTTCTTAAAATTTGTACCCTAAAAACCTGATGTAGGTCAATAAAGTATAAGTATAAATTCATTTTGCCCTAATTTGTTTTACTATCCTTCAAAATTTGTAGGGCACAAACTTTTCCGCTGATGATTCCCGGAGGTACTCCCGGTCCCGGAACCGTTAACTGGCCTGAGAAATAAAGGCTTTTTACTTTTTTACTTCTTAAGCGAGGTTTTAAAATTGCTGTTTGACTTAAAGTATTTGCCAATCCATAGGCATTTCCTTTAAATGCATGATAATCGTCTACAAAATTGCTGATACTATAACTTCTTTTGTAAATTATATGCTCTTTTACCTTTTCACCCAGTCTTTCTTCCAGTCTTTTTAGCATGATATCAAGATATTTTTCTCTAATAACTTCATCATCGCCTCCTAAACCGGGAGCAATTGGTATCAGTAAAAACAAATTCTCTTTTCCTTCAGGCGCAACACTTGGGTCTGTTACTGAAGGAGCTGATGCATAAAATAGTGGATTACTAGGCCATTTTGGGTCTGTATAAATTTCATGTGAATGTAAGCCAAAATCAGTATCAAAAAACAGATTATGGTGTTTCATCCCATGAAGTTTAGTGTTTAATCCAATATAGTACAACAAACATGAGGGAGCCATTTTTCTGCTTTCCCAATATGAATTTGAATATTGCCTGTTTTCTGGTTTTAATAATTTTGTTTCTATATGATGATAATCTCCAGCTCCAATTACTACATCAGCAAAAAATTTACCTTTTGTTGTTTCTACTCCAATTGCTTTTCCGTTTTCGATTAAAATAGATTTAGCTTCAGTTTCTAATTCAATTTTTACACCTTGTTCTTTAGCAACTTTAACAAATGCCTCAATTATATTATGCATGCCACCCATTGGATACCAAGTACCCAAACTCATATCAGCATAATTCATCAAACTATACAATGCAGGCGTATTTTCGGGTAATGCTCCTAAAAATAAAATTGGGAATTCAAGTAATTCTTGTAAAAAGGGGTCATTGAATAATGAATGTACATGACTCCTCATGCTAGTTAATACATCCATTTTTAATAGACCTTTCAATAAACGTAAATCAGCAAATTCAAGTAGACTTAATCCTGGTTTGTATACCAAATCATTAATCCCTACTTCATATTTAAAGGCTGCTTCTTTTAAGAACTGACGTAATTTTAAGCTTGAACCTTTTTCATAGGATTCGAATAGCGCTTCCAATTCGGTCATGTCTGCAGGAATATCAACTGCTTTTCCTTTTTTATCATAAACCCTGTAACTAGGGTCTAATCTAATTAACTCATAAAAGTCTGAAGTTTTGTGTCCAAAATCGTTGTAGAACTTTTCAAATACATCAGGCATCCAATACCAACTAGGTCCCATATCAAATACAAAACCATCATGAGAATATTGCCTTGCTCTTCCTCCGGCTTGGTTATGTTTTTCGATGATTGTTACTTCATAACCATTTTGTCCAAGGTAGGAAGCTGTAGATAATCCCGCTACTCCGGAGCCAATAACTATTGCTGATTTAGATGCCATTTTTTTTAAAATTCTAATATGAAACCAAAGCTCGGCAAAATCAATGCTGAATCATCATTTAAAATAAGTGGAATGGCATTTGAACCATCTGCTCTTATTTGATTTCCGTCTGTACTTAACCAACCGCTATTATCTACAGTTCTTTGAAAAGTATAATTCGGTAATGAGGCATTTACTTTTGCAAAAGCATTCTGAATATCTAAGTAAATATCCAGCGTTTTGTTTTTGAAGTTAATCTTTTTATCAATACGAAAGTCAAATTGCGTAAAATTTGATAGTCTTTCTTGATTTAGTTTTGAATAATCTAAGATTCCACTGCCACTTGTTAAGTAATTAATACGAGAAGCATTTAAATCAAATGGAGTATATGGTGAACCTCCTGCCAATCTGTATTTGGCTCCAATCTCCCAACCTCTTTTGAATTTATACCCCATTATAGCCGATAATAAATGTCTATTATCCCATGCAGTTGAAATTAATTTTCCATCACGACCCGAGAATTTGCTATTGAAGAAAGTGTAGGATACTGTGGTATAAAAATTCTTGGTTAATTTTTGCTGGAAGAATACTTCAAAACCCAATGATTGTCCTTTGCCTGTACTTTCAACGGCTTCATTTCCTAAAATGTTAAAATCTGCTCCTTGGTTAGCCAATGAAATTCCATCTCTTACCGAAACCGGGTAATTGCTATAATATTTTGCAAATCCTTCCAATGTAATACGTGTATTACTAGCTGGTAAGAATTCCAATCCGCCTACAATATGGTTTGAAGCAACATATTTATTGTTCTTGTTAACCAATTCACCATTGTTGTTTTTAAATCCTAATGCGGTGTAAGTTGGCATTTTGAAATACCTTCCTGTGGTAAAATTTAGGTTCCATTTTTCGGTAAGAGCATAGCTGAATGAAACTCTTGGAGAAAGTGTTTCCAAAGGATTCATTCCATCATTAGTGAAGGTGTTCATGTCGAATCTTAATCCTGCATTAATACTCAATCTATCGTTTAGAACTTTACCTGATGTTTCAGCAAATGCGCCCATTTTGAAGAATTCAACTGCAGTATTAAAGTTGATAAAAACTGGTGGCGCAATCTGATTTCCTAAACTATCATAAAATCCATTATTGATTTTGGTGAAAGTAGTATTGTTATACTTTACATATTGCAACATTCCGCCATAAGCATATTTCCATTTTCCTTTAAACTGATTTACGTCTAATCTCAATTTATTTTCTATTTCTTGAGAACGGATTTTTAATGTTCTTTTTGATTCGTCATTATCCTGCCCATCCTGAAATCTATCTAAAGCATTGTTAAACATATTTCTACTTGCAGATAAATTATAGTATCCATTTTTGATTCTTCTTTTCAATAAAGCACCCATGGTATAATTCCATTGGTTAATGTTTGGACTAGAACGAATGGCATATTCTTTATCGGGAGTAGATTCTCTTGGGACAGCGAATTTAAAGTTATCAATTGCTCCAACTCCCAAGGTAGTTAAGCTCGTTTTTTCGTTGATGGTTGTGGTTGTTTTGTATTGAAAATCCCAATAGTTTGGTCTGATTGGAATATCTAAAGCTGTAAACAAAAATTGCAAATAACTACGCCTTGCTGATGCTAAGAATGTTGTCTTTTTAGTTAAAGGTCCATCCATTGTTAATCCAAATTCAGAACCTGATAACCTTACGTTTCCTTGTAATCTTTCAGTATTTCCATTTTTTTGTTTGAAGGTAAATACGCTTGAAAGTGGATTGTCGTAACGAGCACCAAAGCTACTTGAGCTTAAAGTTACATCTTCAATAAAACTCACATTTAAAATACCTTGTGGACCACCTGAACTTCCTTGGGTAGAAAAATGGTTAATCACAGGAATTTCAATTCCATCTAGATAAAACACATTTTCATTTGGTGCGCCACCTCTTATAATGATGTCGTTTCTGAAACTGGCTCCACCAGTATTTCCTCCAACACCGGGTAAAGCTTGAATTACTCTTGATATATCAAAATTTCCTCCTGGATTACTTCTGATTTCTTCGGCAGTCAAATTCTGGATTGACAAAGGAGTTTCGGTTTTTTTGACAAAAGGTTTAGATTTCACCACCACTTCTTTTAGGTTTTTGTTTTCCGATTCAAGTTCTACCGAAAAGGTTTGAATATTACCTGTTGTGATTACAACATTATAAATTGTTTTTGGTAAATAACCTACATACTGAATTTTGATATTGTAGGATTTTGGGGCAATTCCAGAAAGTTTGAATTTTCCTTCAGCATCTGTTAAAACGCCCAATTGTGTATTTTCTAAACTTACGCTGGCCCCAATTAACATTTCTTGGGTGTTTTTGTCTTTTACTGTTCCTGAAATGGTTCCTGTTTTTCCTTGTGAGAATGCGCTTAAACTAATAGTTAGCAGTATGGTAATACTAAATAAAAATTGCTTCATTGGTATGTTTTTGTATTAAATTTGATGCAAATAAATACTAAAACGTACTTTTATGCAAGAAAATAATCATGTTTTCGTACTAAATAAGTATTTTTGTGTGCTAATTGTTTTGAGAATGGACAAATTTCAATTGATGAAAGACCTGATGTTTAAGCTGGATTTATACGAAATGGGCGTAAATTCTGCTTCATCAGGAATTTCTGATTTTGCTACTTGGTTAAATGAACATGTAAAAAAAGAGCAGGAAAATACTTTACCTAGAAAAATTAACGGTGATGATATTCAAGAAGATTATCAGTTTGAACAAGAAGCAGCAGAGGTAGAGATAACACGCCTGTTAGTTTTTATGTATCGTTATGCCAAAACATATATCAAACAAGCATTAGAAGGAAGTGAAATACAAACAGCCGATGAATTTGCTTACCTAGCTTCATTAATAACTAGAACTGGAATGGGAAAAAGTGAATTGATTCAATTAAACATTCAGGAAAAAACAACTGGCATGGAAATTTTAAAGAGATTGCTCTCCATGGAATTGATTTTCCAATACGATAATCCAGAGGATAAAAGAAGCAAATGTGTTGCAATTACAGATAGAGGTAGAGCTGCCTTCTTTTCTTCAGTTGGTAAAATGCAGCAGGTTTCGATGGTAGTTGGTGGTGATTTAAATGAGGAAGAAAAGCATACTTTATTATTTGCTTTAAGGAAACTAGATCATTTCCATCATGAAATTTTCACAGAAGGAAAACAAAAAGAAGTTTTAGCTGCTATCAAATAAAAAGGGCACATGAAAGTAATTGTGATAGGCGCAGGAATTGCAGGTTTGGCTGCTTCTTTAAGATTAGCTTCTAAAGGATATGAGGTTCAAGTTTATGAGGCTAATGCTTATCCCGGTGGAAAATTATCGGAGTTTAAACTAGGCAATTACCGCTTTGATGCTGGTCCTTCTCTGTTTACTTTGCCTCATTTGGTTGAAGATTTATTAGTGGCAGCAGGTAAAAATCCGAAAGAAACATTTTCTTATATCAAACTCGAAAAAACCTGCAATTACTTTTATGAAGATGGTATTCGTTTCTCGGCTTATGCAGATATTAATCAGTTTGAAAAGGAATTAAAAGATAATCTAGGCTTAGATTCAAACGAGTTAAGAAACTACCTAAATAAAGCTGAATTCAAATACCAAAAAACTGCAGGTTTATTTGTTGAAGATACGCTTCATCGTTTTTCACATTATAAATTAGGAGAAACTTTAGCGGGCATTTTAGCAATGCCGAAACTCGATTTATTTAATTCAATGAATGACATTAATGAGAGGAGTTTTGCTTCTAAACATTTGGTACAGTATTTCAACAGGTTTGCTACTTACAATGGCTCAAGTCCTTATTTAGCACCGGGATTATTAAACATGATTCCGCATTTGGAGCACAATATTGGTTCCTTTTTTCCTGTAAAGGGAATGTATCATATCACCAAAACTATTTACGAAACTTGTTTAGAAAAAGGAGTCAAATTTCATTTTAATAATAGGGTTGATGAAATTTTGGTTTCAGATAAAAAGATAAAAGGAATACGAATAGGAGAGAAGGAAATTCCTTCCGACTTAGTGGTTTCAAACATGGATGTATTTCCACTTTATAGAAAACTATTAAAGAAAGAAAAACAACCAGAGAAAATTCTTCAGCAAGAGAAGTCGTCTTCAGCTTTGATATTTTATTGGGGCATCAAAAAATCATTTCCTGAATTGAGTCTTCATAATATCTTTTTTGCAGAAGATTATAAGAAGGAATTTGATACGATATTCAATCAAAAAGGCATCGATTCAGACCCAACTGTTTATATCAATATTACTTCGAAATACAAACCCGATGATGCTCCTGTAAATTGTGAAAACTGGTTTGTGATGATTAATGTTCCTTTTAATGATGGTTCACAAAATTGGGACGCATTAATTAAATCAGCTAAAGAAAATATCATCAAAAAACTCAATAGAATTTTGAATATAAAACTCGAAGATTTAATTGAAGAAGAAGAAGTTTTAGACCCGCGATTAATAGAAAAAAAGACATCAAGTTATGGAGGTGCTTTGTATGGAAACGCCAGTAATAACAGGTATGCAGCCTTTCTTCGACACAAGAACTTTTCATCAGATATCAAAGGCTTTTATTTATGTGGAGGAAGTGTTCACCCCGGTGGAGGAATTCCTTTGTGTTTGAATTCTGGAAAGATAGTTGCTGAATTAATTGAGGAAGATTACGGAACTATTTCTTAGAAATCTTCTTATTGATTTTATATACCAGGTAAACAGAATAACTGTAATCAAATATATCTGCTTGTAAATCGTAAACTGGTTCAAATCTAACTGAGGCCATTACATCACTTTTCATCAATGCTTTTTCATACATCAATCTTAGAAAGAACAACTTTCTATCTGTTTGATAAGTGCTGGCATTTTCTATTGATTGAGATGAATAAATAGGTGTGCCAATAGGTAATAGAAAATCAGAACCAGAAAAAATACTTCCCGAAACGGTTATATGTTTCTTTTTAAATCCTAAATTAGAGAAAATTGCTTTTCCATTGCTCGATGGCCAAATTCCTGTTTTATCAGGCTCTGAGTAAAACAAATAATTGAAGTCGAAGAAACCTTTTGTAGTTTCATTTCCTTGTTCGAATCTCAATCCCAAAGCACTATTCCACCTCATAGTTACTGGGTCGGAATTACTACCTATCTGACCACCATGATGTTTACCAATTACCTGCACATCAGGCATAATTTTATAAGAGGAATTTTTGTTAAGCAGGTTTCTTTTTGCATGAAAACCAAACACAAATTTTTCCTGCTCATTTGAATTTCTATTGATATACCTATTCCAATCAATAAACAGGTCGACAAAAGTTTGTTGGTCCTTGAATTTAAATTGTAAACCTTCTTCGTTTCTTCTTTCAATATAACGATTGATATCAAATATGGGTTCATGAAAACCATGACTCAGCGCGCCTTCCAGCGTTCCCATAATCATGCTGAATCCTTTTTTCTGAGCCTTTAAACTAAAAACAGGTTGTAGTTCAGTGAATACTTCAGCTGAACCAAAATCTCTTCTTACATAAACACCTGCTTCTAGTTTAACATGAGAATTAATCTGATAAGCTAAACCCGGTTGAAACTGATATCCCAACAAGGTTCTGCCTAGTTCTATTTCATTAAAATATTCAGTATTTCTAAAATAAGTATTGGTCTTTAATAGGAAGGAGAATTTGCCAGAATCACTTTCTTGAATTTCGATTTTATCTGATAAAACCTCATTATTAATTTGCGCTTGTAAGTTTCCTAACAAGCAAAAATTAAGTAAAATCAAAATCCAATTTTTCATGAATGAATTATAAATCCATGGCTTTTGAAACCAACTCAGCTACATCTAAAACTTGAACTTCTTGTTCCTTGTTATGGTGTTTGATACCATCACGTAACATGGTCATGCAAAACGGACAAGCTGCTGCAACAACACCTGCTTGAGTCTCCAACATGTCATCAGCTCTTTCTAGATTTACTTCCTTGTTACCGTTTTCAGCTTCTTTAAACATTTGAGCACCACCGGCACCACAGCATAATCCATTTGCTTTGCTGCGTTTCATTTCAACCAAAGCAGCATCCAACTTTTGTATTACTTCACGAGGCGCTTCATACACACCATTTGCTCTTCCTAAATAACAGCTATCATGATAAGTAATTTTTTGTCCTTTAAAAGCACCACCTTGAATGCTGATTTTTCCAGCTTCAAGTAATTCGTTGATAAGCGAAGTATGGTGAACAACTTCATAACTACCACCTAAAGCAGGGTATTCGTTTTTAAGGGTATTAAAGCAATGCGGACAAGCAGTTACAATTTTTTTTACCTCATAAGCATTCATCGTGGTGATGTTTTGCATCGCCATCATTTGGAAAAGAAATTCATTTCCAGCTCTTTTTGCAGGATCACCAGTGCAGGCTTCTTCTGTTCCAAGAATTGCAAATTTTAAACCTGCGTGGTGTAATATTTTGGCAACAGCTTTGGTTATTTTTTGTGCTCTTTCATCAAAACTTCCAGCACAACCTACCCAGAATAAAATCTCGGCAGTTTCGCCATTGGCAGCCAATTCGGCTAATGTTCTTACTTTAAATTCACTCATTTTATTGGAATCTGTTTAGCAAATTACTTTCAAATATATTTTATAAAACTCTTTTTATTTTTTGTTGATGGCATAACCAGCACCCGACCGGTTTTTACCTTCAAAATATTGTTGTACTCCGTTTACTTTAAAGCTGATATTTTCATTGTGGTAGCAATCGCAACATCCGCCTCCAAAATCACCTTTTATTGCAATATCACTGATGAGTAAATCTACATTTCCTGTTTCATTAATAACTCTGTAAGTGCAAGTATCTTGGTAAGTTTTTACTTGTGAAGCCATGTAATTATTGATGCTAAAATAGTGTTCATAATAATCGCCATAAGCACTTAACCTACTTGTATCAATTGCCTGTCCGGATTTATTGTATTTGATAAAAAGAGCATTTTCAATTTCACTTCTTTTAAACCCTGAAGTATTAGTAGAATCCATATTAAATGTCAGTCCAATTGAAGCATCCATATCATCGAAACAATCGCAAATTATACCATAGCAGCATGAACTTAGTTGCATAGTAAACGCAATGTAAACAAGAACTGAAATGCTTTTTATTTTTATCATTTTATTTGATTAAATCTATACCATTTGATGTTGCAGGAAATATGCAACAAGTATCCCATGTTGCAGGATTTCTGCAACATTTTTTAAACTTCCTGTGTCCAGTTAGCTCTGTCCATTGGACTAAATTGCCAAGGTGCTTGGTTGTTTTCTAAGTTGTTGAACATGCTATTCAAAGAAGCCGGAGCAGAAGATTGTTCCATCACTTTGAATCTTCTCATTTCAACAATAATCTCCATTGGGTTGATGTTTACCGGACAAGCTTCTACACAAGCATTACATGTATTACAAGCCCATAATTCTTCTTCACTGATTAGCGTATGAAGGTTTTTTCCATCATCAACAAAACTTCCGTTTTTATCAATGTTTTTACCTACTTCCTCTAAACGGTCGCGGGTATCCATCATAATTTTTCTTGGAGAAAGTAATTTGCCTGTTTGGTTCTGCGGACAAGAACTAGTGCACCTGCCACACTCTGTGCAGCTATAAGCATCCATTAAGTTTTTCCAAGTAAGGTCTTGTACATCTTTTACTCCAAAACTTGTTGGAGGCTCGTATCCATCAGGAACTTGTGCAGATGGGTCTAACATCAATTTCACTTCCTGTGTAACAGAAGCCATATTGTTGAGTTCACCTTTAGCTTTCAGGTTTGAATAATAAGTATTTGGGAAAGCAAGAATTACATGGAAATGTTTACTGAAAGGCAAATAGTTCATAAAAGCAAAAATGCCAAGGATATGAAACCACCAGAAAATTCTTTCCATTATAATCAAAGAATCTGTGCTCCAAGATTGAAAGAACGGAACCAAGAACTGAGAAATAGGGAAGGAGCCGGCATTCACAAAATGTTCGGCACCGCGCATTTGAAGAATTTGGTCGCAAGCATTCATTTTTAATAGAGCGGCCATCAAAACAATTTCTATTATTAAAATGGTAGCAGCATCACTGGTTGGAAATCCTTTCATTTCAACACCTGAAAAACGTTTGATTTTAACGATAAATCTTCTGCTTAAGAAAACTACACAAGCAACAAAAACGCCAAAAGCCAGAATTTCGAAGAAGCCTATAGCTAAATTATATACCGAACCTAGGAAAGAAAATGCACGATGCGTGCCAAAAATTCCATCAACTAAAATTTCTAAAACCTCAATATTGATTAAAATAAAACCAATATAAATGATAAAATGAAAGAAAGCTGGCACGGGACGAACCGTCATTTTGGTTTGACCAAAAGCCACTTTTAGCATGGTTTTTAAGCGTTCAGAAGGATTGTCACTTCTGTCTATATCTTTGCCTAACAAGATATTACGACGAATTTTGCCCAAGTTTTTGGCAAAGAAAAAAACGGAAACTCCGCTTACTAAAAGGAATAGTATTTGTTGCAGCATAGTTGAAACTTAACAAACAAAATAACAAATTGTGCTGAACCTGAGCAAATAGATAAAAAAATTTGCAAATAATATTTAAAAGCTTACCTTCGCATTCCCTAATGGGAAAAGATGGTGCGGTAGCTCAGTCGGTAGAGCAAA
>JAIYDG010000318.1 GCA_027487625.1 Bacteroidota bacterium
AAAAGTTTTTTCTTTATTTTATACCTATTAACAATATCAGCAATAAACCAGACCTGTAATTTTTTTTTGATAGAATTTTATTGATCTTTTTACATTAATACAGATTATTTATATAGTATTGGTACATAATATATTTCTTTATCAATATGGAGGGGAATGCTAATTTAATAGCTTCCTAACTCCCCCCCTGTGACTGTTCCATAGGGATGCACAATCAACATATCCTTATGTTTATCCTTCACAAGTGATATGGCATTAGTAGCGTTTTGTTAAACCTTGATTTCACATTCATGTTAAGTTTTGGCAGTTGACACAGTTTCTTATTCTACAGGGCTGGGCATAGTCAACTAGGTAGCATTTATTGCTGTATTTTTTAGTTAGACCTTTTTTTGATCTGGCTATTTCTATTTCATTTATCTCATTTTTGGCTCGTGTCGCCAATCTGTAGGCTATACTATCTTGTCTCCATTGCCTCTCCCTTATGAATTGTCTATTTCTCAGCTGTCTTCCTACTCGCTCAATTATAATGTCATTTAATCCATTAGGAATTCTTTTTTTGGTCCATCTCCAAATGATTTTAAGCTCAGATAGTTTAAGTTCATCCTCTAGTTTAAGTATTCTGTGCTCGGCCAATCTAGCATTTGTGTGTTGATTTCTCATACCAATTTTTCTCCAGATTCTTTTAACAGCCTTCTTTAATTCAGTTAGCTCAGCAGTTTTTCTTGCTCCCCATACTGGAAGGCAGTAGGTTAGGTGAGTTCTTACAAAGCTCTCATAAATTGTTTTTTTCATACCAGTGCTTAGGCAGTTTTTATATCTCCATAATAAGTAGTTTCCTTTCCCTACTTTTTTTTTTATTTTTTTAGTTTGTAGTTTCCAGTCTAAGTTTTCATCTATAATTACTCCCAGGAACTTAACGCCTTCTTCTTGCATTCCATACCCACATCTCATCAGTGTTTTATCTCCAAGCTTAATATTTAGCAATTTGTCTTTTGTGTAAACAACTACTCTGCTTTTATCAGGGTGTAGTGTCAGTTTATTTTTGCAGAACCATCTATGTAATTTAATTAACTCTTCGTTAATTTCTCTTTCAGTAGACTCTTTGTTGTTTCCACTTCCCACAAAGTTTGAGTCATCTGCAAATCTAAGACTGAATAGTTTGGTTGCTAGATACATATCCATTATATAAATTTTGAACAGGGTCGGTCCAAGTACAGTGCCTTGTCCTACCCCTATGTTAATTATGAATCTACCACCACACTCCGACTCAATCCAGATCTCTTGTACTCTATCTCCCATGTAACTCATCATTAGGTCCAGTGCTGTGTTGCTCATTCCAATTCGTTTTAGCTTCTTTTTCATAATACCATGATTACAACTATCGAACGCCTTTGACACATCTATGTGGATTGAAACCACATATTTGTTTCCGGGTATCAGTTTTTCAATATGGTCTACAAATTTAACCACCGCGTCTTCTGTACTATGTTCTGTTCTAAAACCATATTGGTTATCATCTATTATATGATAGTCGTTCAATTTTTTTGTTATTTGTTTGTTGATTACTTTCTCTACTAACTTGCTAAGTACTGGTAGCAGTGAGATAGGTCTGTAATTATTTAGATTATGTTTGTCACCTTTCTTGAAGATAGGTATAACTTTAGCTATTTTAAGTGCGTTTGGAAATTTGTTGTTTGTAATTGTCTCATTGATGAGATTTAGGGTCAGGTTACAGAATCTCTCTTTTTCTTTTTTAAGCATTCTATTGGTAAGTAGGTCGTAACCACAACTGGATTTAGGTACTATAGATTCAATTAGTTCCAATAACTCTTTTCTACTAACTGTATGAAAACTCCATTCTGGCTTTTGTTCAATAAGAATTTCACATTCACCGTAATCAGGTACATTGCTCGCCAGGGAGGAGGCACAGGTTTCAAAGTGGGTTTTGAAGGCCTTAGCTATATCTGACTTGTCTTCTATTTGGGTGTTATTGACTGTGATTTTTTCAATTTCTTCCTTGTTAGCGGATATTTTTAACTCATCTTTAAGTGTTCTCCATTTTTTTTTACTATCTGCGCCACAATCTGTAATTTTTTTGTGAAATGATTTCTCTTGTTCTTTATATACAAGTTGTCTGTAGACTCTATTATATCTAACGTACACTTCTTTTGCAATTCTTCCGGTTTTATATTGCTTCAGTAGCCTATTCTTTTTGTGCTTGGATCTAAGTAGGCCACTTGACATTGTGAAGGTATATCTTGTGGTTGAATGCTTCAGCGGAAATGAGATTTCAACTGCTTTTTTAATGTCCGCAATTAATCTATTCCATTTCTCGTCAATATCATTTCCCATAACTACTATGTTATCAATTTCTGCTCCAAATTTTATCCAATTCTCATCTCTCATATCTCGATATGCGAACTGTTTTCTCTGTCTTTTGGTAACTGAAGCCTCAATACTACTAATTAGGCCTTGATGATCAGCAATACTAGCGCTACTAACACGGTGCAGACCATTACAGTTGGTTAAGATGTTATCTATGCAGCTATCAGAGATTACTCGAGTAGTTTCTGTAATGCTAGGTTTAAGTTCCGTACTCTCTTCTATGATATTGAAGTATTCTATGTCTCTACTGTTATAATTCAAGTTAAAATCTCCAGCTATGTAGATTTTTTTACCACCTAGCGTTTCAGTCCATTCAATTAACTTGTCGACAAATTGTCTTTTGTTTCCGGACGGTGGTCTATATACTGAAGAAATTATTAGATTATCTAATGCTATGGAGGTGGACTCCATTATTCCATTAACCATAGGTGACTCAATTTTACTGAATTTTAGCGTTTCTCTAGTAAAGATAATAACTCCGCCGCCTTTGTTAGTGGTTCTTTGATAACTATTAGCTATATTAAAGCCATCTATTTTCAATTTTTCAAAGTCTCTAACCTGCCAAATTTCATTGAAAAGTAGTATATCATAGTTATTAAGGTTAAGTTGTTTAATAGCGTTCCAATGTTTAATAATGCCTCTTACATTACTAGTGAAAATCTTTAAGGTATGTGATTGTGCATTATGCGATTGCGAAGGATTGATTGCTTACGAAAGAGGTGGTCAAATACCTTAGCATTCAGAGTTGAACTCAGTTTCCCTTAAACAATGCTTTCTTTTGTTTAGGGGTTGTCATCATTGCTTAACATTAAATAGACACGAGTATAGTAATATTTAATTGACAACGAGAACATTCATGAATTAGAATTACAAAAATAATAATAGGAAAATAGTAATCAACATATTTTACAAAGTTTTCAGAATAAAGTATTTAATAATTTT
>JAIYDG010000638.1 GCA_027487625.1 Bacteroidota bacterium
CAAAAACTACGCATACAGGCGACCTTGGCCGAGGGTGGCCCACGCTATGCACTAAGCCAAACGGAGGTAAAATGTGATAAAAACGGGGTGCTTTCAGAAGAACTATCTACACTCACCGAAAATAAGCCAGATGCCAGTTTGCCCCCTTTTGAGGTGAAACTGTATCCCAATCCTGCCAACCAGGAAATCCGGGTATTGATTCACAGTGAGGTAGCTCAAGATGCAGAGGTAGAGGCATTCAATCTGTTGGGTAGATCCTTGTTTAAAGGGAAATACGCCATAAACGGAACGCAAGAATTTACCATAAACAGCAGTACTTGGCCCTCTGGGATGTATGTTTTTCAGATCAAGACCAAGTCCCATCAGTTGGCTAGACAGATTGAGA
Source organism: Bacteroidota bacterium (assembly GCA_027487625.1). Taxonomy (GTDB): domain Bacteria; phylum Bacteroidota; class Bacteroidia; order UKL13-3; family UKL13-3; genus CAISCU01. The sequence goes on from JAIYDG010000638.1 coordinate 386, forward strand.
TCATTCACAATTAGCATTTATTTCTCCCAAACATTTTCAGTTTAAAAGCATCGAATCATGAAGACCAAGTCAAGCTTCATTCTCCATATCCTTATCTTATTGTGTGGGCTTCCAACCTTATTGCTTGCTCAACCCGTCAATAAGTATTTGCAGGACATGCCTTCCCCAAGCGCGGTTTCATTAGGTAAATACGGAGAAATCCCAGTGAGTTATTTTACGGGAGTGCCCAATATTTCGATCCCTATTCATACCCTTCGGGAAGGGCCATTGAGTTTGCCCATCAGTGTGAATTATCATGCATCTGGAGTAAAAACTGCGGAAGCAGCTTCCTGGGTGGGGGCAGGCTGGAGCCTCAGTGCAGGGGGGATGATCTCGCGAACGGTTCTACACCTTCGGGATGAAGACGTCCCTAAAGGATACCTTAGCATGGGTGCTGGTTTAGAATACAGTGGAAGTGATGTAACAGAAGCTTACAATGATGCAAAAGATTCAGAGCCAGATATTTTTAGTTTTAATTTTATGGGCTATTCTGGCAAATTTTCACGGGATGCCGATGAAAATACCTGGCAAATTGTACCAAAACAAGACTTGAAGATTGAGCATGATGCAGTAAGCCTGGAGTTTTTCAAAATAACTACTCCTGATGGTACAATCTATCACTTTGGGCAAAATACGGCTTTAGAATTTACAGATCCAACGCTAGCAGGAGGACAACTGTATATATCTGGATGGTATCTCAGGCGAATCGAATCACCTGATTTGAAATATGCAATTACACTAAATTATACTGCCGACAAATATACTTTTCGCAGCCCTGCAACTACGGCATATTACAAAAATACCGCAAACGACCCTGGCTTTGTCTGTAACCAGCCAGGGGTTACGAAGCCCTCTCCATTCCAAATTGCCCAAACTTATTATTACCAAAATCACATTAATGGAGTTAAATTGAGTTCTATCTCAAGTAGTACTGAAACCTTAAACTTTGTAGCTACAACGACTCGTACAGATTTAGAAGCATATAACACATTTATCCCCAAGCGTTTGGATCAGATCAACTTAGTGACAGGAAGCGGTACGCCCAATTATTGCATAAAATGGGACTTTAGTTACGATTATTTTGTAGACAATTCATCCAATCAATGTACAAGTACAGCAAGTGATCCCCATTGTCAACGCTTGAAACTTACCCAAATTAAAGAACAATCTTGCGATGGAGCTGATCAAAAAGAACCATACGTATTTGAATACGAAGGAACTACTGTTGTTGTGAATGGCCAGAATAAACAGTTTTTGCCCAATTTGCTTAGCAAAGCTACTGACCATTGGGGTTATCATAATGGAGTAAACACCAATAACAACCTTGCCGTAAGTGTGCCTTCAACAACCCTAAATTTTCCTCCTTTTGGAGTAGAAACATATGGAAGTGCTAACCGAAATACCGATGAAGCCAGCATGCAAAAAGGGGTGCTTAAAAAAATAACCTACCCAACTGGTGGCAATACGAATTTTGTTTATGAAGCAAATGATTACCGGGAGTTGGTCACTACCTATGTAAGGCAATATGTTGTGGATAATCTAACCAATTGTTCCCAGGCCAATGGCATATGTTGTAGCCCTTCACAACCTACAGCTACTGCTACTTTTGCTACTACTGTAGATATTAATGCTGATAGCTTTAGTTTAGAAATGACCAACACCAATTGCATTAGCCCTCAATATTGCTATTCTGGGCCAGTGTCGGTGTCCATAGAGGTTCGCTACAACGGCAATAACCAGTTACTGACGGTGTATAATTTCAATTTGGCACCAGGAGCGTCATTTGGAAAAATAGCCGAAAAACTCACCACGTTGTACAATGGGTTTCAGACCGGAATCGCCTACAAGTTCGTTTTGTGCGCATCTGGAGGTAAGGGGGTTTTTTCGATTTTTAAATCGAGTCCTAGCAACCAATATGTCACCACTAAAGTTGGAGGACTACGCATAAAAGAAATTCGCAGCAGTGATGGGGTGAATACGGCCAACGACATCATTAAAACCTATCAATATCTGAGTGATGGGGCTCCACAAACCAGTGGAAAACTATTTTACAAGCCCGTTTATGGTTTAGCCTTAAGTGGAGTGGTAGGCCCATCTAACCGCACTGTTTTCTATTTCCAGGAAATGGCGATTGTCCCAATGGGAGCCTATGATGGATATCACATTGGTTACCAGAGAGTAATTGAAAATTTTAATGGCAATGGGCAACGCATTTATACTTATTTGACGGAAGAACCTGCAAGCATTACCCCAACACAATACCCCACTCCTCCGGGTTTAGCTACTGTGTCCAGAGGGGAACTGAATAGTACCATCATAACTAATGCATCCAGCCAACTACTCGAACAAACAACCCTAGCTACAAACAATGACGCTTATACAAACACCGCTTCTATTGCATTCAAAATAGCTAAAACCAAACTCTGTACCAATCAATTTATGGTTGGTAATACGCAGTACATGCCACGTACTGCACCTTATCGGATAGCAACTGAAACCGTATATAAGGACGGAGTTAGTACAAGCACAAGTTATACTTATGCCAATGCTGCGGCCAAACATCTCGCACCCACTGCTGCTACCTTCACCAACAGTGACGGCAAAACCTCCGTCACCAACTATTATTATGCCCACGAAATGAGCAATCGTTCCGGCGCTTCACCTGCCTACGCTGAGCTGAAGAACCGCAACATGATTACCATTCCATTGGAAGAAACGGAATCAATCGCGGGAGTGCAAGTCAAAGGTACACGCACAGAATATGGATTTTTCAACAATTTAGGGAACAATGTTGCATCTACAGGGGCCAATATCCATCCCTACCCCTACAAGTTCTGGAACTATGAAATGACCTGGAATGCTGGCAACACTGTTTCCATCAGCGGCTCCGATGGCTGGGTACTGCGTGGAACCGTCAATAGTTACCACCCCGATTCAGGCACGGGTAAAGGTTACCCCAAACAATTCACCCAAACTAGCTGGTCGCCTGAAACCTACGAGTGGCAAAATGGTCTGCTTACCCAAAAAACTTATCTACAGCATACGCAGACCTATACTTATTTCACTGGAACGCGTTTGTTGTCCAGCTCCACTTCAGTAGACGGGCAACTCACCCAGTTCAACTATGATAAGTTGATGCGCCTCAAGGAAGTAAAGAGCAGATTTGAGAACAGCGTTCCAAAGGTCACTACGACCTATACTTACGGCTTTAAAAATGCCCAAAACCCACGCAACTTTGTCAAAAGCATCACCAATTTTACCGCAGTAAGCAATAGCAACCTCACCCAAAAGGGCATGGTGCAATACTTCGATGGCCTGGGGCGCTTGATGCAGGATGTAAAAATAAAACACCAGCCCAACAAAGGGGCTGATGGGCAAGGCTTAACTACTTTTGACGTAGCCGTAAACTATACTTACGACAACCGAGGTAGATTGATCAGCACCTCCAACCCATTCGTGGGAGTAGCCCAGGATGGTTCCTATG
>JAIYDG010000693.1 GCA_027487625.1 Bacteroidota bacterium
AGGTTTAAAGATAGGTGCCGCGTAGAAAGGACTTATATTAACTGAATAATCCCTTCAGTTAATTGTGCAAGAGCTGTGAATTTATTTAATTGAGCAACTGACCTGTTTTCTCCAGTATCGTTTTTAAGGTTGAATTTACAGTATTCTGTTTTATTGCCTACTAAGAACACAAATCCATTTCCATCCGTAATTTTTAAAACAAGTCTTCCGCTCAATAGTCTATTGAGCTTTGCGCGTTCAGTTGGTTCAACCATGGTAGAGCCACTAATATTAATTTCATATAAATCACCATGGATGGTATTTTCTGATTCATCAACTAGTGAGCAATTACTAAGGTGTTCTAGGGTTTTCCAATTTTTTCCAGCATTAAGTACAACTGCACTTGCAGCCATTTGTTTCAATGCATTTGGCAATCCTATGTTATTAATTTCTGATACATCCACAAATTCAATTTTGACAATTGAGCCAATTTGTGTGATTATTGTTTTAGAAATCGATTGTAATTTCATTTGATAAGTTTATGATTCAAATTAAGCTTTGATAAAACGCTCACCAAAGGACAAATCGAGTACGCCAGTTGACACTTTCAAATTTTTCTCCAAAAAAAGTTTTTCCTTTAATCTGGTTCTTTCTCTGTAACATCTTTTCTTCAAGGAATCAAATCTGATGTCGTCTTCATCAAAGGCATGTTTTGCCATAAAATCCAAAATAACCTGGTCTTGCCGCTTTCTATCATAAATAGCCATATCTAAAGAATTCAGAAGCTCGCCCACCATTAGCTCATCTATTACTTCATTTAAAACCAGTACTCCTTTATAGCTTATATAGATTCGCCTAGAATCTGTTAGGTATTCTTTGAGGTTAAGAGCGATTAAATTGTACTTAACATTTTTGCCCAGCTGTTCAGGTCTCCATTGGTGCTGAGTAGTTAAGAAAGGGTAGAGCGCCCGGCTAATTTTTTTTTGAATGAAAATCATTTCTGATTGATCTTCGAAAAGCTCCACCTGGAAGTAATGCTTGAGGTTTAGTTTTTCTGAGCCAATTTTGGTTTTTAAGTACTTAAGCAAATGCGCTCGGATTGGTATTTTGACGATCATACTTCAAACTTACAAACAACTTACATTTAGTTTACAAATTGGTTTTGTAATTGGGAGAAAACTTAATAACACTTATCAATAATATGACTCTTTTAAAAAATTGGAAACAAACGCGAGGCTGCTGAAACTCCCAAAAAAATTTAAACATTGTAACAACGTGTAAAACTCCTGAAAATTAGATAATTGAATTTTTAAACATGAATCCAAAAGAGCATCAAATTTTTGTAACATTTTGTAACAACAATTAATGTTACAATCTTTTTGTAACAATCCATTTTTGTTACAAAAAAGTATTAATAGATTGTAACCTACGGCCAAAGCCTTTGAAAGCAGTTTTTTGGGCTTTGTTACGAAGTTACAAATATTTTGAGTAATATTGAACTGAGGGAACGGCATTTTTGCGACGAAAAAGCGCGCCCAAGAATTGTGGATAAATGGCGTGCCCTTAGGGGCACACCTTAATTTTTAGAACGATGAATTAAGGCTTTAGATTGGATGAAGATAAAGCATAAAAGTTTAGGATTTGATGAGCTGGTTAAACTAATAGCTTATTACAAAGAAAAGCCAGAGGATTGGCTTAAAAGCATAGAGCCTAGGTGGGCATATAATACTCATTCAAATAAAGTATTTGACCCTGACTTAAAAGAGGATTCTCAATATACTTTTTTTTTGGTTGACCCTTCTGAAATCATTGCAAATGCAGAATTCGGAAGTTTTAATAAAGATTCACTTTTTACTGGTGAATGGAACAATGATAGTAGGATAGCGCGTATATTATACTATTGGGAAAATGGCTTCTATATTGACCCACCAACTATTGTTTGGTCAAATATCTTTAAACATATATACTTTTCGGATGGTCGACATCGAACCAAATTAGCTTTTTTTATAGATAGAAAAACAATTCCAATTGCAACTGATCCAATGGACTTTTCAGAAATCAATCGTATTGTTAAATTACACTTATGTATTAAGTAAGGTTTATGACAGCAACAAAAAAGCCCTTGAATTTCTCCAAGGGCTTAAAGCTATGTGATGGTACATTGCCTACACACGGTTAAACACAACATCTCGTTCTTTATCAGTCAATTCAATTCCGTTACTATCCTTCATGTTAATTGCCTTGCCAAGTGCCTTTAAATAATTATCTCCAAAGGAATCTAATCCTCCTTTTGTTGTAATTGGTTCATTATTCCCTTTATATGAATGTGAATCTGTATGATAAAGTGTATAAACATCACAACTGTTATTTGATTTAATTATAACAGCGCACTTTGCTCCACAGCTTCCGTAATCAACACCACAATCGCATTCGTATTCTACCTTATAAATTGATATACTCATAGCTCAAATTTTATTTTACAGATTATAGCAGCACCTACCTGACAAAAATGGCTGCTACAAGCATTAAATTATTTTGAAGGAAAGGCTTTTGCTATAATTTCATGCCATACTCTTGAATAATACCCAAATATAACACAAAATATCATATGTAAAATTGGCTTATGATACTTGCTTAATATTTCAATATTGATCGGGTAAAAAGCCAACCCAAAGTAAATAGCCATAAAAAACCATAATAAGGTGGCGAAGAATGCTTTTACATATATATTTTTCATTTTGTTGTTGCTATTTCATGTTTTTCAATTGTATAAAACTCTACTGAGGTATATCCATCAGGCTCAATGCCTCTTGTTAAGGTGTCAAAAGCTTCCCTGGTAATTGATGTAATTTCATAAGGCTTGCCTTTTACTTCAAAAACCAAATAATACATCCACCATTGTTCCGGGCAATCTGGAGGGAAAAAAGCTTTGGCGTAAATCCTCGCTGGGTGCTTTGCGTTTTTTCTGAAGTGTGTACTTTTAAATCGTTTAATTAATCTACCGCAGTACTCCAAATTAAACTCATGGTAATCTTCATCTGATCTGATTAGAAATTTTGCTTCCATAATTTTTTTAATGTTTAAATATTTCATACCCATCATCGTATGAAGGTAATGTTCTCAACCTCCAAAAATCCTCTGGGGTGCAACTGTAACCATCTTCAAATATGTATAGGCCGTTTTCTTTTTTCATCCATTCTAAAAAATCAAAGTTTACGTGGGTAATAGTAGCTCCGTTGTCAAGAGCTGCAAGTGCTTCTGCTTTATTCATAATTTACTTTTTCAAAGCTGCCCTATAATCAAACATTTTATATTTTTCGTAAAGCGGGTTACATGCCGTCTTTACTTCATCTATTGATTTACCGAGAAGAGGCTTTAGCTCATCATGTAACTGGATTGCTTTCTTTTCATTTTTAAAAACTATTGGGAATTTATACCGCCCAGTTTTCTTTCTACCAAAGTTTAGTACTGGACAAAACAAGTCCAATTCAGGTTTGTCTATGAGCATCATCGGCTGCAATCTTATTGAGGTTAATTTTCCCATTGTCAAAGTAAATTTACAGCATTTAATTCTGGGCCTTTAACTGATTGGTCAACTAGGACATTACCTCTTACACTTTTTTGCAGCTCACGAATGTTAACTGGTATTTCTACTATGTTATACCCGTTATTTAAATCCTTAACTTCAGGATCGTAGTAAGATACAATTGCCACTAACTTGCCATCTACAATAGACAAATTAATAATTTCTACGTTATTTAAGTTTTTCATTTTTTGAGTGCCGTCTATGGCTGTTTAAAGTTGGTCCTCATTTTCAATTTTAACTGAAACCAATGCTCTTTTACCATTTATTAAGGTAATGAATCCCATGTCAATTTGAGAGGCGCAAGCTGGCCCTTCATTAAACATGCCTTCTTTAGCATCTTGAAAAGCTTTCATTAGTAACTCTGGAGTTACATCTATTTCATTTTTCATAATTTTATGTGCCGTCTATGGCTGTTTAAAGTTGTTCATGCGAATTTTTGTTTGTATATACTGCGTATTGGCACCCTTTACATTTGTTCTTACCAGGTGATGGATAACCCTTTTTGTGAACAGGGCACATGAACCCTCTTACGCGTATTCCTTTTATAACTCCTGAGCACGAGACTGTTCTCCCGCTCTCGTCTGTTGTCTGTCTACTCATGTTTGTATTATGCCGTTTATAGCTGTTTATTTTTTAAAGTTTTAATTTGGGAACTACAAAAGGCTTTGGGGTTAAATGTTTAGGTAAATACAATGGATGCTTTGGAGTTCCATCATTTGACAATTCCAAATAATGAAAAGGCTTGTTTATCCAGGATAGTGGCTTCCAAGTATGGTCTAATCGCTTTTGTAATTTGTTAACTATTAAACCATTGCCCCAAGCACAAACTACTAAATGAGCCAGTGCTGACATTTTTCTAAACCACTTTTCATTTTCAACTCCAACGACAAACGGAGCTTTTAATAAATCTTTAGGGTTTGTGGCTCTTAATGCAAACAAGTTCACAACGTAAATCCCACCATATCCCCAATCCTTTGCAAATCCAATGCAACGTCTTATTGTTGGGTCGTCTTTGTCAGCATCAGCAGTTGAGGGGTTGAGCATTATAAATAACACTCTTGGTTTATTTTCATCCCAAACACGAGAAAGGGAGTAGCGATATTTACCACACTCGGAAAAAACCGCATTGGCTAATTGAGAATTCATTATTTGTAAAGTTTTAACGCGTGAATAAATAAGAAGGCTAATCTAATCGCTAGGGGTAAGCCTATCAGTATTGCTTTTATAATGGGTTTATTTTTTTTCATGATTGTACTCTTTTAAATTTAATCACCCACACCCAAGGATTGTCTTCCCAAGCATGTATGCCATTAATACTTACCCATAATGACCTAAAGGAGTTTATTGGATATTTTAATAATGGAATTGCATCCTTTTTTGTTGCCAATTTTGATAAAGCTGAATTTTTGTAGTAGTCAAGATACATAAAGCCAACTTTCTCTATACCTTCAGCAATTGCATCTTCTTCAGTAATATCCTGCAACCTCTCCACTCGAATATTGGTAATCTTTAACTTTAAACGGCAAGCTTCTTTAGGCATGTGGATGGAAGGCTTCCAACCGCCATGAGGATTTGAAAAAGGAAAATCGGTTTTAAAAGAAAATGTATTATCTCCGTTTTTTGCAAACGTCTCTCTCACCCAAAGAATGTCTCCAACTTGGCCGTATGGGCATTTGATTGTATTAGTTACTTTATAAAAATTCTGCATTGGAATTTTAAATCTTGCAGCCCAATAGACCAGTTCTTCGGTTTTGCTTTTAATTTGAACTATTTCTGTGGCCTCAGGGCTAATATTTTCAAGCCCTTTTGTTCTACGTGTAATTTTTTTTCTATTTTCAAGCAAAGCCATAACCATGGGCGTGCTATATAATATTGGTATTTCGTTCATAAACTTATTAATTGAAAGGGTCTGGTAAAAGAGTAAAACAACATTAATTCTAGAATTTGATTCATTGTAATTCTAGCATCACACTCTACAATGATTAATTCAGGATTAATAGGAAATTGTTTTTTCAAAGGTTTGTTAACGAAAACATCTGAATGTAAAAGCCTTTGAAACTTATAAAAATCATTTATTTGATTAAAGTCTTTATAAACAATTACTTCTGTGTCTTTGTGGCAATTTTGTAAAGCAAATCCGCAAAAAAAATCTCCTATGCTTGATTCGAGGATGGTAACATTCTCCTTTTTGTATTGATCAGATAATAGTCTAACCATAGCTGTTTTACCAAGGCCAGAACCGCCTGTTACAACAATAAAATTCCTCATATTACCCTCCAATCTTTTTAGTACCATCCTCAGGCAAAAACCCTGTGCCTTTGTTTTCTGTGGCCTTAATAAAATCCACTTCTACCTTGGCAGAATTTACGAGCACCTGAGCCAGCTCCTGAATGGCTTTTGCTTTTTTAACTTCCCGCTCCAGGGCAATTGGGTTTTTCATTTTTTCTTCATCTGCAAGACGCTCTAGCTGCGCAAATACGTGGTTACGTAAGTCTTCAATCTTGTTTTTCATGTTGTTGTGTTTTTTTATTGAGTTTTGATAAAAGTCTAATAACTGATTTAAGTTCTTCAGGAAATCTATTGATGGAATTCCTGATCATGTTTGATTGCATACTAATTGCCTCCAAATTTTCTATTACACAGTTTAGGGAATTGCCATCTTTAAAGGTTACAATAAACCCTTCAGGTAGATTTCCAAATTTCTGATTGTAAAGGAAATAGTGTTTAAACACTAGTTTTTTTATTCCTGGTACTTTAATCTTTATGTATTGCCTACCTGTTGCGCTGTCTGTATGAATTGTTTCCTTCCAATCCGGGTATGAATTATGTGGTGCTTGCCCTTTTTTAAACATATTGGATCTAAACTTAGCAGCTAGTTCTGGAGTCATAAAGTCTTCCATTTTCTTGCCTTTATTGGGTGGCACATTACCTTTTTTAAATTTAGTGGCCAGTCCAATTGTTGAACCTGATTTTAGGCGCCCACTAAGTTCAGAGTTAAGAAAAGCTTCACTCTTTTTTAGTTTGAATTTATTGGCCAAACTATAAATTGAGCGTGTAGTTCTCCCAATTTCTTTGGCTATTTTAGCTGAGCTGTTATTGGCATAATTGGCTTTAACATGCTCTATTTCCTCTACAGTAAATGGTTTTCCTTTCATATGTGTTTTGTGTAATAGGGATAGGAGTAAGCTACTATGTAGCACGAATAGCCCGCCCGCTAGGGATTACCCACGTTGATTTTCGGATTGGTAAAATGAACTTCTTTAATTGTAGCTCGCTTTTCTGGGCTCATGTTTAGGTAAGCAGATTTGTACCAGGTATCATTAAATTCTTCAGTTTCTTCAAAACCATTCAGGTCTTGATAGGTAAAGACTATCTTTTCAAATATTGTGTGCTCTAAATTTTTCATTTGAATTTTATTAGCAGTTTGTTTTTTGTAAAAGTTCTAAACTCTCCAGTTGTAACTATTTTCTCCTCTTGCTCAAATTTCATCGATACCTGAGCATCAAATTGCTTTGTATATGGTTTTATCCATCGACCAATTTCCAAAGTGCAATTCCAAAGGCGCTTTTTTTTATCAATGTAAATTCCATTTTCTATATCTCCCCAGGGAGGATTAGAATGGCAGATCGTCTGTTGCTCCATCAGAAAGTTGTTTTATAATTTCGGTACTGTCAGCGGCTATGTAAATCATTTCATGGGTGCTTTCGGCAATTCGTCGAACAATTCTATTTCCTGTGCTATTGCATTTATCTTTTGGATTAAGCTTATAACCGTGATATTTAACCCAAGCCTGTAGCGCTTTTGTGAATTTTTGGGTACTCCAGCTTAGGTTATTTTTCTTTCTGCAATCCTCAAAAGCTTCAGAGCGTATCACTTCTTTATTCAATCGCTCACTGGTTGCAGAGAAATAAACATCTGCCCAGGCTTTAAACACTTGTCCCATTTCTGCTAGCAACTGGCGTTGGTTTAC
>JAIYDG010000681.1 GCA_027487625.1 Bacteroidota bacterium
ACCAACCACTAAAATCCCGTCAAACGGAGACGAATTGCACGCCTATTGCAAATGTGCTGTTATAGGCTGTTCTTCTCTTCGTCCGAATATTTTCAGTTTTTCACTGGTTAAAAAGATGTCTGGGCATATTCATTAATTTTCTTCAAGTATTTCAATAAACTTGTTAACGTTGTCGGCTTGTAGTCCACCATATTTCATTTTTGCAATTGTCGGTGTTGAATATGTTTGTCCATCGTAACTGATTTTAGTAAGTCCGATACACCTTCCAGCTTTGTCATGAAATGTAACGATCCGGTCAAAATATGGAGTTCCAACTTCACCCCACTCATATGTTGATGTGTCATTTAGTAAAGTTAGAAGTTTGATAAGTTGTTCAGTTTTTAGTGTCTTATCTAGTTTTAATTTGTCATAGTGCAAAATGGCATATGCTGGTTCGTCAAGTGGAAATTTTATCCCATCTTTAGTTTCTTCTAAACAGTCAGATATGTAGTTGTCAGGGTTCGAGCTAAATTCATAATTGTATCGTTCTTTAATTTCCTTTTCACAATCGGTGTAATCAAAATGTGTGAAAAATTTATATACTAAAACAACACAAATAAGTACAATAAATCCAATAGTGAGAATAATATACTTTAGTTTCATTTCAAGTCTGTCATTTATTGTTTATTGGAATTCTGTTTGTTTATTTTAAAGATTGTCTTGTCGTCTTAGAATAGCCTATAACGTTTTGCACATTTGCGATGGGCGTGCGTTCTGACTCAAATGTAGCTTAGGGAAACGAATTTACCAACCACTAAAATCCCGTCAAACAGAAACGAATTGCACGCCTATTGCAAATGTGCTGTTATAGGTAGTTGTTTATTCCTGTCAATACTGTTTCTGTCCAATTTTTGTCGTTTTCAGTGATGATTATTGCTCTAAAATTGTGTCGTTGAGCTTCTATTTTTACTCCTTCTGAATCGTCAATATGAATGTCGATGTCAAACATTGGAGGATATTTTGAACATGATAAACCAATATTCATTATTTTTTTGTCATGCAAGGTTTTATTTACTATTCCGTCCAAATTAAGTCGGTAAAGAAAGAAAGTCAACCATATTTTAAAAGGAGTCCGAAAGGATGTCGTGTAGATGCAGATTTGGTGTCCTTGTGATTTTAAATCTTTAAAAAGCTCAATTGTCCCAAGCCTTAATTTTTCTGTATTGAATATTTTTTGTAAGAAACCTTGTCTTTCGGTGTCAAACTGTTTGATTCCCGGTATTAGCAAGTCGTCTAGGTCAAAAGATATTTTCATTTTTGTCGTCATACAATTACCTATAACGTTTTGCACATTTGCGATGGGCGTGCGTTTGAACTCAAATGTAGCTTAGGTAAACGAGTTTACCAACCACTAAAATCCCGTCAAACGGAGACGAATTGCACGCCTATTGCAAATGTGCTGTTAGCAGTAGTACCAAATCAAAAGTCTATATGTCAAGAACGATTCTGAGGTTGTCTTTGAGTTTGGCTTGTTGTTCTTTTGTTAGCTGTCCAAGTCTTGTGATAAGTCTTTTGTTGTCAATAGCGCGTATTTGGTCAACAAGTACATCGCTCAATTTGTCAAGTTGATTCTTTTTTAAATGAACTCTTAATAGGTCAATTTCTGTCTGAACATTAGTTGTAATGGGGCAAATTAGAGTCGATAAATGAGTCCCATTTAATAAATCTGTCTGCACAATAACCACAGGTCGAGTCTTACCTGGTTCAGTACCTCTGCTTGGATTAAGGTCAGCAAGCCAAATGTCAAATTGTTTAATTTTCATCCAAGAACTTTTCAAATTCATGTAAAACTTCCATTGAGTCTTTACTTGTCAGAACAGACTCTTTTTCAAGTTGCTTTTTTAATAGTCTCTTCTTGTTAACTCGATTGTAAATACTAACAGCCTCGTTTATGTATCTGTTTCTTGCTAAATTTAATTTAGAAGTAATTTCTTCAGCTTCTTCAAAAATGTCGTCATCTAATTTTAGAGATAGTGTTTTCATAATGTCACAAAGGTATATATAATTAGTATATACTACAAATGTGTCTAAGTAAATTTTCGCGCGTCAATGTGGTATTACTGCTAACGTTTTGCACATTTGCGATGGGCGTGCGTTTTGACTCAAATGTAACTTAGGGAAACGAATTAATCAACCACTAAAATCCCGTCAAACAGAGACGAATTGCACGCCTATTGCAAATGTGCTGTTATGCGGTCGGCTTTCTTTTCTTTCGGCTATTTGTCGAGTGGTTTCCATTGTCCTTTTTTGAAATAAACATTGTTAAATTTTGGAGAATAAAATACTAAATTAAAACTCCAAGCACTTCGATGAGTAGTCGGGTTACTTGTCAATATGTGGTGAGAAGGTTGTCCCATATTAATAATAAGTCTTGCCGAATTGTGTTCACTTATGTCGGTTGTTTTTATTGTCCCAGAGTATGTTTTTAATATTTTCTCTTTCTCTGTCACGTGAAAATATATTGAATCATTTTTCTTTATTTCAAATCTAAAATGGTCGTATTGCCAGTCCGACTGAATGCCTTGGAAATAGTCTCGATTAACAATGTATTGTCCATAATAGTCTTTTTGCTCTAATTCTGTTTTACTTGTCAGCCAATTGATAACTACCAAAAGCATTATTAGTCCGAATATTCCGCCCCACATTATTCCGATTATTCTACCATATACTTTTTGCTTTGTCAACAGCCATGCAATTAAAGAGAGTCCTGTCAACAGAGCTGTTAGTGGAAGCAGAATAATAATGAAAAGTAAATATATGCCGGATCCCATTTTCTTGTCTTGTAAGTTGTCTGTTGTGTCGTCATTTAAGCTGCCGCATAACGTTTTGCACATTTGCGATGGGCGTGCGTTTTGACTCAAATGTAGCTTAGGAAAACGAATTTATCAACCACTAAAATCCCGTCAAACGGAGACGAATTGCACGCCTATTGCAAATGTGCTGTTATAGCCAGTGGTTTAATTTTCGACGTTAAATCTGTCCTTTGTCATTTAATAGAGAATTTGACGTAAATACTTGACCGAATCTTAATTTTTTGTATTTGTATTTCATCTTCTTCTTTGTCCCTTGAACTAACTTCTTCATTGAAATAACCAAAACTTTCGTTTCGTCTTTCATTAACATTTACTACGTTTGCTCGAAATGGGTTGAATGAGTATTCGATCTCTTTTATTACCAAAGGTTTCCCGGTCTGTTCGCCAATTGCGGTCAACAAATAGTCGGCTTTGTCCTTTGCTACTTTGATTGATTGAATTTTTACTTCTTTCTTTAAACTGTCCATTTTAGAGTGGTTTACTTTAGAAATAAATGCCTCAGTAATTTCTAGTTTTTCAAGTTCAAGGAATAATTGGCCAACAGTCTTTGCATTAGTAACTTTTAAAATATATTCCTTTTTGGTCAATAGGTCTTTTTTCTGCCACCGAACTTTTACATTGTTCGCGTTTGCGTCTATTAAACTAAGGTTTTTCATGTCAATTGCAAGCGTCTTGACAATGCTTTTAAGTTTCTCTTCTTGTTCTTCAATTGTCAATTTTACCTTGTTTACATACTTTTCACGAATAGTAATTCCGATGTAAATTTCGTCTGGAATAATTTCGGTCTCAACTGTTCCTGTAACTTCAATGTAAGGTCGTTCGTTTAATTCAGTATTATTTGATTGTCCAAAAGTAATAATTGAAGTAAACATTAACGTGATTGTGAAAATTTGCTTTAGTCTGTTCATAGTTTGTCGTTTATTTACATAGTCGTGTCGTCCTACCATTGGCTATAACGTATTGCACATTTGCGATGGGCGTGCGTTTGAACTCAAATGTAACTTAGGGAAACGAATATTCCAACCACGAAAATTCCGTCAAACGGAGACGAATTGCACGCCTATTGCAAATGTGCTGTTATAGCCAGTGCTTTTTGTCATTAGGTTATTATTTGTCGTCCTTTAATTGCACGTTTTTCTTGAAAATTCTGGAAACATTTGCCATCTTCTACTTTTATGATCCCAATGTCCTTTGTTGCTTTTACTACTTCTAACTTGTCTTTGGAAGAGTAGAAATGAAA
>JAIYDG010000489.1 GCA_027487625.1 Bacteroidota bacterium
CTTTAATAAGGTCTTTTAATTTTAGGATTTCATTAACCGATTTAAATTTTAGGAATCTTCCCGACTGACTATTTTCACCCGGTTTAACTAATAGTTTAGCTTCATCTTTTAATAAAACACCTTTGAAATAACTTAATACACAATCATCTTTAAATCCACCAATAATAAGTAAATTAGATTTTTGATAAGAGTAACAAGGGCCTCGCCATTTGAACTCTTCAGTTAATCCGCATTCAAGAATAATTTCTCTCAATAAGCTGAGTTCATCTTTCCATTTATCTTGTTTTTCAATAAATTCATCAATTGCTGGATTTTTAATCATAAACAATTTAACACTAAAATTTTAATAAAAGCCGTCATATATGTTGAAATAACTGAATAAAACTTGGATCTCATTCATCCATAATTTTCAAATCAGTATTATCTGCTAATTTATTTAAATTTTCGTTTATTCAGTTACTAAATTAAAGAAACAAAAGAGAGGGTCATTTGTGTAGATATAAATTTATCTAGAAATAGATTTTCAATTCGTTTAAAAATTTGAAAACCCATTAATTTTAAATGAATTTGTTTTCGAAAAAAGTCCTTTTTTATTTTTCTATAGACTCTATTTTAAAATAGATGTCTTATTTATTCCAATAGTCTTCAATAGATTTAAATAGGGAATTCCCATCCAATCGAGTAAGTTAAAAATTTCATTTTGGTGTGATTGTATATAGAAGTCTGAAACATTATTACCACCAGAATCAAAACAAATAGGTTCATAATGGGCTATTCTATTTCTAATATTATTAATTAATCTTAGTTTGTTATAAATTACTGTATGATTTGTTCCTTTTGGTCTTTTAACAAATATATGATGCAAACTACTTCCTGCTGCTCTGAATTCTTTTGGTGCAAATTGAAAGCGCCAGAATCCAAAATTTAATTCTGCAATTAGTTTGTTGTGAGAATAGTTTTTTCCCAAACTTATTATTCCATTAGTAATACTTTCCTTCGTTTTTAAAGTTTGAAAGTGATCATAAAAACCATTATCACTTGCTGCAAATTTTAGCCAGTTTTCACTACCTATTTCCTTGAGATATTTATTTTGATAGTGTTCATCAATTTTATTTCTTAAAATGATTTCAAAAATTGAAAGCAATTCATACATTTTCATTGATTTTTGAATATTTTGCTTGTAAAGTTCAACTGCTTTTTCTGGATTATTTTGACATGCTAATAGGTATCTTTCGAACCTTGGTTTAGAAATTAGTTTTTCAAATTCTTCAATTTTTAATTGCATGGCTTATATTTTTTATTATTTACTTGTTTGTTTATTTAATTTGCTTACATTTGTGATGTATTCCCGGTTGCCGCTGTCGTAAGATATGCTTCCGGGTTTTTGTTTTTAATAGGCTTGGCATTAATTCCTCTTTGATTTATGAATTAATTGCAATTTAAATAGCCTTAAAATCTGCAAAACTATTTGTTTGAAAATTGGTGTAAGTGGTTGATATTTAGTAAAGTAATTCTTAAGTACTTTTTCTAATTCAAATAATATGATACCTTATTATGGAATTCCTTAATTGTTAAAAGCTATGAAGGAATAAAACTAAACACATAAGAATCATTAGTCTTTCAAAACTTATTGGAAATTAGAATTAAACTCAGGTATTTTAAATATTGTGAATGAGAGTAGCGTTTAATTTATTGGCACGTCTTCTAATCATTATAAAATTTCAATCTATATCCTGGGTTAAATAAATCCTTTTTTAAAACTTATTGCATAAAAAAAAGGAACAATTTTCATTATTCCCTTTTTAAATTATTTAAAACAGTTTATTGAATTGTATCTATATGTAAATTTTCATTTACATCTTTGTTATAATCAATTCCTTCAAAACCAAATCCAAATAAATTTAAGAAATCAGTTTTATAGCCAGTTAAATCGCCAATTTGAGGGAAAGTTTCTGTAGTTGCTTCTTCCCACAATTTTGAAACTTTAGCTTGCACATCTTCTCTCATTTCCCAATCATCAACGCGAATTCTGCCTTTTTCATCTAAAGGAATTGCGGCTCCAGTATAAACTCTTTCTGCAAAAAGCCTTTGTATTTGTTCTATACAACCTTCATGAATATTCATTTCTTTCATTACTTTATATAATAGAGAAATGTACAATGGAATAACTGGAATAGCAGAGCTTGCTTGAGTAACTAATGCTTTATTTACAGAAACATAAGCATGTCCATTAATTGATTTTAATTTTTCAGTAATTTGAAATGCTGTCCCTTCTAAATGATCTTTAGCTCTTCCAATTGTTCCTTTTCTATAAACAGCTTCAGTTACCATTGGACCAATATATGAATAGGCAATGGTTTGCGCATTTTCACTTAGTAAATCAGCTTTTAATAGTGCATCTATCCACATGTCCCAATCTTCTCCACCCATTACAGCTATTGTATTTTGAATATCTTCTTCTGCACATGGTTCAATGGTAATATTAGAAACTACTCCGGTATGAAAATCTACAGTTTTATTTGTAAAAGAACTTGCAATTGGTTTTAATGCTGAACGATGTAAAACTCCAGTTACTGGGTGCATTCTTACAGGTGATGCCAAGCTATAAATAACTAAATCAATTTTGCCCAAATCAGATTTAATCATTTCAATTGTTCTTTGTTTTACATCATTTGAGAAAGCATCACCATTGATACTTTTAGCATAAATACCGGCTTCTTCAGCTGCTTTATGGAATGCTATACTATTATACCAACCAGGAGATGCTGTTTTACCCTCAGAAGGTGCTTTTTCGAAAAATACACCAATAGTAGATGCATTTGAACCAAATGCACTGGTTATTCTTGATGCTAAACCAAAACCTGTTGATGCTCCTATTACTAATACATTTTTTGGACCATTTATATGTCCTTTTGATTTGATATACTCAATTTGATTCAATACGTTTTTTTCACAACCTTCAGGATGTGAAGTTAAACATATAAATCCTCTCATTTTTGGTTCAATGATCATATTTTCTAATTAATTGAATTTTGTAAGTGTTTTGTTGTCAAATTATTAATTCAGAATGCTAAACTGAATTATATTGCAAAGTAATAATTTAATATTAAACTTGATAAGGTTTCATTTTTGATGCTAATTAGATATAATACCGACATGAAAAATTTTATCTATTTAGTGATTTTCATTTTTGAACTATTGATTTCATTTATTTTACATTTCAATTAGAAAAATTACATTTCACTTTTTTGCTTGATGAATAAGGATTCTTAATACTTTTAAATCATGATTAATTTTCTTTAAAAGGATTTTGTAAGTGTTTTGAATTGTAAATAATTGGTTAGTGCAGTTATAATAATTACATTAGGGACTTTATATATCCTCTATGAAGTATTCTTTACAAAAAATCTCTCTTTTAATTCTCACTAGTTTAATTTGTTTTATATCATCATTCGCACAAGTAGTTAATGTTGGTTCCGGTAGTTATACCCGCACTTTTCCTGGAACTGATGTTGCAGGTAGGAATTCTTTTCCTTCTGGCACACCACTTACTGTTGGAAATGCTGCTAATAAACCAGTGCCTACAAATGATTGGTGGTCGAATAAGGTTAAGAATAATCATTCTGATAATTTATTTAATTATCCTTTCACTCTTAAAACTATTAATAATGGTTTGGTTGTAAGTTATATACCTTGGGGTGTGATAGATAATATTTTACCAGTTGTTGTTGGCGTTTCTGATTTAAATGCTAGTGCAGCTAGGGTTTCAGATTTTTCTGATTGGACAGTTAGTTTAAATTGGAAAGATGTTGGCCATGATTTTACTGCAACTTCAGGAATTGGTATGCCTTTTTTATATTTCACAAAAGATAGTTCTGATATTGCTTTAATTACAGTTAATGAAGGAAATGTAACAATTGATAGTGAAAAATTGATTATTATAAATGCAAGAAACAATGCCGATTTCGTGGTATATGGTCCGAGTGGTAGTGTTTGGACAAAATCAGGAAATAACTATACTTCAAATTTAAATGGCAAAAATTATTGGTCTTTAGGTTTTATTCCTTTAACTGCAAGTAATGTTAATACAGTGGCAAATGAATACAAAAAATTTGCTTATGTATTTCCTAAAAATACAATTGCAAATTGGAATTATAATGAATCAACTTCAATTGTTCGAACTGATTTTATTGTAGAAACTGAAGTGAAAGAAGGTTCAGATACAACGATGTTAATTGGTTTATTACCTCATCAATGGGCACATCTTGCGCCTGGAACTCCTGCTTTAAATGGATACTCCTATGCCGGCGTTAGAGGTCAAATTAAAACTACAGCAACCAATAGATTTAGTGTAGAAAATAGATTTTATGGCATACTTCCTACATTACCTTATGTCGATAATTTGAGTACTGGTTTTAGTCCAATGAAACTTAAAGAAAAAGTAGATGCAATAAAAAATGATGGTTTGGCTACTTGGACAGATTCTTATAATGAAGGACAAGTAATGAACAGATTAATTCAAACTGCTAGAATTGCAGAATTAGGAAAGGATACAGCTTCATTAAGTATCATTTTAAAAACCATAAAAGATAGGTTAGAAAATTGGTTAACAGTAAAACCTGGTGAAGTTGCATTTCTATTTTATTACAATCAGAATTGGTCTACTTTAATTGGTTATCCTGCCGGACATGGTCAAGATGGAAATATCAATGATCATCATTTTCATTGGGGATATTTTATACATGCGGCTTCTTTCCTTGAACAATTCGAACCAGGTTGGAAGGATAAGTGGGGTGCAATGGTAAATTTATTGGTTAAAGATGCTGCTAACGATAACAGAAATTCCAGTGATTTTCCATACCTAAGAAATTTTAGTTCTTATGCTGGTCACTGTTGGGCAAATGGATTTGCTACATTTCCACAAGGTAATGATCAGGAATCTACTTCAGAAAGTATGCAGTTTAATTCATCATTAATACATTGGGGAGAAGTAACAGATAATAAAGCAATCAGAGACTTAGGAATCTATTTGTATACTACAGAACAAACTGCTATTGAAGAATATTGGTTTGATATGAAAGATAGAAATTTTGGTCCTTCTCAACAATACAGTTTGGTTTCTAGAGTATGGGGCAATAGTTATGACAATGGTACTTTCTGGACAGCTGATATAGCAGCTTCATACGGAATTGAAATGTATCCAATACATGGAGGTTCTCTTTATTTAGGTCAGGATACGAATTATGTAAAAACACTTTGGGCCGAAATTGAAAAGAATACAGGCATTTTGTCGAATCAGGTGAATGATAATTTATGGCATGATATTTATTGGGAATATTTGGCTTTTGTTAATCCTCAAAAAGCAATTAATTTATACAATTCATTTCCTTCTCGTAATTTGAAATTCGGAGTATCTGATGCACAAACTTACCATTGGTTACATGCCATGAATGTGCTTGGAAATGTTAGTAATTCTATCACATCTAATCATCCATTGGCTGCAGTTTTCATAAAAAATGGTGTGAAAACTTACGTTGCTCATAATTATAAAAATACACCCATAACGGTTACATTTTCAGATAACTTCACTTTAAATGTTCCTGCAAAAAGTATGGTAACCAATAAGGATGCAAATGTAGCAGGTAATTTAAGTTCAGGTTTTTCTGAAGCTTATCCAGGTGGAAGTGTTGATTTAAATTTAAACATAACAAGTGGTACTGCAAGTAAAGTTCAATTTATAAATGGTGATTCATTAATAGGAGAGGATACTCAGGCGCCATATACTATTAAAGTATCTAATTTGCAGGTTGGAAAAAAGAATTTTTATGCCAGAATTTATAGTGGTGTGAACTTTGCAATTAGTAACTTGATTGAAATTAGAGTAGGAGAGAAGCTTCCATTTTCAGGAGTACCTGCTGAAATACCGGGAACAATCATGCCAGGAAATTTCGATGTATTTGAAGGTGGTTTGGGACAAGGTATTACTTACAATGATGTTACTTCTAAAAATGAAGGTGATTATAGAACAACAGAATATGTTGATGCAAGTTCAGATGCTGTTGAAGGTAAAGTATTGGGTTGGATAAGTTCTGGTGAATGGCTAAACTATTCTGTAGATGTTAAACAAGCCGGTATTTATAAATTACAATTTCGTTACGCATGCGGTAATAGTGCAGGAGGAGGTCCTTTTGTTTTAGAATCAGATGGACAACAAGTGGGTCCAGCCATTACCGTTTCCAGTTCTGGAAATTGGACGACCTTTACATCTAAAACCATTGAAAATATTCCTCTTAAAAGTGGCAAACAAGTTCTTAGATTATTTTTCTCAAATGGTGAATTAAACCTAGGAAAACTTACATTTACTTATGTTTCACCACTTTCATATTCACAACCAATAGCTGATGCAGGAGAGAACAAATTGGTTCAATTACCATCAAGCACAATTGTTTTGGATGGAAGTAAAAGTTCTAATTCAGGGGCTGGTTCATTAAGTTATTTATGGAAGCAGGTTTATGGTCCAAGTGTAGTTAGTTTTAGTTCTACTTCTACTTCAAGTCCAACAATTACGGGGTTACAAGAAGGAGTTTATTTGTTTGAACTAAATGTTTCAAATGGTTCTTATTCAGACAAAGACGAAGTATATATTATATCTTCAATTTCGAATAATATAGCTCCTAAAGTTTCTATTAACTCACCTTCTGAATCCAGTAGGTTTATTTCAAATGAAACGATTCCAATTTCAGTTTTTGCTTCTGATTTGAATGGCACAATTAGTGAAGTAAAATTATATGAAGGACAAAAACTTATAGGAACTACAAGCACATATCCTTATGATTTTAATTGGTATGGCACTCCAGGTACTTATACTTTTACTGCAATTGCTACTGATAATAATGGTGGAAATAATACATCTAAACCATTAACAATATATGTTGACTCAACTCCTTCATGTCGTGGTAAGGCATTTAATAGCGATTTCGAATATGTGTTTTCTCAAGATGAAAGTAATCCTACTTTAACTTTTATTCCTTCAAAATCAGGTGTGGGAAGTCCAACCTGTATATTGTACTACGGACTAAATGCAGGAAGTTTACCGGGTTATAATGTTACTCCAAATACGCCATACAGATTAAATGCAGCAAAAGGTGCTATTGTATATTTTTATTATACTTATTCATTTCCTGGGGCTGGAGAAAAAAATACATCTACCAATAAAAACTCATACAAAATTGGAAGTTGTAAACCATTTGCAACTGGTTTAAATACTAATTTAGATGACCTAGAGATTGGATACTATCCTAATCCTGTTACAAATGTTCTGAATATTCAAATGCCAGAAGGAGATAAACAGGTTCTAGTATCTGATATTAGTGGAAAGTTATTGAATAAGTTCAAAACATCAGAGAATCAGATTGAATATGATATGAGTTCATATGTAAGTGGGATTTATATTTTTGAGATTTCTAATGAAAGAGGTGTTAAACAAATTAAAATATATAAATAGGGCCTGCTGATAATTTGACTTGTTTCTGTCTTTTTCATTGGCAACTAAATAGAATCTCTCAAAAGAGAGATTCTATTTTTTAGATTTTGGCTTTAGAAGCTCTGAATAGGCGCAATTCAAAGCATCAATCATCATTTCTTTTTTTATTTCTGATATCTCAAAAAGTGTCCATCCTTGTTTGCCCCATTTATTATCAACAGGATAAATAATGCGCTTATCGAAGGCGCAAAATACACTTTGATTTATTTCATCCAGTTTTAAACAAACTCGATTTTTCTTCACATCATAAGTTGCAAAAATTTTCTTGTTTATCCTGAATGAAGTTTTTTCAAAATGAGGCTCTTCTGTTACATTGGGTAACATCATTGCATGCTTTCTAATAGTTTCAATATCGACCAAAATAAATCTTTATATTTTATTCAAGTTAATTGTAAAATTGATATTTCCCATCTTTTTGTACCTGGTATTTAATTTCTCTTTTATTCTTGTTAAATAGGTTATAGGCAGTTTTTAAATTTTCCCAGAACTCAATGACTTGTGAATTAACATCGAATTTTTTCTTATATGTATTCATATTTTCTTCATTCATTTTAAATGGAAAAATATAAACTGGAATTGCTTCCTGCCCATTACTTTTAGCCAATACTGACAACATATAAATTTCTTTGATTTGTTCATCTGTCATTGGTAAACACCCTATACTTACACATGAGCCATGTATAAAAATATCGCCTCCTGGAAATTTAGTTTTGCATCTTTTTAAATCAGATTTATTGGGATAATTTAATCCCAATGAAAGAAAGAAATTACTGCTTGGGTTAAATCTGTCAATATAGTAAATTCCTTCAGGTACTTGTCCGTCCCCTTGTTTGTTTTTGGGGCCCAAATCACCGGAGCGACTGCATACTTCAAAAGTTTTATAAGGTTTATAACCTATTTCATTTTTGTTTTTTACATAAATCTCTAGTTCATCTAAATCCTTATATGCAACTATCAACATCATAAAGTTATTGGTCTTTAAATGATGTTTTTTAAGCTGATTTTCGATATTTTTTAATTTGCTCTCAGAAGCATTTCTTACTCTTTCAAACTTCAATTGTTTTTCCAGGAAATTTTCGGATTTATTAAATGAACTTGTAATAAGTACAAATACAGTTAGAATTAAATTACGGAATTTTATCGTACTGAATATTGGCATTATCTTTTTAAATTAATTACATGTTTGTAAATCCTGATTTGATTTTAGTATCATAATTTAAGGTCTTTTTCAATAAAACCCTTGATATCATTTGACCATTCCTTTTCGTATTTGTTCAAATAGTTTTCATGACCCGCATTTTTATAAATGTTTAACCTTTTCTTTCCTTTTAAGTTTCTATAAATCCTATTGATTTCATCTAAACTAACTTTTTCATCTTTTGCTCCGTACAGCATTAGGGTAGGGCATTTAATGGAATTCGCGTACACTTCAGGATTGTGATTAAATGCCCAAAATCCATTTTGTATTCCACCCCAAAAGACTAATAAGTTTGCCATGGGAAAAGATGGCATTTTCATAATTTTAAAACGAGCTTGAACTGTTTCATACATAGTCGCAAAAGGACATTCTATAATAATTCCATTAGGATTGATTCCTCCATCATGAATTGCTTTCATAATAGCTACAGCACCCATAGATGAGCCATATAGAATGATTTTTTCGGGATTGGTTTTTTGAATATAATTAAATGCCGACTTCACTTGTTTAGATTCAAAATATCCAATGGTAGATTGATTTCCTTCAGAACCTCCGGAGCCCATAAAATCAACTAATAGAGTATTATAACCCAGTTTTCTGAAGATTTTAGCTTTACCTAACAGTGTAATTTTAACACTGCTATATCCATGAAAGAGAATAACCGTGCCCTTTGAGTTTGGCACTTCTTTATACCAGCATTCAATTAGTTTATTACTTTTAATGGATATAACCTTATAATCATTTGGTACTTTGTTTCCATTGGTAGGTTTAGGAATATTTACACCCCAAACAATAGTTTTAATTTTGTTTGCTAAACTTAAATTTTTGGGCTCTTTGGTTCTTGGTGATTGATCTAATTTGAAATGTGTAAATCTATAAGCATGTGCAAATGCTATCATGTTTAGAATGAGGATAATAATTATACCTCCATAAATTGAAGCTTTTAAGATCTTTTTCAAGGCATTTAATTTTCAATGATTTGTACGTTGAAACGAATAAATTAAACGCAAGCACCCTTATTTTATTTCAATTTTCACTTGAAACTAAAATACTTCAAACAGAATAAATAGAATGAACTAATTCAGATAATTCAGTTCTTTTTTTAGATTTTTTCTGGCTTGATTTTCATATTTTAAATAGAAATAATCAGTTTTAAAAATTCGGCTCATTTCAAGAAAATGAATTAAGACCTTTTTTCTTCCCGCATTATATAACACATCTGGGTAAATGATATATTCCTGACGGATTTGTTTTGAATATTCTTCATATAATTCTGGGGAGGCTCCAAGAATGCATAAATCTGCGTCAATAAAATAATTGCAATCTGATACTTCTGAATATTGGTGTTTTGCAGTTGCTTCAATTAGTTTTTTTACTAATTCAATTTTATCATCTGGAAATTTAATATCCTTCAATCGTTTTTCAGCTAATTCTGAACTTCTTTTTTCATTATCGGTACTACTGGCTTGATAAATTATATCATGGTATATCAAAGCATAAAAAACAGCATCAAAATTCTGAATCTCTGATTTTATCAAATCAAGCTCAATAAGCATATTTTCTAAATGATTGATAGTATGATAGAATCTTCCTCCAACTTGATATAGCAAATCTATTTCAGACCAAAGTATATCAATCTGTATGAGGTTTTGTGTATATTTTTGAGTAATACTTAAAAAGGTTTTTTGTAACATATTGGGTAGTTTTTAGGCTTTTTTCATCTGCAAATAATAGAAAAAATTATACTTAAACGAACTTTTAAATTTAATTTTGTAAATCCTTTATTATCATCATCATTTAAATTCCAATAAATATTTTGGACAATTTTAATCAGCTTGTTTGATGGATTTCCTTAATTTTCAGTTGAATAGATTAAAACTAAAAATGCAGTAGAAAGAAACTTCTTGTCTACTGCATTTTGTTAAAAGCATTTAGTTTTTTTGAAAACTACATTCTAAAATTACTTTTCAATTGATTGTTTTAGTAAATCCAATCCTTTTTGATTCATTTTTTCCATGCCTGCTTTTGCTCCAAACATCCACATAAAAAATGCATCAAGTAATCCTGATTCAACTTTGAAATCTTGTTTCACTTCTATTCCACCAGGTTTTTCTGTGAAGTAATAATCAAAACTTGGTTTAGCTGAAAAGGGCTTCACAATATTACATTGCATTCCTATGAAATTTAGCTCTTCTATTTTTACAATCTCCTGGTAACCTAAATCTTTTCCATTATTTCCATCCCAGTGATATTGAGCCCCAACAGTTCCATCTATTCCTTTAACTTCATACTTTTGTCCTGGATCTTCTGCTAAGAATGGTGACCATTTTGGGAAATTATTTAAGTATTTTACCATATCAAAAACCTCTTGTTTTGAACCTTTTATAGTTACTGTTTTAACAATTTGAATGGTTTTTAATCCACTTGCTTTGTATAAGCCAAATCCTATGAATGCTATAATTGCAATTCCAATAATTGATAGTATCATTTTCTTGTTCATTTATTTGTTTTTAATAATTTACATCGGGTTTATTACTCTTACTTCTACTGAACCGCCCATTAATAAAATTGGGCAATCCTTCGCTATTTCTACAGCTTCTTCCATTGAATTGGCTTTAATAATCATATTTCCTCCAAGAGTTTGATTGTTGGAAATGTGTATTCCTTCAGCCACAGTTTTATCAGCAAAAATTTGTTTCCCTTCAAAACCTAATTGATGAGTGCTAACTAATTTTTCTTTGATAGAAATGTTTCCAATAAATGCACCCCAGTTTTGGTGCATTTCGTTCATTTCTGTTTCAGTTGGCTGATAAGTGAAGTTTGGTTCGAATCTGAACACAAGCATAAATTCATTGTTTTGTCCCATTTTGTTTTTGTTTTATTGTTAATGATGGGACAAAAGTATAGTGTTGTATTTAGACCAATCTTGGCATATGACAAGAAAAATAAGAAAGCTTAAATTGATTGAAATTAGTCCTCTGGAAAGATTTCTAATCAACATCCACAATTGAATTTGGTGTAAAAAACGAATTTAATTTCTTTCAGAAAATTTCATCTTTTTATAAATCGACCAATGTAAGAATAATATCATTGGAGGTGCAAAAGCTGGAATAATACAATAAGGAAATATACCTAATGTATCAACTCCCATACTTCCTGTATTGATTGATAATTTTGTTAATACATTTGCAGCAATGATGGTGAAGAGAATATCAATTGTTCCGAAAATATTCCAAATTTTACACAATGTTTTTGCATAAGTTTTATTGTCTTTGATAGCCTTAACCACAAAAATACTTCCAATTGCTGTAAGTATATCGCCGGTCCCTGCTATGAATGCAAAGGTTTTTGGTAATGAATCAAACAAGGCCAAAAGAACAAAAAATACACCAATCAATCTGAAAATGTGAAGTCTTATCAGATTTTCTAAACTTACTTTTTCCAGAATGAATTTGTAAATTTTTGATTTTCCAAATAATAAAAATAAAATCAATGCAAACGGCAAAGTGCATAGCAATACAACTTTTGGAGGAAAAGAAACTTGATTAAAAAATCCGTTAAAACTGGCAAAAGCGATATAGCTTAGATATAAAACAAAAAATAAAATAAGCTTTTGAAATGCCTTATTATATGGAGTATTCAGTGTTTCTTTTCTTACAAATAATCCTACTATAATAAAAGGAAATGGTATAGCTATAAGAAAAGCTATCGATAGCCATTCAGGTAATGGATATTGTATCAAGTAATTCATTTGCTATCTGCTAATTCTTTTCTAATTCTGCTTAAAGATGTATCTGTAATGCCAAGGTATGTGGCTATTTGTTTCAAAGGTACATTCTGAACGATATCAGGTTTGGATTTAATTAAATTCAGGTAACGTTCTTTTGCAGGATCTGCAATGATAGATATTGAGTGATTTTTTAGTTCAAAATAATTATTAACCAATCGAGTTCTACCAACCTCTCTAAATGCTTCTATTTTAAAAAGTTTCATGAAGTTTTCGAATGTAATTTTCCAGGCTATACAAGAAGTAATTGCTTGAATGTTTTCTCTGCATTTAGTTTTTAAAAAATAAGAATGCCAATCAATAACTATATCGGAGGAGCTGAAAAATTTCGTACTAATATCGTTGCCTTCTAAATCAATTACGTATGACCTAGCAAAACCACTTTCCATAAAGTAGTAATAGTTTGCAGTATTTCCTTCTTTTATAAAATAATCATTTTTTGCAAAAGTTATCTTTTCATATTGTTTAAGAATCATTTCTAAATCTTCTTTAGAAAAGTTCTCCTCTTTGAAAATGGTATTTAAAAAATGATTGTTTATCATAAGAAAAAGACGAAAAATATTAGTTTACTGTCCTTAATAACCTGAGCAAAATAGGCTATGAATTTGAAAACACAAATCTTTTTTTGTAATTAAATAATTGAATTAACTGAGTTCAAAAGATAAGTGAAACATTTACCTTCGCTTTGAAAATACTTCATTTGGTATTAGTTTGAGCTTAGGTAGTTTTATATTTAAAATTACTAGTGTTTTATTTTGAAAAGTGACTTTTGATCAAACAGGATTAACCTTATTGCTTGAACCCCCAAAACTAATTACTATCCTCTATATTTCTTTTACTACGCAATTGCTTTACTTCACTATTACGTTGTTTTTGTACCTTTTTTTTGAGTAGTGAGGATTTTGTTGGCTTGCTAGGCTTACGCAGTTTAGGCACTTCAAAACATTTGTTCAAAATGCGATACATTTTTCGCAAGGCAACTAGCTTATTGTCGTGTTGACTTCTGCCTTCCTGTGAGGTAACTTGTAAAACTCCATCCTCTGTAAGTTGGTTTTCTAGTTTAACAAGTAGCAAGCTTTTTTCTTCTTCACTAAGTAACTGAGATTGTTGCACATCAAACTGTAACTGTACCTTGGTTGCAACCTTATTTACATGTTGCCCACCTGCACCGCCGCTACGACTGGTTTTAAATACAAATTCAGGTAATAAATCAGGGGAACTAAATCTCATTCTACAAAGTTAGAAAAATGTAGCCTAATCTTATACACTACAAGAATTTTACTAAGTTAAATTATTTATCAAAGTCCTTGCTTTTTTAACCAATTAAGTGAGTACTCTGCAATTTCTTTCCAACCACTATCTACAATAAGTGAATGGCCACGACCTTCAAACAACTTAAAGTCTGTTATAACTTTTTTGTTATACTTTTTAACTGATGCTTTTCCAATAATTGCTGGTGCTTGGTTGTCCTTTTCACCACCTGTAATTAATAATGGTCCACGATTAGTATTTTGAGTATTTACTTTTGTTTGAATTCCTGAAAAGCTTGCTGTTGCTGCTTGAAAAAGCGGTCTACAAGGAGCGGGGATTGTCCAAAGCTCGTAAAGTTCTTTTGCTTCTTTTTCTGAAACTGCATTAGCAAAGCCATATCGAAATTGCTTATAAGTTAGTGAATTTGCTTTTGATACATTAAATGGATTTCCAATAACAGGGAATGATGCCTTGATAGCCGAAAATGGAAGTTGCCAAACACCTTTCATAGGTGCGGGATCAATAGCAATACAAGCACTAGCCAATCCACGACTCAATAATATTTGTGCAATAAGTCCACCAAAAGAGTGCCCAATTACGATTGGTGGTTCAGGAAGTGTTCTAATTATTTTCGCATAATTTTCAACGATTTCTTCTACACCTCTGTTCGCTATAGATTGTGAATTTGATCTACATTCAGCAACAGTTGATGAGTCGCCGGGCCATCCTGGATTAATTGTTTTATATCCTTGATTGTTGAAGAATTCCATCCATTGTTGCCAAGAAGATGCGTGCATCCATAATCCATGAATAAATACAATTGTTTTAGTTTGGTCCATTTTTTTATTGTTTAGATTTTTTGAAAAAGAGTTTGTTTGAAATGTCAAGAAAAATAAAACCGTAAATAGAATTTTGTTATTTGTTTTCATTTAACAAAACTCTAATTTCTTTTTCAGTTTAATTTTAACCTAAGTTAAAATCGTATTATAACTTTGAAATTCTTTTTCTAATTCTACTTAATGATGGACCTTGTATACCTAAATAAGAAGATATATGATACAATGGAATGTTATTGAAAATGTCAGGATGATTTTTTATCAAATCTAAATACCTTTCTTCAGGTGTTTTAAAAACAAAACTCTCCATTCTTTCAATAGTTAAATTAAAAGCTTCTTGTGCCATTAAACGCCCAAATCGCTCCCATTTATGAGATTTTTTGTATAGAAGGAGTAAGTCATCAATATTTATATAAAGTATGCTTGCATCAGTTAATGCTTGTGTTTGATAGTCGCATGGAGTTTGATTGATAAAACTCTTAAATGGTACAACAAATTGATTTTTTGAATACAAGAAAATATTTTTTTCTTCATCAGTTTTTTTGTCGATAACATAAGAACGAAAGACTCCTTCATTTATAAATCCCAGATACCTACAAATAGTTTTTTGTTGGTTGAAATAATCACCCTTTTTATAAAATTTTGTATGCCAAAAATTAATTGACATATTAAATTCTTCTGGTGTTAGGTCAGCGAATTGATTAAGTGCAAAGGCAAGTATTTCTATTTCGGTCATTATTTTTTTATTGTTACAGCTTCATTTTACTATGCTCGAAAAAAAAGTGAAGCTCGATAAAAGGAGGATTTTTGAGCAATAAATTGCCAATTTAATAAAATAATAGTAACATGTTAGAATGTTTAAATATGGCCTACTGAAAATCTTAAATAGCGCTAATTATCAATCAAGTGAATTAAGATTAATTAAAATATATGCAAGGTTTTGAGAACAATTGCATTAAATTCTTTGCATCAGTTCTATTTCGTTTTCAGAAGGCCTTAAATAATACAATTGAAATCCAAACTAAATTTTGAAAATAATTTCAAATCATAAACTGGATTTATAAAATAACTACTGCAGGTAAACATTCAGAAAATAGTAATTTTTTTTTAACGAATATCTGCATGTATGCCAGTAATTTATATTAGTAAAACTCTAAACATTTTAAAATTGATTTATGAATTGAATTAAGGCAATATGAAATAAAAATAGAATCCTGGTTATTACGAAATTTCCCAAAATCCCAAAGGGATGACATTATAGTAGTAAATAAAAATGAATGAATTACCCTCAGCCCCAAACGGACGCGAACCGAAGGTTCGCGTCCGTTTGGGGCTGAGGGTGATGTTATAAAAATTATTTGTAAAGAAACGGATATTCGTTTAATTTTTATTGCAATCTAAATTATACAACCATATTGTTCCTGTCATTATATAAAATAATTAATAACAATGCTGTTATACCCATGATAGGGTAAAATAAACCTACTAAAGCAATAAAATAATGTTTCATTTTTAATCTTTTGAGGTCTATAAGCAAAAATATAGCAATAACAAGTTGGAAAAAGTAAATGATATATTTTGAAATATTGAACCAAATACTTTTCTCATCAAATGAAATATCATGTAAATAGAAGCTTGAATAATAAAATACAATTTTGCTTATCAAAGTTGATAATACTAATAAAATTGAGTATTTAGATATAAGTCTAATTAGTTGAGTCATGATGCAGTTTTGATGAATTTAAATCTTTAGCTGAAATAAGAATAAGGTAGAAGATTATTCCAAAAAGTGAGTTAAGAAAGGCTAATAGCAGCAATGAATTTGACTCAATTTCATGTTTCTTTAAGTCAAGTCTGATTAACAAAACAATGATGGCATTACAAATTAAAGTTAATGGGTAAATAAAGGCATTTGAAGAAAATGATGTGATTGTATTTTGTTTAGTTTCGAAGCTTAAGATATCAGGAAAGAAGTAAAAGATAAGTTCAATCCCAGAATAAACAAAAATGTAACTTAATACAAGTAAAATGAAGTACTTTATTATATTCTTTTTGACCATATTTTTAGCTTAATCTATCCGAAATTTGAAATAATTAAATTATTATTTTTTGTTTGTTCTAATTAAATCTTCGTTTTTCTCATTTGAGTTTGGGGTGCGTTTTGATTCAAATGTAAATTGTGGAAAGGAATTAATCAACCAATAAAATCATGCATAATCAAAAAGAATTTCATAAATAATGGAAATGTTCAGTGAGCAAATATTATTTTTCATAACTGTCTACCAACATTTCGTGCAAATAACACAAGCTTATTTTTTTATCAGACTTGACATTATAAATAAGAACCTCAAATTGTTTTTTAGGTTGAAATTCCGAAGGTATAATTGAATTCATTTCTTTAACAGCAAGAATTGAAATTTGGTCTGTCTTATTTTGTTTTGCTAAATGGAATAAAATGCTTCTAGGATTTTCTTTATTAATAGAGTCATATTTTTCCAGAAAGTCATTTGTCAACATTAATGAGTTTGAGTCAACTAGGTCATAGTTATAAGAGAAATACTTATCTTTAAATAGTACAATTCCGTTTTTAATTGTTACCAATTCTCCGTCTTCATCTAAATTACTTTCTTCTATCAGAATAAAGTTGTTTAAGGTATCAATTTCAATTCCTTTTAATTGCATGATATTTTTAAAACGCAATAAATTGTTTATTGTATTCTCTTTCTCTTCTTGAATATTAAGCTCCCAAACATGTTTTCCAGTCATTGCAAACATTAAGCTGTCTGTAAAATGATTTACTGATTTTTTCTCTTCCTCAGTGGCTTGTTTTTCCCATTTAGGTCTGCAATGTTCAAAATAATCTTTTGAAAAATTTTGTCCATATAAATAACATGTCAAAAGGAAGGATAATGATGTTAAGATTAATGTTTTCATATAGTGATTGCTGTCAATTCGCACTTTTGGGTTAGTAGTGTGTTTGAACTCAAATGTAAATAGGGGAGACGAATTAATCAATCATTAAAATTAAATCCTAATAAGACTAATTGTGCCTCCTTTTAAAAATATTTTGATAAAGGTGATTGTTTCATTGGGATTATTTTTCTCAAGTTATTTTATTTAAATCAGCCTTAATTTTATCAAGCTCTATTAGTAAGGAATTTATTTCAAGTCCTTCAAGTTGGTTTCTAAGATTCAGACTAATTTTAATCTTTCTACAAAGCCAATCTGTAAATGGCCCATAATTATATTTTTCGGCCGGAGATCCATCAAAAGCACAACCTGCTTGAATATAGAGTTCCACATTTGGGTTTTCTGAATTAAGCTTGAAATGATAGAAGTTATAGCCCTGCCATTGTGCAAAAACAAATTGATTAGAACTGATTTCATTTTTGTCTAATTCAAGTAGCTCTTTTGAAACCTCACTAGCATAATTTAAGCCTGAAAGGGAAAAATCCTGGTGATCATAAATTTTTAACTTTGATTTTGCCATCTTGAATAAAAATAATCTATATGCTTTTGGAAATTTAACTCCTATCAGTTTTTCATATTTAATAATTTCTTCTTCACTATATCCTTCCGGAGATATTTCAAGTTTATTTTTAATTAGAAAATCAAGAATGGAACAATAGAAATTCTCAAGATAATCTGTTTTGTTCATATTTTACTTATTACCAAGGTAGCTTTAGTTTTTCAATTTCAGTAGTATATAAATTTTCAAGTTTTTCTATGATATCCTGTGAAATATATGACTCTGTGCTTTTAACATTGCTTGTGAGCTGTTCAATTGTTAAATTACCTGGAATTACAGTGGAAACAGCATCATAAGATAAACAGAATGCTATTGCTTTTTGTGCCAAGTTTTCTTCTTGCCCTACAATAGACCTAACTTTATTTACTAATTCTGCTCTGGTTTCGATATCATTTTTTGACCACCTGCTTCTAATATCATTAAAAACACTTTCTGAATTATATTTTCCACTTAACCAACCCGAATCAATAGGAATTTTAACTATAATTCCAATATCTTTTTGCTGTGCCTGATTAAACCCTCGCAAAGTATCTTGATGAAAAATATTAAAAAACACTTCCAATACTTTTGAGTTAGTGGTTTCCATCAATAACTTCATGTCGTCATAAGTATCTAAAGAAGCTCCATAAGCCTTTATTTTACCTTCATCTATAAGTTTGTCAAGAATTTCATAATGGTCGTTTTTATTTCCATCAAAATAATGAGATGGTGGATTGTGAATGATAAGTGAGTCAACATAATCTACCTGAAGTCTTTTAAGGCTTCCTTCTAAAGATTCTCTGATATAATTCGAATTAAAATTTAACAAGCCATCATGTGTGTGTCCAAATTTTGTATTGATTACAATTGTATTTCGCTCAACTCTTTTAATTGCTTTTCCTAATCTTTCCTCACCAGAACCATGACCATAATTTGGAGCTGTATCAAAGAAGTTAATTCCCAAATCCAATGATTGATGAACAAGATTAATTGCCTCAGGTTCTGACATACTTTTCCATCCCGAATTTTGTCCTAATTGCCAAGCACCTAGACCAATTTCAGATATATTTATGGAGTTATTGATGTATTTCTTGTATTTCATTTGTTGAAAATTTCTTTTAAAGGATTCTCTTAGTCTAAACTTTATTCTTTGCTATTTCTGGAATTTAATCAACTGAATATTCTTATGTTTCTTTGTTCTTTTATTGGTTAAACATTTGACTGGAAATTATTCCTTTATTATTTTGATTTGGCTCAATTAAGTCCCATAAATTGCCATATAAGTCTTCGAATACAGCAACTGTTCCATATTCAAAAGTAGTAGGAGCTCTCACAAAATTTATCTGATTATTTAACATTTTGTTATAATCTCTAAAAAAGTCATCAGTGAATAGAAAAAAACCTACTCGTCCGCCGGTTTGATTTCCAATACTTTCCCTTTGTTTATCATTTGAAGCTTTAGCTAATAAAATGCAACATTCTTTCGCTCCTTTAGGTGCTATGAGTACCCACCTTTTTTCATCCTTTAAGATTGTATCTTCCAATAGTTGAAAGTCAAGTTGTTTGGTGTAGAATTCGATAGCCTCATCATAATCATTTACTACCAATGTTATATGTGCAATTCTTTGATACATTTCGTTTATTTATTGAATTTTGATGTAGGTTTACTTTTGAAAGAATTTATTCAATTGTTTAGGCTACTTTTCATTTATTTGGTTTTATTGTTTTCCTTTTAGAAAATCACCATCAATAATAAGTAGTTTTACTCCGTTTGCACATAAAGAACGGTGAGAGCTAAGTTCATCAGATACCACATATGTTTCTCCTTTTGTTAGCGTAATTTTTTCACCTGTTTTCAGTTCACTAATAAATTCGCCTTCCAAACAATGTACAATATGCCCTTTTTGACACCAATGGTCTGCTAAATAGCCTTTAGAATATTCTACAAGTCGAATTCTAAGCCCTTCAAGTTGCAGAGTTTGCCAATAGGCAGAACCGGTTTCTCCTTTATGTTCAATTTTTTCTATAGCAGTCCAGTCTATAGTTTGAAATGGTATGTTAAACATTTAGTTTGTGGGTTTTATTTTTATGATTTTAGCTAAGGTTTTGAAAAGAAATAAGTAGGATATTTTTATAATCAAAAGTTTTTTATTGGTACGAATTTTTCTAAAACAATTATCCTTCGAATCCAAGCCAATCTTTCATCTAATAAATCATTGCTGATGTTTTTTGAACTATTTCTCTTCTTCTAATTCTCTTTTTATAATTTGTTTTGCCGATTTCCTTTCTAACTTACGAATATTTGATTTTTCTTTTTGGTGATAATTTTTCTTATCATTAAAAAAGTTCATGCTTGTCCATGCTAAACCTGAATCTTTTTTTACCATTAAACCATTCCAAATGCAGTCTTCGTAATGACATTTATGTTTTGAGTATGTTCCAAAATTTCTATGTTTAATTCTCTTTTCAGAAAGAATTTTGTGTTGATTTATTTTAATAGTATTCCAGATATTCTCTTGGTCTCCATTAGTAAGTATTTGACCTAATGTTGATACCTCAACAAATGTTTCAGGGTCTTTAAGTTGCAAGAAATCAAATGTCTTAATAAAAAATTTATGTGCATAGTTTCTAACCTGGATTTTCTGTTCAATATTTA
>JAIYDG010000390.1 GCA_027487625.1 Bacteroidota bacterium
ATTAAGAAGGACCATGGAGGAGAGCCGAAAAGAAGCGGGCGGCTTGCCGAAAAGCACTGCCTTGCCTACAATCACAAAGCGTTCGGCTCCTTCTTGTGATACGGCCCGAAAAGACTACTGCCGAAAAATACGGCGAGCTTCTTGTCCTGATGGTCACTGCCGCCATTTCTTCCGCCATTAACGGTTGGCTTCTGAGCATTTGTGCTTCATTTTTCTTCCCATTGTTTGCCCTTGCTTTCTGGCAGTGGTGGCTGGTTGCTTTCACTTTCCGCGCCGTATTTCTCCCTAAGAACTGATGCACTCTCTCCCTTCCATCGACCCTCTCGAAGACGGCACTAGCGAGGTGAGGCTTCTTGATTTCATGGGCAATAGCTTGTCCGTGGTCAATG
Organism: Bacteroidota bacterium; assembly: GCA_027487625.1. GTDB lineage: Bacteria > Bacteroidota > Bacteroidia > UKL13-3 > UKL13-3 > CAISCU01. Next base: position 390 of record JAIYDG010000390.1, read on the forward strand.
ATGCTCGTCAAAGCTTTGAAAAGGCTTCTGCTGATTGGTCCGAAAAGGACGCCAAACTGTTGAACTACCTGGCTCGTGAGCATCACACTAGCCCGTTCCGAGGCGTTGTTTTCAAATGGTTCGTGAAAGCTCCGTTGTTTGTCGCCAGGCAATGGTGGAAACATACGGTGGCTTGCACTTATGTGGATGATCAACTGGGCTGGAATGAAAAGAGCTATCGCTACTGTTCTGCTGAAGATGCTGAGTTTTACATGCCCAGCGTTTTCTTGCAGCAAAGCGAAAGCAACAGACAGGCCTCTGCAGGGCCGTTACCTGGCGCTACGCAGGAACAGGCCAAGCTTGCCTATGCAAGCGGCTTGTGGGCGGCCAAAGCGGCCTATGAAGACCTTCTGACGATGGGAGTGAGCAAGGAGCAGGCTCGTGCCGTGCTGCCTCCTGCCATGTACACCTCCTTTGTCTGGACTTGCTCGCTGCAGGCCCTGCTTCATTTCGTCAGTCTTCGCAAAGGAGCCGGCGCCCAAGGTGAAATCGTGGCCTATGCCGATGCTCTGCTTGCTCTTGGACGGCCAGTAGCTCCTGAGGCTTTCGAGGCCTTTGCTGCCAACAACTATCAATTCTGATCATGCACGATCCCATCAATCCATCGCACTACGCTTCCAGCCCCATTGAGTGTATTGAGGCCATTGAAGCATCAATGACCACTGAAGCCTTCAAGGGGTTTCTTAAGGGCAACAGCATCAAATACTTATGGCGCTACCAGCAGAAAAACGGTGCGGAAGATTTGCGCAAAGGACAGTGGTATCTTGAGCGCTTGATCGCCATTAAGGAAATAGAAGAAGCCCAAGCTCAAAGGATTGCCGAGCAAAGTAAACAAGTGACTTTGCACATTGCCGAGCACGACCCCGACTCCTATATGATCAGCGGATGCCCTGATGGCTTCTGTCCATTGCCTAGCGTGAGGCAAGGGCCTCCAGAAATGTTCAAGCCAGTCAGCTAACCAGCTAGTCCCAATTGCAAAGAAAGCGGCCACACTCGGGCCGCTTTTTCATGCGCTTCGTGAATGGGCACCACCCGCTGCGTTTCGTGCATCCACTGCTCCCAGTCGCCAATGGCAGTGTGGGCGCTGACAAAGCTATGAGCATAAATCCATGCCATCAAAGCATCTTCACGCTGTTGTGTCCAGAACTGCTGGGGCCTCCACCACTCAAACAGCGGCAAATTGCTTTTGCTTGCATTGCAGCTCAAGCACGACGGAGCGCTGTTCCATTTCGAGAAATGCGGCCCTCCCTTGCTCTTGGGCACAATGTGATCAATGGTCAGTTTTTCGTTCCATCGGCCACAATAGGCACAGGCGCAATGGCCAAATGGTCCCTTAACGGGATAGTCTTCAAAGATGCTTTTGCGGAAGCGGCGCTTAGCCTCTCCAGGGCGTAAAACAGACAAAGAATAAAGCAGATTCTCTGGTCCATTTTCTTGCCGCATAGCATCACAATGCTCGCTTGCCTTTAGCTTAAACCACCGAAGGCGATGGAGGGGAGAATGTAGAATAGAAGAAAAAGTGTCACTCGTCCAATGAAGACCTGGCAAGAAAAAGCCGCTGATTTGGCGGTGACCGTTACAGCGGGAATGCTTCTTGCCACTGGCGGCACAATGGTGGCCATTGGCACTCAGCAAGCTCGCATTACCACACAAGTTGAGACTGTCATTGAAAAGCTAGACGCTCTCACTGAAAACATTAAGAGCCTTGAAGCTCGCGTGCGTTCGCTGGAAATCGAGCGCTAAGCTAAAGGAAAAGCTTTCCTTATCATGACTTCCATTGAATGGTTTGTTGTTGGCGGCATTGTCATTGCGGCCGCTGACCAAGTGATTCAACACACCCCCTGGAAAAGCAATAACGTGGTGCAATTGCTTTTGACTGGCCTCAAGGCAGTCTTCCGCGTGAAGGGTTGAGCATGTCCGCTGAACAAGTTTTCTGGAACCAGTGTTTTGATATTGCACGCAAATGCGGAGCACGGTTTCCAGAGCTTGTTGCGGCTCAGTGCTGTCTTGAAAGCGGCTTTGGTAAGCACTTTTCGGGCAAGAATAATGTGCTTGGCCTGAAAGGCGATGGCTCTACTGTCTCGACGAAAGAATTTTACGATGGGCAGTGGGTGACGATCAGGGCAGGCTTTATTGACTTCCCTTCCATTGCCGCTTGCATTGAATACCTAGTCACTCGCTGGTATAAAGACTATCGGCATTTCAAGGGCATCAACACGGCTCCCAACCGCTATGCAGCGGCCCGCATGCTTTATCAACAGAAATATGCCACGGATCCTGAGTATCCAGCAAAGCTTTCTAAACTGATGAAGCAATACGCTCCAGAATCGACTACTTCTGCCATGATTGGTCCCAAGAAACGCCCGCAAGATTTTGGCTTTAAGCAAGGCGACTCACACCTTGTCGTGAACGACGCCACCGAAACAATGAAGGCCTTTTCTTTTGAAGGGAAATTGCTATGGGAAATCCCTTGTTTGGCTCGCGGACAGTACAGCGATTTTGAATGGCGCATTCAGAAATCAGACGCGCCTCCAGGTCTGTACGCCATTGGAACCATTTACCGTGACTACGACATTAACGGCGACGATCCACGCTTTGATCGCACGTTAATGGCTTATGGTTGGTACAGTTTTGACTTGGTGGAACTGGAAGGCCAAGAATCGCGCTATGGACGCGGTGGAATCATGATTCATGGGGGAGGGTCGGCAAATGGCTGGCCTGGGGCATGGGCTCCCAGTCAACCATTAACGCCAACTTGGGGGTGTTGCAGGGTTAAAAATATCGACCTTCGTGACAAAATCTTGCCATTGACCAATAAGGGGAAAGTATTTGTAAGTGTTTGGCAAGAAGACTAGTCAACGTGCTTCCACGCCTCCAGCCGAACAATCTGCAGAATGACGCCTCTACTTATGCCAAATCGGCATGCCAACTCCGCCGCATTGCTGTCGTGGTACGAATTGCGTCGATAATTTGCTCTTATGTACGCAACATGTTCTTCTCTTAATTTCGCCATAGCATTGAGAGATCCCTTGGGAGCTGTTCCGTGACGATTCTTGTCCTGCATGTTTTCACTAACAGTTGCCCATCTTAAATTATCAAGCTTGTTATTCATGGGATTCCCGTCCCAATGCGCAGCGTCTTGCCCAAAAGGAGCGGGACCAATAAATGCCATCAAGACAAGACGCGATATGTAGGGATAGGAAACTTTTCCTTCTTTTCCCAGTGCAACAGTGCAACGATTTTGGCGATAAGGGTTAATTTTGGGTTTCAAAATTGTGCCTTTCATCCATTGGTCGCTGCGCTTGCTGCTTTTGCAAAGCCGATCAAGGCTTCTAACGCGACCGAAATTGCTTACTTCGTAAAGCCCTTCATAGCCAGCGATGGGGCGCCATTCTTCTATCATGGACATGATGCCTACTCTTTTAGGTGTCCTTGGGCAGGGAATTGCACTTCCGCTGCCCTTTTACCTTAGCCTGCAATGAATCATAATTGGGAGCAATGGCTCTTGGCGCTGTGCTACGAACTAGCGCTTGAACTTGCCAAACAACGCCCTTCCATTGCTTCTAAATGGTGGTACAAACGGCTTCTGGAATGGTGCCGTCCCGCATGGGTGGAATGGAAAACCAAAACCACCATGGAGGCCGTTGATAAGCAGGCCGCCGTTTTGGTGGAGCAATGGGAAAAAGAAGAAAGGGAGCACCGAGCGGAAGCTTTGGCGACTAGAGCTCAGGAGCTCTTCCCGAAGGCCATTGTCACGCCATTGCCAGATGCAATTGTTCCTAGCGTGATGATTGTCCACGAAGCGCCAGACGACGCCAGTGACGCCATCAAAGCGCTCGGAGCCGAACTGCGCATCACTTGGACTCTTGATGGTCCAGGCCCTTCCCAATGAG
>JAIYDG010000167.1 GCA_027487625.1 Bacteroidota bacterium
ATTTAAAAAAAAAATTGATAATTTCCATAAAATTTTTCTGTTTTTGTCGATTGATTTCAAGATATGGCAAAAAAACAATCAGAGAATAAAAGTTTGTTTCAAATTTGTTTTCAAGGGATACTTTTTACGATGTAATTTTGAGTGCTAATCTTATGAAAGAAAAGAGTAAGAAATTAACAATTTGTTGGTTCTGTTATGGCCGTAAGGTTACAAAGATAATTTAATTTTGTGTGGATGACAATTTTCGTGGACTTACAGATTTTTCCATTTTGTTTTCATTTTTCATCATTTTTCGTTGTTTTCGGTGTTCGGTTCTCCGATGAAGGCTTCTTCAGCCTTATTCGAAATCGTCGGCTAATTTGCTGAGGATTGAAGGTGTTCGTCGCCAGGTCCAGGTCCGTTGAACGTGCGTCGCCATGCAGAGATTGGGTCGCAAAGGCCGGTCGAGTGGCCTTCGATAACTTCTCATTCGTAGGGATTGGTACCAGATAATGTTTTCCGAGGCCATCGCTGGCCGTAAAAGTCTTAGCCGATAAATGAGAACACGAATTCAAGGAGATGATATTTTATTCAGTAGAAAATATTGTTGTTCGTACAAGATGGCTGACCACGCGCCAAGCCACCGCGTGCTAGACTAACCTCCCTCTCTCTTGTTTTACCTGTCTCCAGGTAGCAAAAGGAATGCCAGATTACTTGTTGCCATAAGTTTAACTTTTTGAGTAATTTATGCGATAATTTCTCAGCAGCCCCGGAAAAGTTTGTGCGTAAAAGTACGGAGTAATCGTGCAAGCTTTAATATCAAAAGTTATGAAAGTTTGAACAGAAATTTTGAGAAAAAGTTATGAAATATTTCCAAAAAGCTTAAAGAGTTGAAAAGTTTAAAAATTGATATTTTTAAAGTAAAATTTCACTGCAGCCCCGGAAAAGTTTGTGCGGAGAAGTACGGAGTAATCGTGCAAGCTTTAATATTAAAATAGAGCAGGAATTTTGTGAAATATTTCCAAAAATAATAATTGAAAATTTTTGAAGATTTACAAAAAAATTTGAGGGTTGATATTAAGAGAGGTTGGTTATTTGTGAAATGATGTTAATATTCTTAAAATAACAATAGTTATTGATTTGAATTACACATATTTCCTACAATACAATATTTGGATTATAAACATGACACTTAAACAATTTCAGAATGTTTCAAAAATGGTCAAAATAGTTGTGTATGTGAAATGTGTAAATGTAGTGTGCAAAGAAAATTTTTTTTTTAGCAAAAATTGTAAGGCCTAAAAAAGTGTCAAAAGAATTACTAGGACAGTTTATAATTATCTCCCTGTTATTATTTTGTATCTAAAAATGACTACTAATTATTTTTAAAATCTAAAAAATACTACAAGGGGAGTTTTTGAGCCGGAATCTTGTTTGCTTCATATTTGGTTATAGTGTGTGCATCCATCCGGAGTCCTAATTGTTGGTCATTTTCGTTCCGAATTCCAAATCATTTTTTTTTTCATTTTTCTCGACTTCATATTCTTTCGTCAGACCAATAATCTTGTCCGTTTTGGTGCTCGATGTTTTGACTTTGTTCTTGAATCTTGACATTCAGTAATTTTCGCTCCAAACTCCAAGTTATTTTTTCATTTTATATTGTTTTAAACTTCATGTTCTTTCGTCAACTGTTTGTTAAGTTCATTTTCAAGCCAAATGTTGTTGTTGTTTAGCAATGTTGATAGAATCTGGCTTGGGGCCAAAAATTTGTTCTGAGGATAGAGAAGATTTTTATCTTGTCAGAAGGAGTTTGTGGGAGCCAAAAAGTGTGAGAATCCGGCGAAGAATCCAACGACAGAATCCAACGAAGAATCCGGATTCTGAGCCAATTTATAGAATCCAGATGAAGAAATTTGGATTCTATGATAATTGTTGAAAGGAAATTTTTTTGTTGGTCAACAAATGAAAGTGCCAAAGTAAATTTGAGGAATGGTTGGAATGTTTGTGAAACCATTGAAAGTTACTAGGTGAAAAGTTTTGTCAGAAGAAAAAGAAATCTTCACATCTATCGCGAAATATTTGTTAATGATTTTCAGCTTTTTCTGAGGAAGTTGTTGAAACCGACAAGACAATTTTCACTTTGTCTGGTTTTCCAAGCATGCAAGGAGGAAAACTTTTTTCTATTAGTTTTGTTCCGATGAAATGTTTCAGCTTAGAAGAAAGATGGTAATTGAACATTGCGCGCACCGCAATATGCTGAATAGAAACAAAAGTATGGTAGAAATTGTTTTTCAGATGTGGCAATAATTTTGATATTGAGCTTTTTAACACTCAATAGGTGACTGGAAAAATAGACATTTTTCAGTATGATTATGACAGGATTCGCCTTTCTGCCTAAACATACTTCTGGTTAAGGTTGGTTATAGGAATTGGTTTGGATTTTTAGGTTAAAAATTTCTTTTCTTGGGAACGACTGTTGATTGAAGAAATTTTTTTTCTAGAAGATTGGAAAATAATTTTGAAGTGAAGAAAACTGGGTTGAGGGAAAAGGTAAGTTTAATTACATACGACAACATTCTTGATGAATCTGTTTGGCCAGGAAATATGCTCTTTTTGCATCCAATTTTATGAATAATCAACCTTGGTCAACAGAAAGGCGGAAGAGATAGAAAAAGATGAAATGAAATGTTGCCTTTGTTGTCTATTTGTATTAAACAAAACAAAAATATTCTCAGTGAAAACACAATCAAGATAATTTAAGTTTTGGGAGAATGATAAAACATAGACACAAACATTACCTCGAGTTGTATGTGCTATGAGTGGAGGTTTAGTGGAATGGGCAAATAATTTTCTTTTATAGTTTTTCAAAATAGTTGTATTAAAATATGCATGGGAGAAGAAGCCATATTTTAATAAAAGCACAA
>JAIYDG010000031.1 GCA_027487625.1 Bacteroidota bacterium
AAACTTTTTTAATTTAAAAGAGTACAATTCAATAAAAGCCGTTAAACAGGCAAAACAAATTCATCTTGGACAATGGAGTTGGAAAAATGATAACAAAGTTTTTGAATTAGCCGATAGATTAACTAAACTAGGATACAACTGTTATTTCAGTACGAATAATATTGCCGAATCAGGTCGCTTTGAAGCGTATGAAATTATTGCTGAAAACAGAGAATCTTATTTAAAACGAATGGCTTCATCTGCTTATACAATTACATTTACATCAATAAATGAAGGTTGGAACAGAGTGGCTCATGAAAGCATTTTATTAGGTACAAATGTTATTGGATTTAATTTGGGTGGTTTGGGCAATTTATTAATTGAATCAAATTCATTTATAGTTGAGGATTTAGAACAAGCCCTTGAGATTATTAAATCAGAAAAAAATGCTACACCTCCCGATTCATTTATTAACAAGTATTCTGATGTTGATGCCGGTCAATTTTTAGAAAGTTCAATTCAATTTATCAGAAGTTAAACCTTTCAAAATGTAATATAAATCTAAGGCTTAAATTAGATTTTGAGGTTATTTTATTGACGATTTTTTGCTTATAAATAGGTGTTATAAAAGGGATTCGATTCTTAAAAATTTAAATTTTTCCTGTGAAACAGAGGGTTTCTTAAAAAGTTTTTTCTAGTCAAATCATAAAATTAGCTACTAAAATTAAATTTGAATATCTTTAAATTAGCAAACGAAAAATTAAAACTTTTAATTGAATTAATGACAATAACTGAATTTTTTGTATTGTACTTTTAACGATTAATTATTTGCCCAAAATTAAATACCTAAAAATATGTTAGAATTTTATTCAGGAAGTACTAGAATGGTTAATACCCGAAGAGGTGTTAGCGAATGTTTGGAAATTGCCCTTGGTAATTCATATTCTGATTGTGACTTAATTATTCTTCATGCATCAATAGGTCATAATTTTTCTGATTTAGTTGATGAAGCTTCAAAATTGGCTCCCAATGCACGAATTTTAGCTGCTTCATGTTGCGGTGTAGTTGGTAGAGAGGGTGTGAGTGAATCAATGAAAGATATTGCTTTAATGGCAATAAAAGGTAAGGAGTTTTCAGTAGGTCATTGTGTTGATATTAATGGTTCAAATGCTTACCAAAAAACATTAGAAATGGCTACAGCATTAAAAGATGAAAATCCCAATATCAATATGCTTTATTTCATGGCTCCGGGAATTGATATAGATAATGATGCTTGTATTCTTGCTATTGAAGAAGTATTTGGACCTGAAGTTACCATTTTTGGAGCTACGTCTTCTGATAACATGAAAGGTGTTATAAGTTATCAGGCAATTGATAAAAATGTATATGAACATGCTTCTTTTTTAGTTGGATTTTCTGATTCTACTTTGGTTGTAGATACTGCAGCAACGCACGGATTCGTAGCTTACGGTGAACCCTTTGTTGTAACAAAATCTAATGGAAATAGAATCATAGAATTGGATGGGAAGCCTGCCTGGTCTGAATTTACACAACGTTTGGGATTAAATTCAGAAAATAATTGTAGTGAAACTATTCCAATAGGTGCATTGGCCGAACAATTAAGTGAAGAACAAGCTAAGGAATATGGTAATGACCATATTCTAAGAGCAGTTACTAGCAGGATTGGTGAAGTGATGTTATATGCAACTTCAATAAAGGAAGGAACTAAACTTTGGCTTACTCAAAGAGATGAAGAGAAAATTTTCTCTGAAATGGACAAGATTGTTGCTGATATGGTAAAAAGGTCGGAAGGTAAAGTTCCGGTAGCTGTTTTTCATGCGGATTGTCTTGCTCGTGGAAGATTCTTATTTAATAGAATTTTGAAAGAAGAATTGGTAAACAGAATGCAATTCCCTTTTTCAAACAATGGAGAATGTCCACCTTGGTTAGGAATGTATGGTTTTGGTGAATTTGCCAGATTATCAGGTAAAAATACTTACCATAATTATACAACAGCTTTATATGTAATCTACAGAAAATAATATCACTAATTTAATTATGGGGATATTAACTCATACAGACCTTGAAGATTTAAGCAAGGAACAATTAATTCATCAATTCAGAGACTTGCAGTTAAGAATCTCAAGATTTTCTGCTGTTGAACAATCGCTGATAAATGTTCGTGATCGCCTAGATAGTGAAGTGGTGATGCACAAGCGTATGAATGCTTTTAATAAGGAAGCATTTGAGGAGAGTGAAGTATCAGATTTTTTATTGTTAGTCGCTGAATCAATTATTGATATTTTTGAATTTGAAATTGGTTTAGTAATAGTTTCTAGCCAGAATAACCAGTTTTCACTTAGTTATGAAATGGAGGGCTTTTCTCTCCATAATGAAGAAGCATATCGTATTTATAATCTCTTAAATGGTAATTTAAATTATTATGAAAACGGTAAAGTTCTTAAGTTGAACGATGGTCAGTGGGATGATTTAAGTAACCTAATTCCCTTCAATCAACTAATGCTTACAAGGGCAGTAAATCAGGAATTAAATGTCTCCATTTACATGGTTGGTGGTGTACTCAAATCTGGTGCCTTAAGTTATAATCCCGTAGATGAAAAAAGAGCAAATGCTTTTGGTTTATTTGCCCAACAAGTATTATCTCAGTTTAACAGCCTTCAAAAAGCAAAACTAATTCAATCTTCTGAATACCGTCTTTCAAGGTTAGCAAAAGTTTTTCTTGGTTTTGGCTCCTCCCCAATTGAAAATATTGGAAAACTTACAGATGTAGCTTGTGAATTATTAAACTCAGATTTTTGTTTTTATAAGGGATTAGATAAAATAGATTTATTTTCTTATTCAAGTTCGAAAACTAGTCAATCTCCAATTTTTCTTACTATAAATGATATAATCTATTTAAAAACTTTCATTAGAAATTCAAGCGAAGAAACCTCAATTGATACTCATATTCCTCCTGAATTTAAGGCTGAAATGATTAGTAAAGGCGAAGATGTTCATCAGTTTAGAACAGTTGGTAGAAAGGTGAATTTGGAGGGAATGACAACCGGAATATTGGGCATATGTTTTGCAAGTGCTACTCAACCAACAGATGAGGATAAGCAGATCATAGGAATCATAGCAGCTGCTATTGCAGTTGAAGAAAAAAGACATTTAGCTCAAAAAGAACTCATTTTAAACAATGCTGAATTAAAGAAAATCAATTCAGAACTTGATAATTTTGTATACAGTGTTTCCCATGATTTAAGAGCACCTTTATTAGCAATTAAAGGTTTATTGGCCTTAATAGATACTAAATCTGTTGATACTCAGGAAAACGATCAGTACCTGGCTTTAGTTGCTGAATCCGTATCAAGAATGGATGAAACCATTAAAGAAATTCTTGATTATTCCAGAAATGCCAGATTGGGTATCAGACCCGAATTTATCAATATCAGAGAAATAGTAACCAATGCATTTAATGATGTAAAATACTATTCAGATCATAATGTTGATTTAATGCTGGATATAGAAAATAACCTTCAATTCAGTTCAGATAAACCACGCTTAAATACTGTTGTCAAAAATATCATTGCAAATTCTGTAAAGTATTCAAGAAGAGAAATTGCAAATTCTTATATAAGAGTCAAAGCTTATAAAAAGAAAGATGAAATTATTTTAAGAATTGAAGACAATGGGGAAGGTATTAGTGAGGCCAATCTTCAAAAGGTATTTAATATGTTTTTTAGAGCCTCTAATTCAACTTCTGGTACCGGATTGGGACTTTATATCTGTAAAGAAATTATATCAAAATTAAATGGTAGAATTGAAGTGAGTTCTGTATTAGGTAAAGGTTCTGTATTTACGATTTATTTGCCAAGTAAATTTGAACCTGAGGAAGAATCAATATAAATCTTAAATATTTTCTCATTTTTTTAAATTTAAATCCAATATATTCGGTTGCTTAATAGTCAATTACAGGATTTTATGTTTATTTCTACTTTTTATGAATAGGTGTTATTTAATAGACGATGATAAAATCTTCAATTTGATAAGTTCTAAAATGATAGAACGCTCAGGTTGGGAATGCGAGGTAGTTGTTTTTAATTCAGCTGAAATCGCCCTTCAACAATTAACCCAAGATTTAAATCATCCTGAATTAATACCTGTTTTAGTTTTATTGGATATTAGAATGCCTGATATGGATGGTATTACATTTCTGCAAAAATTAAATGAACTTCCTGCCGGTTTAATTGAATCAATAAAGGTTTTTATGCTAAGTTCTTCATTAGATGAAAGAGATATGGAAATGGCCAAACAATTTCCTATGGTTAAAGGCTTTTTAAGTAAACCTCTTTCGGTTGCTGATTTGAACCAAATTATCAGTATATAGTTTTAATTAAAATATAACTCTTGTAGCAAAAAAAAAGAGTCTGCCTTTTTATTTCACAAACTCTTTTTAAATTTCAATTGACAGTAGTCTTTTTAAATTTCCCTTTATTAGGCAGAATTGTAATGCCTAAAAATAAAGGTGATAATGTACTTCCCGTTATTAATATAGGTTTGATTAAAGCGTTCTATATACATGCCTTTATCAAAAAGTATATCCAATGCCGGATAGGTTTTTATCATTAATTCATTTTTTGCATCTGTTTCAATGTTTATTTCGGTAATGATGGTAACTACTTCTTGTTTTTTGTTGGGTCCAGCACCTTTGTAAATTCCATTTGTTTCCATTTTTTTTGTCGGTTTCCGACTTCATTTTGTTTAAAATATATGTCTATGTACTAATTAAAGTTTATCGTAAACTCTACTGAATGTTTTTTGTAAATACAGCATTTCTTCGTTAAACTCTTTTTTGAAAACAGCCCAGTTTGTATTTCCATCTGCTTTGTATTCATCAACCCTGCGTTGTAAAGAAATATTTTTTCTTTCGATTAAATTTATTCTTTCATCATACTTTGCCTGATTTTCCTTGTTTTCAACTTTTTGCTTCTTTTTCATTTCAGCAATTTTTTTCTCATTATCTACAATTTTATTCATAGACTCTTTTCGGAACTCTTTGTATTCAGCAATTGAATCTGATTTTGCCTTTTTTAAATCTGATTTAGCTTCAGATAAATTTTTTCTGGCAGTTTTCATCTTTCTATTTGTTGATGATTGTGCCTGAGAATTTATTTCAATAAAAAGGCAAATGCCTAAGATTAATAATTTTGTTTTCATGTTTTTGATTTAAAAAACAAATGCCGTTCAACAAGTGTTGAACGGCATTTGTTTGATACGAATAAAGATTAATGCATCTTCGATAAAATCTCGGTTAATTCTGTTTTGCTCTTACCTAATTTTTTTTCCAATTTAGTCATCATTTCTTCTTTTTTACCATTTTCATAGTGAAGATCTGCGTCTTTTAATATTGGAAATTTTGCCTTTAATTGTGTTTTTTGTTCAGACCAGTTACCGGTTTGATCATGTGTTTTAACATTGCTAGTTGTAGTCATGTCTTTGTTATTAATGTAATAAATTATTACAATACAAAGGTTCTGAATTTAAGAGTATTTGTTCTTACATAATTATAGTTTTCAATTGAATCATTCACACTATTTATGCTCTGTTAAGCTTTATAAACCTCTTTAAAATTATTGTCTAAACTTAACTTAAAACTACTTGTAGTAATACCAGTTGTTTTCTTAAACTGATTAGATAAATGAGCTACACTGCTATAATGCATATTAAATGCTATTTCAGTTAGATTCATTTCATTAAATGTTAAGAGCTCTTTTACTCTTTCTATTTTATGTGAGATAATATTCTGTTCAATTGTTTTTCCTTCTAATTCGGAAAAAATGTTTGCTAAATAAGTGTAATCATAATTTAGCTTTTTACTTAAAAAATCTGAAAAATTCATTTTAGGAGTTTCTTCTGTAAAATAGATCATTTCAATAATGGCAAGTTTTATCTTTTCAACTAAGATAATTCTTCTGTCTTCCATTATTTCCAGTCCAAACACTTCTAGATTAACTCCCATTTTCTTCAAAACTTCTGGTTCGACTTCTCTCATTGTTTCAATTTCGCCCATTTCAATCGTCTTGAATGGAATCTCTAATCGGCACAATTCGTCCTGTACTACATGTTTGCAGCATGGACAAACCATATTCTTTATGAAAATTTTCATGGTGTCTGAGATAGATAATTGTTTATCTCAATAAGTAAATATAGGCTTTTAAATTGGATATTAGTTGTTAATTTACAGCTATTTATCATATAAAAAAAGGTTGCCAAATTTTTTGGCAACCTTTTTTCGAATTTTAAAAACAATATAATTTACTTTTTAAGGAGTAGTATTCTATTTCTCTATATCTAAAAATTCTACATTAAACTCAACTCTTCTGTTTCTTGTTCTTCCTTTTACTGAATTATTTGTGTCAACTGGAACTGTTTCTCCAAAACCTTGTGAGCTAATTCTCATTGGATCTGTTCCTTTTCCAATTAAGTATTTTGCTACTGAACTAGCTCTGTCTTCAGATAATGTTAAGTTCATTGCATCTTCTCCAACATCATCTGTATGTCCACCAATATTTAGTTTATATTCAGGATTGTCTCTCATAACCTTTGCAATTGAATTCAAAATTGGAAATGATACTGGTTTAATAATTGCTTTTCCTGTTTCAAATTGAATTCCTTGTAATGCCTTTTGAAACAATACCTGGGTTTCTTTTTTCAATTCAGGACAACCCATATTGCTTGATTTTCCTGAAATATTAATGCATCTATCAATGTCATCATACACTCCATCGCCATCTGTATCCGGACAACCACTATGGGTTTTATCTCCAGCTAAATTTGGACATTTATCAATTCCATCATGGGTTCCATCATTATCTGTATCTGGACAACCATTCATTATTACCAATCCTTTTGTAGTTGGACAAGCATCTTTAGAATCTTCAATTCCATCTCCATCAGAATCAGGACATCCTTTAAGTGCTAAAATTCCTTTTTCTTTCGGACAATTATCTTCATCATCTTTTATTCCATCACCATCTGTATCTGGGCATCCTTCAAAAGCTAATACGCCATATACATTCGGACATTTATCTTTACTATTAACAATACCATCACCATCAGTATCTGGGCATCCATTTAGATTTATTAATCCAGCTTCATTTAAACATTGATCGTCTTTATCGGCAACTCCATCTTTATCAGTATCAGGGCAACCTTTTGTTGCTACAGTTCCTGCCATATTTGGACAATCATCTTCATAATCTAAAACTCCATCTAAATCTTTATCTAATGGACAACCATTAGCATCAACTTTAATTCCATTTGGTGAATTTGGACATTTATCTTTGGAATCATTTACACCATCTTTATCTTCATCTTTTCCTGAGCCTAAGTTAAAACCTAATCCAACCATATGAAACATTATTTGATCATAACCACTTGGCTTAACATAAGGAATTGCATCAGGATTATTATGGGCTGTTTGCATGTAACCATAAGTTGCCTGGTAATTTAAACTTAGTACATCATTCATGCGTAAACGTAATCCAACTCCACCAATTATTGGATAATCTTCTCCATTATTAATAGTTCCTCCTGTAAATTGAGAGTAACCATATCCAGCAAAAAAGTAAGGAGCTAATTTGGCATTTTCTGCAATTAAATAACCATTGTTAAACTTGTATTTTAAATTCAAGTTTCCATGCATGATAGTTCCTTTGAAAATAGTGACATTATCTTTGTAATAACCCCATGAGCCATAAGCTCCAAATAATGATACATCAAATGACTTATTGATATATCTCGAAAATGTAATTCCGCCATCAAGATTTTGTGTGAAAACTTCACTGGTAAAATCTGTCATACTATTACCCAAATCTCCAGCGTAAACGCTAATTCCGCCCATCAGTCCAACATTCCATTTTCTATCTCTTGATTGTGCATTTGTTCCTTCTATAAATAGAGAGAGCGTAAACATTATGAACATCAGTTTCAAGGCAAATATGCCTCCTTTTGTTTGTATAGTTTTCACCATTTTAAGTTTTAATTGTAACCATTTTGTTACCCTCAAATCTCATTCTATTATGGCTTTTTTATATTACAACAATGATTGATAATGTTACATGTTTCACAGAATTTTTATACAATTGTTTACCTATGTTTTTAAATAATTTTTTGTTTATGATTTAACAATTTCTCAACTTATTTTTTCTTTTTGTCTTCAGCTCTCGTTTTCTTCTTAAATAAACCTCTTAAGAATATACTCTTTTTAGCTGCATTCATATTCTGAGTAAAACTTTCAGCGCCATCTTTTACATTGACAATTGTTCCATTAATATTTTCTGCAAATACAGAATCCATAAATAATTTGCCAATTGTGCCTTTCCCATTTTTGATATTGCCTGAAATCATGGCTAAATCTCCAGTTATTAAAGCTGCATTTTCTGATGTTTTGCTTAATTGTTGGATAATATTATCGAAACTAACTGGAATAATTGTGCCAATAAAATCTTCCTCCTCAATTATTTTTCCGCTGATACTTCCTGGGTTTATGTTTAATATTTTGTTTCCCATTAAGCCATCTGAACCAATGATTGCTGTTGCGTCTTTTTTTATGAATTGCATTTTATCTGTATCAATTACCATGTCCACCTGAACACTTGTGTCTGATAACATATTAATACTTTCAATACTTCCGATTGTCATTCCTGCAAAACGAATGCTATTTCCAACTTGAAGTCCATTTATATCTTTAAATACAGAGTGAATTCTAAATGTACTACTAAACAACTGATTTGATTCACCTATAAAATAGGTTCCTGTGCCTAATATGCTCAATCCAATTACAAGGAAAATTCCTAGTTTGATTTTATTGATTGATTCTTTTTCCATATGATTACTATTCGAAAAAGCCTTTCACTTCTTCTTTTTTTGATTGCTCTAAATCCTTATAACTTCCTTCTGTACTTACTTTTCCTTGTTCGAGAATTACTATTCTATTTCCAGTTATCTTGGCACAATTCATATCATGAGTTATAATGATTGAACTTGTTCCCTGATCTTTTTGAATTTCTAAAATTAAATTGCTTATTTCTTTAGCTGTAATAGGATCTAAACCAGTTGTAGGTTCATCATATAACATTATTTCTGGTTTTAACATTAAACTTCTTGCTAAACCTAATCTCTTTCTCATACCTCCTGAAAGTTCTGTTGGCATTTTATTGATGGCTTCTGATAGTCCAACTTTTTCTAATACTTCTTTCACTAACTTTTCCTTTTCATTTAATTCTATTTCTTTATTCATTCTTAATGGAAAAAGTAAGTTTTGTTTTACATTCATCGAATCATATAATGCTCCACTTTGAAAGAGAAATCCTATTCTTTTTCTAAAATTATTCAACTCTTCAGTACTTGATGCTAATATGTTTTCTCCAAAGACTTCAATTATTCCCTTGTCCGGAACTAGTAGGCCAATGATACACTTTATGATTACTGATTTACCACAACCGGATTTTCCAAGTATAACCAGGTTTTCGCCTTTGTTTATTTCTAAATTTAAGTCGATTAGAACTTTTTTAGGTCCAAATGCAATACTTAAATTCTGGATACTAATTTCCGGTTTGGTAATTTTTTCTTTTTGCAATTTTTTTAATCAATAATGAAATTTGAGACTTGAACAGCTAGTATATCTATTATGAAAATAAGCAATGAACTAATTACAACCGATGCATTTGCTGCTTGACCAACTCCTTCTGTTCCTTTGTCTGAATAATATCCTTTATAACAAGAAATTAATCCTATAACCAAACCAAACAATGTTGTTTTTATTAGTGCCGGTATTAAATCTGTAAAGCTCAATTGTGCAAATGCCTGAGAAAAAAATAGTCGGAAATTAACATCACCTTTTATATTCACACCAACAAAAGAGCCAAACATTGATATGGCATCACTATAAATAGTTAACAATGGCAACATGAGCATTGCAGCTGTTGTTCTGCTAACTACAATGAATTTAAATGGATTTGAACCAGAAACTTCCATGGCATCAATTTGTTCAGTTACTCTCATAGATGCAAGCTCTGCTCCAATTCCTGAACCTACTTTACCTGCGCAAATAAGTGCTGTAATTACTGGTCCAATTTCTCTAACTATAGAAACTGAAATCATTGCAGGTAGCCAAGATTCAGCACCAAATTCTGCTAAAGTAGGTCTGGTTTGAATGGTTAATACCAATCCCATAATAAATCCGGTAATTCCAACCAATGCCAGTGATTGATTTCCTATTAAATACGATTGTTTTACGAACTCATTTATTTCATAAGGTGGTCTTATTAATTCTTTAAAGTACCGAATAAAAAACATAGAGAAATCGGCTAATCCTATTAAGATCGACCGACTTCTATGTATGATACCTTCAGTTAATTTTTGATAAGAACTGTAAATTGAAACTTTACTTTTTGGCACTTTATTTATTTAAAATACCTTCTCATTGTCCATGCCGTAGTTTCGTGTTCGTCTAATAGTTTAATGAGTAAATCTATACTAACAACATCTTTTGCTTTTTCATCAAACTCTTGAATTTCTTTTCTTATTTGTTTGATTATTGTTTCATGGTCATTAATAAGTTCCATTAACAATTCACTTTTATCAGGGTATTTTCCGGGGTTTTCCTGAATGTCAGAATTTTCCAAGAACTCATTCATAGTACCAATAGTTTTACCGCCTATTTTACTAATTCTTTCAGCAAGAATATCTATACTTTTTTCAGTTATAGCATATTGCTTTCCGAATAATTCATGTAATTCCATAAAACTTTCACCAGATATATTCCAATGTGCTTTTCTGGTTTTTACATACAAAACTGTTTCGTTTGAAATTATTTTACTTAGTATTTGAATACTTTTTTCTATATGTTTTTCTGAGATACCTATTGATGGTTTCATATTATTTTATTTAAAAATCGAAGTCAACTATTATTTCATTTCTTACTTTAGATACACCAGGTGCATTCCATGCTATTCTTCCTGCTTCATCCTTTTGATACCAAGAATCTACCTTGCCACTTAAATTCACAACATTATCTTCTACACTTACTTTGATATCACTATCGTCAATAGCCCAATTTCTTAGCAATGCCAATTCAATATCTTTCTTTTCAATTCCATCATGAATTTCAGATTTGATAACGATATTGTTAGTGATTCCTGTAATTCCTGAAATAGAATTGATTGACCTGACAGCAGATTGTTTCTGATAATTCCAATGTAATTCACCATCCAGAGTTATCCAGCCGTTTTCTACTTTTACCTTTATTTTATTGTCAGGGATATCCCATTTAGATTTTAAACTATGTACAATTTCATCAGCTAGGCTATTGTCATTCTTTTTTTCATTACTATCGAATTTTATCTCAATTTTTTCAACAACGGCATTAACTCCGGTAACACTTTTTGCTGCATGTTCTGCTTCCGCTTTTTTAGAATAGTTATTTACAATGCCACTTAATGTAACTACGCCATCTTTTACTGTTACACCTATTTCTGCAGCATTTAACAATGGTTCCCATTTGATGGCATCCATTACATCTTTTTGTAATTCTTCGTTACTTTTCATTTTATCCTTCTTTATGTTTTATGATGGCTCAAATTTCCAATACTTCTAAAGGTTTATTCATACACTTTATTTGTTTTAAATTACAAGATTGCCACATTTATAAAGTGAATTTCTTTAACTCTAAGTTAGAGTGCCACATGGTTTTCACATAAATTTATAATTGTGAAAGTAATCGTCGAAGTTTTGAAATTAGTGGAAGTAGAATCCTAATTCTATTTAAAATTTACTTGTAGTTGGTTATTAGATTTTATTAAAACTATAGAATCTTTATTCTTATATAATTTGAGTACATGGTTATTCAGGAGTTGATTCTTCCTCAGGTTCTACATCTGGTTTAAAGATTGATTGTATCAATCCGCTTGCTGCCTCTTGAATTTCAACATTATTTTTGCTAACTATTTTTACAACTGCCAATTCAAGTACTCTTCCCAATGTTTGTCTGATTTTATTAGTTGAATTACCTACAAATATTTTATTGGTAATTTCGCCAATAAGTATATTAATTCCAGTACCTAACAGTTCCTCTTTAAACAATTTATCTTCTTTTAATTCATGGTAAGTTCTCTTGATAATATTGGATGGTTGAAGATTATTGTAGTTTCTCTCTAAGGATAATTTTAATTCGTTCAATTCAAATTCATGAAGGCACTCAAGTTCTGAAATTTTCTCATTTAGAATATCAGATGATGTAATTTTTCTCATTTTATTTCAGCTAATTTTTCAATGATTGAATTCTTGAATTTGTTTTTAAAAAATGGATAAAGGAGATAATACAAAATGAGAATAATCAGATTGATTCCTGCTACCATAAAAAATCCGGAATAATTGTTTTTGTAAATTTGATTCAGGAACAATGATAAACCCATATTTAAGCTGATAAATATTAAACTCAATATAAATATTACAACAAAGTAATTGATAATATTAGCACTCGAGTCAGCGACTTTATTGATTACTTTTAGTTTCATGAGTTCAAAACTTGTTTTGCTAAAATTTTCAACTTTTGTCAATAAATGATCAGTTAAAAATGTGTTTTCATCTTTCATCGTTTTGGTATAAAAAAGAAATCAAATTCAATTTTAATTGAATTTGATTTCTTTGATTTTGCTTATTTTTTAGAATCTAATTTGTTAACTTCACCATTAATCAATTCGGTTGCTTTGTTTTTTACCATATCAATTTCTGATTTTACATCATCCATAAATGTTTCAAATTTATCTTGAAGTTCATCACTTAAATCGCTTCCTTTTCTGCCGATTTTTCTTCTTGTATCACTTCCTTTAGCAGGTGCGAATAAGATTCCTAATGTTGCACCAATTGCACCACCTAATAACATCACTCCAAGCATTTTGCCTGTGTTGTTTGAGTTTTCCATTTTGTTTTTGTTTAAATGTTTATATCGAATTTTTTCCATTTGCTCACCTAAATAAAAATGATATGAGAGCAAGGACTAAAAGTAAATGTATAAGGTTTCCTACTTGAAACCCAAAGAATCCAACTGCCCAAATTATGATTAGAATTATAGCAAGTCTATTAAATAAAGTGGCCATCTTTACTTCGTATGAAAGCTCAATCCAATAGTAGAAACACCACTTGAAAGATCTAAAAATGCACCTATTTTATTATTTAAATGATATTCAGTTCCAATATGTAAATCTAAGATAATTGGCTGGGCATTGTTAAAGTAGTTCTTGTCTCCTCCATAACCATCATCCCATCTTCTAGTTACAATAGCAAAACCAACTGATCCTGCTATATAAAAATCCCATTTAGAACTTGCTTTTAAATAATCATCAAAATAATATGAGCCTTTTATACCTATCGGAATTACTGTTTCACGATAGGTATAATTACGATAAACTACATTATTATTCCCCCAATAATAATTTCTGCTTAAAGTATAAAAACTCACGAATGGAGCGATAGTAAAGTTCTTTGCTACATCCAATTCGTAATTTAGGTTTACTACAGGTATACTTCTACCTGTATAACTATAATATCCTGAATAACCACCTATTCCTAATCCAGCGTTTAATGTATTGCCATATTTAGTTTGTGCATTTACATTATTTTGGGTGATTAAGATTATGCCTAATATAACTAACAAGATATACTTGATTTGATTTTTCATTATTTGGTATTCTTAACAGTTAAGTTTTTTAATGCAGATCCTAATTCATCCATATCGCGTTTGAATTCTTCTTTAAAAGATTTCCATTCATCTTTTCCTTTGGTTCTGAATTCCTCAATTTTTATTCTCATATTGATATTCTTTTGTTCCAATAAATCAATATACATTTGGTCTTCTTTTTTGATTATTGTTTTCTCTTTTTTAACCCTTTCACGATAAGCACTTATCACTTTTTCGTTTTCCTGAATTCTTAGTTCTGATTCTGCTTTAAAAGTTTCGTATTCTGCAATCGAATCAATTCTTTCGTCGTTTAATTCCTCTCTAGCTTCTTTTAATTCTTCTTTAGCATTTTCCACTTTCTTTTCTGAAGAGTTACATGCGAATATGAATGTCGAACTGATTGCTATTATTGCAAGCATTTTGTTTGTTATGTTTTTCATTTTTTTTTCTTTTTGGGATTAATTGAAATGTCCAATTTTGGTTTCAAATATTGATAATAACTGGTCCTTTTGACCCTGAATTAATTGGAAGTCTTTTGAGTTAAATACACTAAATAGTTTATCTAATCTTTTAACAACACTTGCATATAATGATTGATTGTTGTCTAAAATTCCAATTCTATTTTGGAATAAATTCTCCTTGTTTTTCATACTCAAATCTCATGATATTTCTTTCCTAAGTCGTTACACAAAATTTGTTTAATCTTACATCTTTATTGGAATAAGATAATTTTAAATTCCCTTTATTTAATTAATTAACAAGTACTTGCCACAATCCTTCAGCCTTTAATGTTCCTGATAATTTCGCAGCTTGTACGTGATTTTTTAGGTATTTTTCAACCATTAATCTTGACAACAAATAACTTATTCCTGATTCAGCTCCTTGATTGATATTAATATGGTGTTCCTCTAATCCATCATAACATCCTCCAGTTTTTGGATTATACATAATTTGATTTAGATGGTTGTTTCCAAGAAACCAGGTGAATGCCAGATTCATTTTTTCAAGGTAACCGGCATCTTCATACATGTCGGAAAATATACCTAATGCAATAATTGTATATGCAACATCTATTGGCTGCTCCCCATAAATCTCACTATCCTGACCTTTGTGTTTCCAACCTTTATTTGAAATTATTTTTATTTTGTCTTTTGTGAATGTATGCGATAATAAAAAGTCAAATGACTCTTTAGCTATATCCTGATATTCAACTATACCAGTTGTTAAATAGGCGCAAAGCATTCCTTCCGACAAAATACTATTCCCATAAGTTAAATAGCTTTCAAACCACTTCCATTCACTATCTGCTTCATGTTTATACATTTGCCTTAAACGATTGGCCAAAAGTTCAGTTGAATTTATGAGTTTGCTGTTATCTTCAATGCTATTGTAGTAGTATATTCCTTTGATTGAAAATGCAATCGCTCTTGTTGAATGTAATCGGTTTATTTTAATTAATCCTTTGTCTATAACATTGATTGCTTTATCAACTAATTCCTTTGGTAGTATATCTTTGAGTGAAATTAAATACCCCAATGACCATATTGCTCTGCCATTGGAATCATCTAAATTACATGCTGCATTTTGTTCAGTAAAGTTTTTATTTTCATCAACATAATTCAGGAAACTGCCATCATCCTGTAAACAAAATTCAATAAAGTTTAAATATTTTTTGATGTAAAATATATCACGATTGTCTTCAGTTTCTTCATAATGCATGCACAAAGAAATCATAGCTCTTGCATTATCATCTAAGGTATAACCTGAACTTATATCCGGTTTGTTAATATTAGAAAATTGAATCATACCAAAACCTTCACTTAAACTTTTTATATGATTCAATTGCATATGTGGAATATTGTAAATTAATTCAGGTTGATCATGCATGTGTAATAAGTAATTTTTTGCATGAGATATCGCCGAATTTTCCCAGGCAGTTGGTATTATTTTTTGTAATCCTCTATTTCCCATTTCCTTTTTAATAGAGCTATTATTTAATAACAAGTCTAAACCTTCTCTTAATTGAATTTCATTTTCAAAATCAATCAATATCCCTGAATCATCTTTTAAGAATTCTTT
>JAIYDG010000394.1 GCA_027487625.1 Bacteroidota bacterium
AAGTATCGCATAAATCGACCTGGTTTTAACGATCCAATTTTGGAAGATGCAACCCGTTCATTATGAACAAGGTTGATTTAGCAGCAATGTAGCGCGGTGGGGGTGGTGTTGCTGCGCAGGAGGCAATTGTGTGTTTGGGATCTGTGGGCTGTTGGGTGCGTGCATGGGTTTGGGGTGGTTTGGTGTGGCGTGTGTTTCGTTCTGCGCGTGTCCCGCGTGTCCGCGTGCACGCGCGTGTCTGCGGACGCGTGTGCGTGAGGAGGCGGACGGAGGGGACGGGAGGCGGACAACCCTCGACAGACAGACAGGAGCATTCCACGCCACGTCCCCTTCTCTGTGCGCCCTCGCGCGTGTGCTCCTCCGAGGTGGCGTTCCGTCCGTCTCCCACGCGTGTGTCTCGTCTCGCGTGTGCTTGCACACGCGAGTCTCTCCTCGTGTTGTACGCGACAGAGAGAAATTTTAGCGTTTTTTTTTCTCGCGCGTGCGCGTGGGGTGCGGGGGGTGCGGGGGCTGCGCCCACGCTAGTGGTGCGAGCTGACAAGCGAGCAGGCACCTATTAACTGGTTGCGGGAGCAGTGTGGTGCGGCTGCGCTGGAGGCAAACGGGTTGTTTGGACGTGTGGGCTGTGCGCTGGGGGAGGGGGTTTGTGTCTTCTCTCTGGTGTGTGTTGTTGGTGTGTGGTGTTTGCCGGTTTGTGGTGTTTGCTGGTTTGTGCCCTGGTGCCAGCCACCCTAGCAGCTGTGACGTGCCCGGAGGGGGTTGGGAGGGAGTCAAAAATTGTATTTAAGAGAGCCCGTCTGCATATTTGAGCTCAGTTATATCCCTAGCTCTGTAGCATTAACATCATCTTTTCTATAATGGAAGATAGAACTGGCTTAGATATGGACCAAGCACCGTCTTCTGTGCCTTGGTTGGGTACTAGCAAAAAGATATTTTTGAACAAATCTCAGGTTTTCAAAAAAGCTTGGAAGGATGTGTTTTATGAGTCTTTGCTGGCTGCAATTGAGCCAACCATTCAGCCTGATGCTATTGAGGTAGCACTGAAGGCATACAGCAGCAGATACATGGGCCATCACAAGTTGGTGAGCTTGGAAATCTTTGCATTCGACTCAGACATCTTACACGAGAAAGAGTGGCATGTTCATGTTACCTCAGAGGTGACTTGCCCGGAGGAAAGTGAGGACGAAGATGGTCTGGAAGATGAGGAGGATGAGGAGAAGGAGGAAGATGATGATTGAGAAGAATGGGATGGTTACTTTGGCTTTGTTGGAAATGTTTCTTTTGAGATTTTTGAATATAAATTGAGAGCTGCAGCCAATTGTGACTCAGTCACATTTTCAGCTCTGAGGCAGCAACACCAACCCCTTTCTGAATTAAAAAAATCAATTTTGGGAAAAATGAGATATTCAGAATAACTTTGACATGACTGACATGACAGTGTTTTATGCTTGTTTTTACTGTAAGAAAAATTTTTATTTGAAAAAGGAGAGACTGAAGACACACTGGGTCATTGGTTGTCCCAAAAACAAATTGTGTTGTACGTCACGGTGTTGCCTTTCATTGAAAACCACGCGGGAGGAAACCAGCCAGCCTCTTCACACGAAGGGACGTGGCGTGGAATGCTCCTGTCTGTCTGTCGAGGGTTGTCCGCCTCCCGTCCCCTCCGTCCGCCTCCTCACGCGCACGCGTCCGGACACGCGAGTGGGCTCGAGGTCTTGCACTGTGTACTTGACACCAGCAAATGTGGAAATTCACGTAGAGTCAAAATTGCTTGGAGCTCTGACATTTCCTGCCATGACACACTATTTCAGATCGAAAGATAACTGGAATACGGTGAAACAGTATGAGGATGCAAATGATCCTTCCAGCGATGAGGACTAGAGTTTTGAGCAACAAACCCCTGTGAAAAAAGATGGCTCAAAAAGCTCTTGGACCAACTTGGAAAGCATACAAGCAATCAAAATGTTATGACCGAACACCATTTGACTGCCCGTGGTGTGACATCAAGTTTGAGAGCAAGCAACGCATAGATATTCATGTTGTCCATGCCCACAAGTACAATTGCAATGAGTGTTTGAAAGAAATAAAAAGTTGGATTGGATTTTTAAATCACGCCCAACATTGTGAAATATCTAAAAGGAATATACCGTATTACGTGAAATCTCAATCTAACGTGTGCAATTGATTTTTTATAATGTGTCGTTTGAATTGGTTGTTTTGTAGTAGCTGTAAGATGTTTGTAAATGTGAAATCAGTTGATTGTGATAAGGCACTAGTTTATTGTATGTTCTTTTACAAAGTTAATTCATACACAATCTGTGAGTCATGCACAGCAAGAGACGTGATGCTTCAAAATATGTTTGAAAAACTTGGTGTACAAATCTAAGTGTATTTTTGATTGATGTGCTACTTTGTATAAATTAATAAATGTTTTGAAATTAATTTTAAAAATGTTTTTTTATTTATTGAACTTTGGGAGGAGGCACTATTGTGTGACCCGCAGTATAAAAGATGGGCAGAGGTTAGGCTGCATGCCAGTATCAGTTTGCCAGTTGGTCAGGAAGGATACCGGAAAACAAAAAATGGCTGGTCGTAGGGCAAACAGGATCACAGGAAGGAGGATAAAAATTACAAGATCGAAAGCTAAGGACTTTAGTAGCAAGGAAAAGAATTTGAAGTTGACGAGAAGTGAGAAAATTTTGCTCTACAAGAAGAGAAAGTTCATGAATGGAAAATACAGCACCAAACATTACAATTACGAGTTTATGAAAACTCTATTTGAGAAAAATTTTGTGTGCGTGAGGCTAAGGGAGTTTGGCATTAAACGTTTGAAGTTGAAGGCCAATCAACTTATTAGACATTTCACACCCACAGAGATCCGAAGAGCTGCAACCAAATTGATGAAGAAAAAGCTCAAGTTGAACTTTTGATTGTCTTCTCTCTCCTAATATAAATGCTGCAATTTTTGAGAAATGGTACCCAGTGTCAAATAGGTCCTGAAGGAGGATGGAAGCTGTTTCAGAGAACCAGGTTGTTCCAGAAACAAGCTTGAGCGAGAGAAGTAATTTATTTGGAGATTGGTACTTGCTGGGAGAGCAACAGCAAATTCTGAAGCAAAGCTGTGTGTCTCTCAAGAGGGAATTTGAACAACAGTCTTGCAGTGTTAAAGATAAGAGCCCGTCTCTGGCTTACAGTTTGGACTCAAATCTGTGGCACGTTACATTGATGGGAAGGAACATTGAAATTGCGCATTGCTGCGAAGCCAATCTTGGATTGGAAGTGAACAAGTGGTGCACACAAGCATCTTTGTTTCTGAGAAACAGGCTTGCCCTGGAGTACATCTTGGAATGTGGCGAGAACTACGTTGAAGAAGACGAGATTGACGGTCCACGCCGCTGGCCTCCTCCTTTGGCCCACGTAGATTTTTTTCGCGTTGCTGAAAATTTTGACCTTCTTAAGCACAGTGCAGATGCCTTGTACCAGCGCTGCCTTTTGAGAAGTGTTGATTATCCAAGCGCGGGATCCTTGCTTGCGGATGAGTTGAATCTCAAGGATCTCGAAGAAAGGTACGGAGAGCAGGTGGTGAAAAGTGAATGGCGAGAACTTGTCGTGGACCACCTTCAAGACTTAATTTCTGTGGAGAGAGACATATTTTACTCGGAGACACCTCGCGTTCTTGAAGGAGAGCAGCTGTCAGTTGTGTCCCAATCTTGAAAAGGGATGGAGAAAGAAATAAATGTTGCAGGAATAAGCATAGTTGTATTGATAAATCTTTTGTCTCTGCTTATATTCATCATTATAGTTGTGAGATTGAGACGGCTCATTCGCTTTGAAAAACTGATTAAGCCAGGTGTTGAGTTGATTTAAAAACACTCGACGCCATGTGGATGTCTTGGCCCGTCATCTTATGTGACACGTCCCTGATAAGCTGCCTGTTCCTTTCCGCGTATCACCTCTGCTGGCTTGAAAAGCGAGACAGGTTGGAGGAAGAGGAAACTGAAGAGCACATTGCACTGCAGTATCATGGAAGAGGCCGATGAAGAGTTGCTGCTTTATTCGTTTGGATTGTTAGGCTGCATCTTTTGCTTTGTGTTCTTTGGATTGTGGAACTGCATTGAAAATGGCATACTGACACAGCGCGGCATCTTGAAAAAGAGAAGAACAGTTCGCGATTGCAATCATGACGTGTGCCAATCAAGACATCACTGTAGCATGGTTTGTCGTTATTGCCGGGATGATTCATATCTGCCAACGAGAATGGCTTTCAATTTTTCTGCAGCACCTCAGCGTGCTATTTCCACTTCAGAGACGCGGGTGGCTGGCATTCCAAGTTACAGGGAAGCAATGTTTGCAATCAGAGGCGAGGAGGAAATGTCTTTGCCAAGTTACGAAGCTGCAGTTGCCAGCAACGAGTGCTGGTCTCTTCCTCCAGCATACTGTGAGTTGCCCATTTCTGAAGAACCCGATTTGTGTGAAACACCTGTATAAATAGCAACTACATTTCAAACATTGGTTCAGTCTTGTTCTCAGCTTTGAAGAAGAAACAACAACCAAAAAAATGTCTGGAGAAATAATTTCAGAAGTTAAAATTGAATTTGATGACCAGGAGAACCTGGATCCCTCAGAGATGTTTCAAGTCAGAGGGGAAGGTGAAAAGAAAAGTCGGAAACGAAAGAGAAGCTATGTTCGCAAACCAAAACAGCAACGAATGAGCAGCGTGATGTGCCTCATTTGCAACAAGGAGTATGTCTATGAGGCCTTCCTGACTCGGCACATGGTGTCTGCTCACAGGGCTTGCGCTCCAATTCACCAGTACAAGTGCCGACACTGCGGAGCCATTTTTGCTGACGAGGTGGGATTTGATGCTCACCAAGCTCTCTTTTTTGAATTCTTGAAGCACCACATTGACCACGTGGCACCAAAGCACAGGGAGCAAGAAGAGCAGGCAGCTGATTTTGAAGGGTTCGTCAAGAAACTGGGACAGCCGAAGGAGACAAGTGAGGCTGGCACGGAGCAGCCGCAATATTCATTGGTCTTCAATGACAATCTTGACCCTGTCGAACTGGATACCTTTTTTTCTGAAGCACTTGGCAAACCTCAAGAGCTCGTGTACACGGCTGAAGAAATTGACCAACTGGTTGCGGCACTGAACAATGAGGGAGCAGTTGAAGCGCAATGAATTTCCCCCTAAAATGTAATGTGTGAAATCAAATTGTTTTGTTTAATTTCAATTATTTGTATTTTGTGAAAAAGATTAAAATAAAGTTTTTTCTTTCATCCGTGTCTTTTTTTTACACGTTGAAGGGGGCCGACACTTATCAGTTGGCTGTAGAATGGGTGGCAAGGAGGTTGTGTCAATCTGGCTTGCGGACAGACTTAGAATGGGCCAAGTGCCCCGACTGAGTGACCTGTATGCTATGGCTCAACGAGAGGGACTAAAGTTGTCTAGAAAGGACATTCGCAAGCAGCTGGAAGTGGACCCAGTTTACATGTTTAACTTGCAGCAGCAAAAGAAGCGCCTGGGGTCCCGAAAGTACAGGCCAGTGTTGACATCTGCCCTGGGATATTTGCACGCCGATATTGGATTTTTTCAAAAGTCACGGCACTACGAGACACCTGTTACATTTCGATCTGGTTTTTTGGTTGCAAAAGATATTCTCTCGAGATTTACCTACCTGGTGGTGTTGAGAAAAAATCGAAAAAAGTCTGAGATGGTTTCTGCCTTTGAAACCTTGCAGGGTCTGCACAAGGCTGCAGGCCACACTCATCCCATCCGAGGCATCTCATTTGATCGCGAAAGATCTGTCATGTCAAAAGAGGTGCAGTCGTATTTTAAGGAAAACAATATGAAGTTTACGCCCTTTACTCTGACCTCGTCCAAGGCAAAGTTTGCAGAATCTGCTGTTCGTCTGATCAAAGAGGACGTGGCCAGACTTGAGAGATTCCACAGACAGGAGGCAAAGAGAAAGGGCCTCAAGTCCAGTCAGCGGAGGTGGTGGAATTTGCTCGGAGACGTGTCGGAGGATTTGAACAATAGAGAAATTATTGTGGAGGGAAAGAGGACTGGCTTCACACCCAAGGATGTGAATGAAGAGAGACTGTCTGAGTTTTTGAGCACCCTATATAAAGCTGCCCCAGCCTACTTTGTCGGCCAGTTTGAGCTGGATCCCAGAAACGCCAAGTTCAAATATCCAGTGGGAATTGACGTGAGGCCAAAGCTCATTTCAACATCCTCTGCTGTGATAGGAACAAAACATTCCATCACAAATTTGGAGGACCAAGTGTTTCGTATTGTGGAGCAGATTGCGTACGTGACAAAGAGACTGGGAGTTGGCATTTCTTACCTCTGCGTGAGCGTGGAAACGGGAAACACCAAAGTGTTTGACGAAGACACGATAGTTCCGACAAATCCAGAAGAAGCAACTTCAGACAGACACGCTCCATTTGTTTAGCAGCCTTGTGCGGCCGCCATGTTGGAGCCGCAGGCCGTAGTGACAAAGACTTTTCACAAGATTGTTTCAGAGGGCGAATCTTCATTTACAATCGAAGTGCCCAGGAGTTATGGGTCACTGACTCTGCCAAACTCCGAAGTGAAGTACAGGCAGTTTTACTTTTCAGAACTTCACTTGATTCCCGGCTTCTACAAGCAGCGTGCTGCTCAGCTCGGCCTGGACGACGAAGAGGAGGATGACTCAGGTGTGGAACTCGAGTTTCGGTTTTCCTATGCCATTTCCCCTGATCTTTTTAAAAATGCCGCCGGCTTAGACGACGTCAAGTTTGAACACGGCCTGCGTGCAAACCGAATAGACGCCCTCATAAAGGCTGTGAATGCCCACTTTGAGGCAAGCAAGCCAGAGGGAGTTGAACAAGCCGTGTTTTTTATTGACTGGATTGATGTGGAGTGGGGCAACGAGTCCTACGAAGAAGATCCGGCTCTGTTGGAGATGCTGGACCCAAAAGTTGTTGTTCCTCCAATGGTTTTGATGTACTACGGAACAAACGATTACAGCGATGCTGCTCACTTTAATGCGCTGGAGCCTTCAACCAGAAAAATTCCTGGAGTGAACAATTTTAAATTCCCGCTGCTGGCCTTTGAATCGGAAGAGTTGTTTGGAAACATCAGGTTGCGCATGAACTTTGCTCCCAACACAAAAGTCATCTTTTCCACAAACACTTTGCTACAGCAGCTTGGCTTTTCTAATGAGCAAATTGGAACTCCGAGAGACAGAAATCGGTACTCGTTTGAAAACCGCAATCACGATGTGTACATGTCCTTTGTTGCTGAAAATATGATCAGAAATAACGGAATTATCAAGGGGACTTCGACAACCATCTTTCCTGTTGTGGGAAGCAAGACATTTCAGTCAGACTGGACAAAGATTAAAGCCAAAATGAGCCAGTTCAATAGTAACGAACAGGTGCTGGCCCTGGTGAAAGATGCTTTTGCTAAGGTCTCCTCCAAGACAAACATCACAGTCGGCTTGCAGTACAACGGAGCTACAAAAACATATAAAATTGAGTTTCCCCAAAATGTCCGTTTGGGAGTGACGGCTCACACGGATCGCGATTTTTCGAATCGGCTGGGCTACGAGAGTCGGATCAACATCACGTCAAGCACAATAGCAGTTCCAATGGATGGCAGCAACACGAAGGTTGATGCAGAGGGTCAGTCCAGGGCACTTTGTTTTGACACGGTGATGGCAGTTGTGACCATGGACAGTTCAAGCTCGACAACAACAGACGGTCTTGATGACACAATGATGGCGTGTCTCTTTCCCACGGGCTCGGGTTCGATGTCAATGACAAATCCTCCTTTGGTGACAAGCGAGGGACCTCACAGACAGCTGCTACCCAGATCAGTCCACCTTCCTAGCGTGAGTTCGGGCAATCGCATTGTTCCCTTTCAGTTCAACGTGTGGACCATGACAAAGGACAGCAAAAAGGTTCCTCTCAATTGGAAAATTCCCTTTTCAATTGGAGGTGTTTTGGAGGGCAGGATTTAGACCAGCCATCTTTGTTGATACTATAAAAGAACACCTGCTTTTTGCGTGTCCTCAGTTCTTCCGTGACACTCGACCAGTGCGGATGTCAAATCTGCAGCCGCTTGGAAGAAAACCGCTCGTAAGTTTTTCAGCTACAAATCGTGCGCGTCTGGCTGGAAGCGAAAGACATTTTCAGCCCCAGCACACAGTAACAGCTGCACAGCAGGGACCATCACAAATGCCAGCTGTGACCCGCAAAAGATCTGCTGCAACTGCCAGACGAAAACGGGGAGGAGCCAATAAGATCCGGTTTGTCAAGGGAAGGGTACAGCTACGCGTTGCAGGTTACTCTGGAACACGCTATTTGAGCCCCTCTCACCTCGTTCGGCACATTCCGGCAGCAAAGCTTCGACTAGCAGCAAGACAAGTTCTCAGAAAGACAGAGAAGACTGGAGGAAGAAGGCCGGGAAAAGGGCGGAAGCGAAGGAAGAAGAAGGCTAGCAAAAAGAAGAAGAGGAGGCGGCGTCGTCAAAAGTAGGCCTCTTTGAGCCATGTCTGATGCAAGGTTCGAGTATGACGCCCTGCCTTCTTGGCGGGGTGGTACAAAGCAGGTTCTCCAGGGCAGCGAGTACACCAAGTTGGAAAATACCAACACTTTTAATCCTGGAGATCCGCCTCGTCAAGTTGAGTTTGACCTTGAGGTGAAACGGCCCATCATTTTTGACATGATGAGTCGGTTTGTCATTGAGGGCTCGTTTGAAACGGCAGCTGCAGGAGACGATGAACCGTGGACGAGGTGTGCGGCAGCAGAATCAGCAGACGTTGTTGTTTGTCCCAATTGGTGGGAAAACTTGGTCCGAAACATTGATCTCTTTCACGGGACCTATGTTGTCAAGTGCCACGACGAGCCCCTGTATGTTCAGAGCCACCTCAATCAGTGCCTGTATTGGCAGATGGATTTGGCACTTAAAAAACTGCTCTGTGTTGAAGACTGCCACACAGGAAATGCTATCCCCACTGTCGCAAATGGCTGGGGGATTGGGGCGCAAACTGACTGGCAGAAATACTCTGCCTCCATCTTCACGGGAGCCAACATCAAGTTCAATTGGTCACCCCTGTTCTTCTTTCCGTTTTACCAAGGATCCAACTTTGTGTATGACGAAGTCCCTCCTCGAGCCCTTCCTCTGAACCACGTGGGAAAGCTGAGCGTGCGCATGACCTTCAAGGATGATTTCCAGAGCATTTTTCGTAAACGAGCAGGCGTGACAAAAAAGTATAGGTTCAACCTTCAAAAGGTGGACCTTTACGTTGAGGAGGCTCGACTCAACGTGGCCGACGAAAAGAGGCTTTACCAAATGAGCAAGAAGATTCTCTACTTTACGGGAGTGACCAAGGTCTGCAGATCAGAAAACATTCCCGAGGGTACATTTGTGCACAACTGCAAGTTTGAAAATGTGGCATTTCCCGAGAGCATTTTCATCTTTGCTGTGCCCAGGACTGTTGTGGGTGGCACGTACAAGTACAGCACTGTGGTTAACAATGGTCCCCACTATACCCAACACAGAATTTCTCAAGTCCTGCTCAGCTACGGGGGCATGGACTACACCAACAGGGAGCCCAATTTTGGAACGGTGAAGGATGACCTCTCAGACATGAAAGCTCTCTACGACCACGTAAAGAATGGTCCATTTGGACTTTTCACCAACTCAAATGTGGTGACTCGGGCCAATGTGGCCAACGGCTTTGAAAATACCGACTTTCCCCACTGGTACATGTCTCTTACGCCCTCGGGAAATAGGACTCGTGTTATTCCCCTCTTGAACGATGGTTCAGCAATCTCAAAGAATAACGACCTGATTGTGACCCTGAAGTTCAATGCCCAGGCTGCCCCAGCCAACACCGCGTACTTCATCTATCTCGGCTACACAGACGGGAACATGACGCTGGACCTCAAGACAAAGAAATTTGAGTCTCCGTATCTCATCAAGTGAACTGTGTCTGAAAATTCAGATCAGCACAAATAAATAAGATTATGTAATTTTGTGAAGTCTTTATTTTTTGTATGACCACAAAATGCATTGAAATACACAAATCATTTTCAAGTTTTTATTTTCATTTATTTATTTACTGCGATATTTATGGGATTTGAATTTCATTTGAATTTTATTTGAATTTTATTTTGAACGGGATTGATTGGTAAAAGGAATGTTGATGGACACAGTTGCCGTGCCAGTGTTTAGCATCTTGTTGACTCTTCTCTCTTGAGGTATCTTCATGTCTACACAATCGAGAGAATTGCAGGCCATCAGGTAGACCGTTTCAGTTGAGATGTTGTTGAAGGAGGAAGCTTTTGAGTGGCCTCCTGCGGCCGAGGATCCCCCGTCATCCAATTTTATTTTTTTCAGTGCCGGCAGGTTGTCTCCGAGATAAAGGTTGTCCTCTTTGTTTGCCTCAACGAGGGCGTAGCAACAAGTGTAGGGACTTGCAAATTTCCACCCATTTGGAAAATCTAAGGTGGACACGAGCCACTCGTTTTTCAAGAGACCGGGCTCACCGGTGGTCGTGAAGTAATCCTTTTTCTCACTCTCAAAGGTGCTTCTGAGTGCAGGGTCAATTGTCTCTTCCAGAGAGTGTCCTGCCATGGCAACAACCGCACAGTCTACTTGAGAGTAGCAGAGTTTGAGGGCTCCCGGCCTGGTGACCCTGAACAGAAAGGTGAGACACTCTAGCAATCTAAGTCTTCCGTACTCTACCACCGAGACGTAAAGGGGAAGAGCAACGTTGCAAGGCTTTTTCATGGCAGCGCGTGCTTTGTTTCTTCTGGTGGACTGAACAAGGGAAAATGTCTCATCTCTGATCTGTCCCACGATAAATGTGTGCAGGTCAGTGTTCAAACATCTTCCGCGGTCATAAAAGTGGTTTACAATTCGGGGACGAGTGGTGCTAGTCTTGTTGTGAGGGTTGTAGCCCAACATTCCGGTGCCAAAGTTGACCATCGACTTGATGAATTTTGCCTTTGATTTTTGACTGCTCCCACACAGCTGTCGCTCTTGGATGAGACCGTCAAATACTTGCGGCATCACCTGGCAGCGCCTGTAAAAGTAGCAGGAAGAGACCGACTCCAGCTGGAAATTGTGCTCCCTTGTTGCGTACTCCAGCGTGTCTCTCGTAAACAGGGATCCTCCCTCGGGAGTTTCCCAGCCAAAATCTTGGTACCTCTTCCCCGTGCTCTCGTCGTCTTTCCACACCAGCAGGACTCCGTTTCTTGTGGGAGTTGGCTGACGAAGGTGACTGGGCACTTGCCCTCTTCCCACAAGCAGGTACGTCAGGCCTGGGTGAGCGTTTAAAATGTCTTTCAGTTTCAGCAAGTGCGTAGGAAGTGACTTGTACGGATCTCTCAGCATCTTCAGTTCCGGCTGGGTCTCAAAGGATATTTTCAACTCTCCGGTTGTCAAATTTGGAGTGTGGCAGTCATAAATAATGCCGTAAGTGTATTGAGGACCTCCCTTTGCGTTCTCAAATGAAATCCACTTGCGAAATAGTTCATCCCTGCTCCTCGATTTTGAAATGAGGTCCTCCTCGCTGCTGTTGTTGGCATACCTGTTGAGTCGGGTGCCCTTCTTCTTGCATTCTGAACAGCCGTGTATGAACCGACCGTCAAATTGAATAATGAAAGTTGATCTCTCTCCTATGTTGCTGTTGCTGTTGTTGCAGCGACCAATTTTGCCATTCCTGCAACCTCGTGTGACTACAACCAAATCTGCTGGATATTTTTTGACAAAGAACAGTCCGAGCGGACTAAAGTTGGAATACACAGACAGAATGTCGTACCCCGACGCAACCATTTTTGTGAGTAGCAACATGCACGCCTGGTACTCAAACGTGTTTGTTCTTTGTGTCTTGTCTGTTCGGCTGAGGTGGCCATCTAATAAGGTGTAGCCAATGCAAAAAGCACCAGGTACTTTGAGCTGCTTCATGCTGTAGCCGTAGCAAGAGGTTAAATCAACCTCAGTCATTGCAGATGCTCGCTCGCCCGTGCTGTCTTGACCTCCGCCGTCGAGGATGTCTCCGGAATTGAGACGACTCTTGCAGGAGTAGGTGAACCCCCCGTGACAAAAGTTGCGAAGCGTTTCTTCGTACTGCGGTTTTGCCTTTTCGATTGAGTGGCTCAGGGGTCCTCCCTTATCGTAAAATGAGAGCCAAATGCACTTGAAGGCCACCGAGGGTACAGACTGAAATTCAAAGAGACTCGTGAGATCGTACGTGTACTTTTCCATCAAGAAACTGCAAAACTCTTGGTACACACTGAGAATGCAGTCTGTGAGTAACTTGCCTCTTTTCACCAGGCAGGTAGTGTAACCACTTTCGTACCCGCTTATTCTCCCAGGCGAATAGACCGAGCCCTGGTGGTGCAAGTCCGACACCTTTGCGTCAATGAGAGGCTGGAAGGGCAGCTTTTTGAAGTGGAGTGTTGAAGAAGGCACCCACGCTGCACAGATGGAGAGGACGTCTTCTCCTTCATCTTCACAAGCGAGATTTGATTTCTTGTCTAGGCTAAAAAACCTTGCAATATTGTCAACTTCAATTTTTGAAGACACCAAAGAACTGATTTCATTTTTCCCGTTTCCGCGAATGTACAATCCCTTGTATTGCTTGATGCCCAGACGAGACAGATAGTGTGCTAGCCACAATTTGATGGCGTGGAAAAATGTGTCTTCCCTCGAAATAATAACCAGCCGTGCTTTCTTCAAGCAGGTTTTGAGCGAATCAATGCAAAAGCTAACAGTGCTTTGGCACTGTGCTGCCTGGGTCAATCCGCCTCCTGTATCTACGTGTCGTGCAGCTTTGTCAAACTTTTCAATCAAGGGTGCCAGTATTTTTTTTTTTTGGTTTAAAAGTACAATCCTACGTTCAAAGACAATGTCAAAGAAGCTGTTCCAACTGTCGAGGGTCCGGTTTTCACTTTTTTCTTGCTTACCAGTGTTTATTTTTTCTTCCATCTCTGAAAACAGGGCAGAGTGCGTCCCCTCTTGAGCAGAAAGAACCGGAGAAGAAGGGTAAATTTCAAAGCAGCGAAAAAAGCCCAGACCGTCACGATAGGCAACGTGTCTCACCTGTTTTGCGCTGTCTGTGTGGTACCACATGACGCCAACAGCTTTTCCCAATTCTTTGCTCATCTCTTTTGCCTCGTCTGAGGTGACGAGACCCAGGCGGACAGCCTGTGCTAGGCCCTTGAGGTTCACGCTCACACCCGAAGAACGATTATTTTTGTGGGCAGACTCTGAAAATGTTTCGTCTTCATTTTCTCCATTATTTTCTTCCGGCAATTTTTTCGTGCAAAAGACTCCTTTCTTGCTCGGCCTACCTGCCGCACTTGTGTTTGCCAGTCTGAACCTTAGCCTGTTGTCGTCTCCCGTGAATGCGTCCAAGAGGAGTTTCTTAGATAACTCGTCATTTTTTTTTGTCACGATCCAAGTTGTTTTGATGGGGTACGGCAAGAGTCTAAAGCAAAATGAAATTTTGACTTCCCGCTTGGGACAGGCAGCCCGAAGCCAGGCTACTGTGCTGTGAAAATCTTGAGGATCTTCTGTCGAGCTTCCAGTTCCACCCAGCAGTCTTGAGAGGCTGACATCCGTCACGTCCTTGGGGAGCTTGTGATTTTTTGGAATACCGCGTATGTTTTTGGTCACCTTGTTCACGGTAAAGTTGACATTTAGCAGAAAGTACACGACAGTCGGTTTCAAAAATTCCTTGTTCATGTATCTCCTGAGGTGACGCCCGTCAAACAGCAGCCTGTGAGGTGTATTTTTGGCTGTCTTCTGTTTTACCACAAAACGAATGCCCGCGTAATTCTGAGTGTCCACAGCCAGCCACAGGTCTGTCTTGAAGAGAAATTTAAAATCCCTGGTAAGATGGTCCACCAGTCGACAGGGCAAAGTGTTCAAGTCAAACTTTTTTTGTCCTACCCGACACAGCTCTGTCAGCAGGTCACCAAGGGTAAGCAAGAATGACGTGTCTTCGTCGATACCTTCTTCTGGCAGACCACATGTCGAACTCTCTGATGAATTGGTGGTCATCTCTCACCGTCAACTGGCAGTTGACAATGAAGGAAGCTACTTGCGAAAACTTCCACTCCGTGTCCAACTCTTCAAAGCTAAAACACTGCAGGAAATTTTCTGGGGCCGTGTACTCGTGCAACTTTCGGGGAAAACTCACAGGGTGAAAGTTTTGAAAGAAGGGGCCCGACAGTGACACTCTGTTGGCCGGGAAAAAGCTTCCAGTCCACAACCTCTCGTCGCCGGTGACACTGTTGATGAGGAAGTAGGAGGCCGTCACTTGGAACGAAATTCTGAGCGGGGGCAAAAAGTGCTCTGTCAAAAATGAAGATATGTTTCTCAACACTTGGTCAAACTCTAGGTAGTTTTCCTGGGTGCGCACCGGAATGTTGAAATTGAGACAGAGAAGACTTTTTTGCTCTCCCTCAAGGTTCAATGAAGTTACATCCAATTTTAAGTCGTGAACTGTTGCCATCTTGAGCTCAACTGAAGAGAAACGTCTCCCGTCCAGTGCTTTTGTACATTTTCCTCCCCTGTCTTGCCAAAAGAACCTTTAAAAGAAGCAGAAAAAAATTAAGCTTTTAACGGTAGCATTTAGCTATATAAGGTGAGACAATCAGCCTAAATTTTGTCAGTTATTATTTGTCTCTTGTCAAAATAACATTGCCGTCTTAATAAATCATCACCCATCGCATTTGAAATGGATTCTAAAGAAGTTGCCGAGCCAGTCGGTTTTTATTTCACCGAGCACGGTGAACTGAGATTCTACGATTTGCCCAAGCCAAGATTTGCCTTCTACAACCCCAAGGCAAAGAAGAATGAAATTGTGTGCTTTTCAAGCACCATTCGAGCCATAGCCAACAGTCTTTCTGAGGCTCAGGAGATTGCCCGAAGCCACCTGCCCGCTAAAAGTTTGGGGCCAGAGGCGTCACAGGATCTCGAAAAGACTGGGGAAGAGCAAGTGGGAGCCCAAGGTGGTGATGACCACGTCGTCTACTGCAAGGAAGTTTCCAGTTACGGAAATGAAATTAAGCTCAAGAATAACCTGCAGGTGAATGTCTACAAAGGGAGGCCGCGCATTTGGCTCAAGCCCTGGTGGCAAAATGTGGATGCGGGAACTCCCACAATTTGGTTCCCTTCCAATGCGGGATTTCAATTCTCACTCTTTGACTCTGGCCGGGATCTGGTTGCTTTTGCAGACAAGCACATGGCCAACTCATATAGAAGGGCTTCGGCAGAATCTGCTCTGGCGGCCTTGGCTGAACCCACTACACCTAATTTGTCTTCTCACCCAGAGAAGTGTCTACTACCCGAAGGAGGAGAGCTTGCCAATTTTGTGCCACAGCCATCTCTTCAGATTGTTGCCGAAGAGACTGACGGCAGCGCTAACTCTAGGGGAAGGAAGAGACAGCTTAAGAGGAGAGCCACAGAAACGCTCTGAAGAAAATGAAAATGAAACAAAGACACTCTTTTGTGTTTAAAAAATTTACATTTATTTTCATTTGACGCACAAACAAAACATCTTTGCGTAAAGTAAACTAACCAGCTTGTATGAATAATAATGAAAAATGAAATAAAATGTTTTTCTCAAAAAATTGTTTGGTTTTTTTTGGTCACGCAGAGTCAATTGTGGGTGGAGACGAGTTCAATGCAGATTGATATTTTGCGGTCCTTGGCATTACACAGAATGCAGGTGTGGAGCATCGAATAAAAAGTAACAAAGTGAACACACAGTTGTCTGCAGGACGAATCCACTTTGTCAGTATCCCAATTTTGAAAAATTGGTTCACCCTTAAACAGCATTGTGCTGCAGCCACACGAAAATAGGTAGACCTTGAAGATTCTTTTTTCTTTCCTCTTTTCCAAGGCATAGTCTGGCTCCAACCAGAGAATTGACGCAGTAAAACACCGGTGATCCACGCTGGGCGCTGTCACCACGCAGGCTCTCAAGCTGGGATTTTGAGAGGAGAGCAAGATCGGTTTGTGGATAATCTTCTTCCTGTCCCCAACGAACCGACGGCTTTCGACATCAATCATTGTTTCTCCGTCCAACTCAATGTTCCAAACAAAAAAGTGATCTTTATTATTCAACTCTTTTGCCTGGTTGAAACAGGGGTGCGGAAACTTTCCCTCGTTACTCGAGGACCCGTGTAGAGCAAAGTTTTCAAAGGGAGCTTTGAAGTTGCACCCGGATCCGGGACAAACAGAAAGTCTCTTTTCGCAAACTGTTTCGTGCTCCACCAAGGTTTTGGCACTCAACTTTGCCGAGCAGCCCCAAGCTGAGCCCTCGCACTCATAGGAGATAAAGTTTTTGGCAATGTCAAAGAAGGCAAGAAGTGTGGCAAATCTTGCGCTTTCCCTAAACTTCCCTTCCCTACAGACGGGACAATTTGGTTCCTCCCTTTGTTTTTTGAGGCTGGCGTAGCAGTTGTCACAGGTAAAGTGGCCGTTGACAGTACAACACCTCAGCCTTTGTCCCGGTCTGGCAAACTCCAAGCAGACGCAGCAACGAAATGGTTCCACCAGCTTGGAAATACTGAGATTGTCCATTTCAATATTGGCCGCCATTCTGATTATCTATGCTTTAGTTTCTCCCTTACCTGCAATGTTAAGGATTAAAAATAAAATAAAACAGCTTGTAAAGATTAGTAAATAAGGTAACGAGACTCGTCTGGTTTCAGCCTAAAAGTGCGTGTGTATTTCAGATTTAGACAACAATTACAAATTGAGAATAAGTTAATTGATTCAAATTAGCGCAAACGGTAAAAAATTAATTTATTATCTGTCAAAAATCAAACACATTTTTACAACTAATTTTCCTTCTTCAGGGCATAGAGAATGTTGACAAAGCACTGCACGACCATTCCACAGACAATGGAGCCCGCAACCTCGAGAGAGGTGTTTTTATGTTGGCGGTATCTGTCCACCAGGAGAAGTGTGAGGAGAGAGAGGGTCAGGAGCAATAGCAAAACTTTCACATACGGGTTGGACAATCTGGCAAGCTTTTTCAGCAGACCCTTTCTCGACAGCGGCACAGAAGTGTTGGGATTGGCAGACGGGGCCTCAACTGTACTTCTCCTTGTCGCATCTCCTTCTGAGGATCCTTGAACTTGGCTGTACTGTCTTTGTAGCAAAATGCCCGTGACTGGCTGGCTTCTCCTTTTCGACAGCTCGAGGTCAATTTTTCTTCGCAGCCACATTCCGAGCACAAACATGACCAGCGAAGACCCCACGAGGGTGCTGTCAGCATTGGGAAGCGAGTGCAGGCTATTGTGAAGGTCAAATTTAGGGGTTTCAGAATCTGGACAGAGCAGAGGAAGGCTAGAGGTCGAGCTGTTGCCGCCCACCCTGTAAGTGAGAACCCCCAAAGACTGAAGTTGCTTGCACTTGTTTCTGGGCAAGTTGCATTTTTCAAAAAAGGTGAGATCCGGTTGAAGTATGTAGTGACGCGCCAGCTCCGAGCTTCCAAAGCAGGCCGCCTGACCGACAAATAGTTGAAGAGCAAATCTAACGAGAAGGCGGTTCACTTCGTCTCGACCAAAAGCGGAACGGGTTTCAAAGCCAAGATTACTCTCCAGATTTTGGTGCTGGTCTTGAGACCGTTGGTGATGTTGAATTCCGGACGAAAGTGCAGGAAAAAGGAGGGGCGTCAAGGGTAGGGCAAACAATATGAACGCCAGTCCGACAGTAGGCACGAGAGGTTGAATCGACTGGTTTAAGCTGTGACGCGCTGCAGCTGCTGATATATTTCCTCTGGGTATTTGAAGACAGTTAAAATCTTTTCCGATGACCAGGCTCTCTTCGTCTGGAGGAAACTTGTTGACGAGAGACCCGAGCAAAATCATTGAGAGTGAAAATATGCCCACAGGCGCAAATTTTTTGAGCCCCGCTTGAACCTCTGCCGTGCTGGACATCTTGTTTCTAACTGACTACTGTTGGATCCTGTCCTATCAATTTATATAAATTCCTGGCCGTCCTGCTCAAAGACTCGCGTCCAAAAACTGTCCTCGGCTTCCTCTCCTTTTTCCTCCTCCCCTTGGATTTTGTTTTTGCCTTCCGATTCAATCAAAACTTCTTCCGTCTCCCACTCTCCGCTTTGCATTTGAGTTGCAACTTCTTCAGTCTCCCACTCGCTACTGCTGCCGCCTTCTTCTTCTTCCTCTTCTTCACTGTCCGTGACCAAAAAACGAGCCAGGTACGTATTTCGCTGTTCACCTAGAGGCACGAGTGCCCTTATCAAATTTACGAGACGGCCTCTCTGCCGGGTCCCGTCATCCATGACCCTCTCGTAAAGCTCAATGTTGTCAACCAGGGCAGTCAGGGCGTAGTTCAGAATGGCCGGAGAGTAAAAAGAGGACGTCTGGTATTTCTCCAACACTCCCAAGACGTAAGAAAAAGCCCCAAGCAAAAAGTGAGTTCTAGTGAAGCTCCCGTGGGTTGGTAGATGCTCTGAGTCAATTTCAGGCCGCTGTGTGCAATAGCATTCTATCACGCGGTTTTTCACAGCACCCAGAGTGTCCTTGAAGAGATGTTTCTTGTTGGGCGGAACAACGAGGTGAGACCTGTAGACGTTGTCACTGAGGGCGCCTTTTCGATCTGTCGGCAGGACGTGAGTGTGCACCCGCTGATTTGAAGTGATCAAGATCCAGAGCGGGGGGAGCGTGCACGTGTCCCCAAAGATCTTGACAGTTGTTGGCTCAGCTCTCGCTATGGTGCGAAACTTTGGGGCATCTTTTGACTTGTAGAGAACGTCAACCGAAATGTCGCTGTAAATGAGCGTGCTCCGTTTCTTGACTGCAAATCTCCCCACTCCAGCCTCTGCCACATAGCTGTGTCCGTTTTCGTAAGCCGGAGACTCAAACAGAGAGCTCTTTCCGACTGACGTGAGTCCGGAAATGCAGATGGCCATCATCTGGTCGCCCTTTGAGCGATAGCAGTTCAACATGGACCAGAGGTGCAAAACAAATGCATCTTTAGTTGTAAGTTGGCCCAACTCTTTGACGCTGGTTGCCATGTAGGAGACAAAGGGA
This sequence comes from Bacteroidota bacterium, assembly GCA_027487625.1. Classification (GTDB taxonomy): domain Bacteria; phylum Bacteroidota; class Bacteroidia; order UKL13-3; family UKL13-3; genus CAISCU01. The sequence goes on from JAIYDG010000394.1 coordinate 19,069, forward strand.
GAATCGACAAAGCGAGTGAAACAGTGTCTGTAATTTTCAGCCATAGTTTTCAAATTTAGAGAGGGCACGCTTATGCGACTCAACGCGCACGAAGCCTTGCGCTCTTGACACAGGACAATGTATTTTTTTAGGATGGCCCCAAACTTGTGTCCCAGGGTGATTGACAGGTCCGACATTTTTTCATCCGTGAGGTCAAGCAACTGTTGAGTTTTTTCCTCGGCCACAAATGTAACGGGTCCACCTTCTGCGTCTTCAAAATCCCTGCACAGTTTTTCTGCCATGCGCAATAAAAAACTGTCCACGAGCTTATCTTTTTTGGACAGGACCTCTCCCAGGGATCCTTCCATTTCCTCCTCTGCACTATCTCCAGCGTTATCTCGCTTTCTTTTCATTTGGGCAGTTTTATTCTGAAAAATAAAACAACAAACCGTTGTGAGAATTTTTCAAACTCTTTAACTGTTTAGACTCTCCCTGACAGGTTCCAGAGTAAATTAAAAAGCACAGCGCGTGTCTTGAAATCTTTTATTCGCAAAGCATATAACATTACACACACAGCATTAAATAATCAAAGGTACAATTAAATAATTTTGGACAGCAGGCAGGAGGTTTACTCTACTACAGAGCAACCAGGGGAATCTCAATTTGAATCTTGAGGGCCTCCACTCTTTCCTTCACCGAATTGAAAAGTTCAAACAAGTGCTCCAATTTTTTCTTGCAATCTGTCGGTTTCGCTTCGCAGCAAAGAAAGGGGTCAGCAAATATGGATATTTTCTCAAGCTTCAATTCCAGCATGCGCAATTTGTTGCTCTCGCAAACTTGGCCCGTGTAGAGCAGTTGCCGAAGGTGATAAATCTTTTTGTGAAGTCGGTTCAGTTCCCAAGACAGGGCAAAGCCATCTCTCACTCCGTCGCAGTAACAATTCTGAGACATGTTGACTCTTTTGAGGTTGGGTATCTACTGTTGGCAAGTTTAAAATCCAGCTCGTATTTAAACAAAGTTGGTGTCTTCAAAGACTCAAAGTTTCAGAGCCGGGCGGAAAGCTGACCCACTCGCAAACTGTTGACCTTAAATAATCTTCAAGGGTGAGAGGA
>JAIYDG010000402.1 GCA_027487625.1 Bacteroidota bacterium
ACAGAGGTGTTAGAGATACCAATTTCTTCCTATTTAGACTATCTAAACTATACGCTTAGACAATTAAATCCACAGGTTTTTAACTTGATCCGATACATCTTGTTAGTTATGAAAGTCAAAAGTAATTATTTATTTATTTCTAACTGTTATATTTAATTGTTCGACTTAATTCCGTTTTCACACTGAAGATGGAATATTTTGAAAGGTAGCTATTGTAGATGGAATTTTATTGCAATTGCTATATTGAATGGATACACGCTCATTTTTCTTTTTTCCCCATCCATTAAATCCCAAATCCAATATCTCAAGTTTATCTGTTGAGTCTTTAACATAGATTGGGCCGTTATCTCTTACCCAAACATCATCCGTTTTTTGGATTAAAAAGTCAATATTTGAGTTTGAAATTGAATTATCCCTTAACAAGTTCATGATTCTGGTCTTTTCTATTTTGTTGTAAGCAATAACATGAACTTTCTCACTCTGTATTAACCCTTTTGTCATAGCTATCCAAGTTGAATCCAAACTATTACTGTAAGTTATTCCTTATTAGTAGTGATGAGGCCATTGTAGCCAAGTTCCTTTATGGGCAGAAATCTCATCAGGCATTGTGTAATATATTTCGCTGTCATTCACTTTTTGCATGCGCTTGGTGTTTTGTGCCGGACAATAATTTGAGATTGCCACAAACAAAATAATATTAAAAATTAAACTATTACTTCTCATAATTTTTTACGATTGCCTTTAAAAGTGAAACGTTTTCAGATGTTAAGTCGTACCTTAACAGATGCATATCAAAGCCACTTCTATAGCCTTTCTTCCATACAGAAATCTGTTCGAACCCAAAATGCTCAAAAAACTTTGCGACTGAAGGTGTTGTATCAACTAGAACAAAGTCAGTAAGTAATTCCTTTTGTTGAGCGATATGCAATAAGCGATATGCTAATAAATATTTACCAAGTCCAAGTTTGTGATAATTGCTATCCAGCATCCCGAATGTTAAAACGGCTCTGTTGTAAAAATCAGAAATTTCATAACCACCATAGCCAATAATTTTATTGTTATCCAACATTACAAAATTAGGACCATCGGGAGCGTCTAAAAATTCAATTAACCAATCTCTGTCTTCCTTGCCAAAATATGTTGGAAAATTGCTTTCAAAAACCTTTAATACATCTTTACGGTTTTTTTTCTGATACAATTCAATGTGATAAGCCATCGTCTGAAAATTTTTATTTTTTGATTTCCTGATACAATGCTATTCTATTCCCCTCTGTGTCTTCAAACTCTGCAACTAATCCTAAACCATTGTCAGTTTTTGGATACAAAATTTGTCCGCCATTTGAAATTGCCAATTTCAATGTTTCATCAATATTTTCTGTTTTGAAGTATATCACTACTCCGTCCTTGGTAGGTTTGTAAATTTCACCTTTTGCCAATGCACCTGAAATCCCTGAGTTTCCGTCAATAAATGGGAACAATGCCATTTCATTGTTATCAATATTTTCTTTGTCAAAGTCAAAACTGAATACTGACTTATAAAATTTAATTGCTCTTTCAATATTGTTGACAGGTATTTCAAAATAAACGACTGGGTTTGATTTTTTTATTATAATTTTTTCTTCTGTTTGCTTGGTTGCTGTTTTTGAATTGTCACCACACGAAATTAGAAGGTGAATTAAAACTCCCAAAATCATCAATTTCAATATGTTTTTAGTCCTGTTCATTCGTTGTCTTTAGTTGTCAAGTTCTGGGTCGTCTTAAAATAACCGCTAACGTTTTGCACATTTACAATGGGCGTGCGTTTTGACTCAAATGTAAATAGGGAAACGAATTTATCAAACAAAAAAATCCTTTCAAACGGAGACGAATTGCTCGCCTATGGCAATTATGCTGTTATGCAGATGCCCTTCTCACTGTTTTGTCACAAAAATATAACTTTAAAATTGTCAAGTAAGTCAAGGGCTAAATTTTATCCTTTTGTATTGTCTTAACACAATGCATAACCCAACAAATGTTTGGATTCGCCACACATTTGTTGGGTTATTTGTCTCGCAAAATAAATTCTCTATTTTGTAATCTTAATATTTGTGTCCTTTTGTTTAAAGAACGGTTCAATTGCAAAAAAAGCTAATGCAGGAAAAAAATGCATTGGCACTGCAAGTCCTGGGAAAAGTTCAGGACTTTCAATGTCTAATGGAAGGCTCATACTTATTACTCCTGTTATGCTTGAAAATGATAATACTGTTACAACAACGTTAAGTAGTCCTTTTAAATTTTCTTTTTTGAATTTAAACAAAAGAAAATACCCAATTGAAATAAGCATACAACCAAATATTGATGAGCCAACAATGGAACCAATATTTATTACTTTATCAAACGAAGTTCCAAGAGTTGATTGATATAAGTTGAAGTATATTAAACTTGTTATGGATGCTAAAATACCTGCAACAATTCCGTGAATGAATATCTTTTTCATAGTATTATTTCTTTGTTACTGGGACAGCAATTTCTAAGGCAATTTCATTAGATACTTTTTTTGACATTCCATCCATTGTGCCAACACCAAAATCCATTCTATTTACACTAAAATTTCCTTTAAACAAGTTAGAAATAAAAGTAAATGGAATAGCAATTTGTTTTTTTACTCCGTGCATTTCAAGTGTTCCTTCAACCAAATAACCTTCGGTAGATTTTGAAATTTTGCTTGAAATAAAAGTTATTGTTGGATATTTTGTTGCGTCAAACCATTTGTCACTTTTTGCATGTCTATTTTTCATCCCATTTCCTGTATTTATGGATGATACCTCAACAGCAACAGAAAATTTAGAAGCTGACAAATCATTTTCATTAAACGAGATATTCCCCGTCATTGTTTTAAAAATGCCTTCGGCTTTTGTTCCTTTAAATTTAATCGAATAGCCGTCTGTAATTTGCCAGTCAATAGATTTGATGGTTGTGAACGCAGAAAGCAACATTGTTGCTCCAACCAAAACTGCATAACTCAATTTTTTCATTTGTTTATCTTTTAAATTGTTGAATGGTGCAAAGATGCAGTCAATAAAAAAGATAAAAATTAAGGTATCTTAAGAAATTACTTTTTCGCCAATTTTCTTCTTACCTCACTTAAATATTCAGGAGTCATACCCAAATAGGAGGCAATGAGTTTTAAAGGAAGGCGATGCAACAAGGTTGGATATGTTTCAATAAAGTCAATATAGCGTTCTTCGGCTGTTGAGCTAAGTAAATTAATGAGCCGTTTGTTTGTTGAAATGAGGTTTCGAAAAAGTCTTTCGTTTTGTTCTATCAAAGTTTCCTTGTCTAGTTTTTCAAAGCTACCCAATTCCTGTTTAGTTATAAGTAACACCTTACTGTCTTCAATTGTGTCAATAAATGTGTTAGATGGCTTGTTGTTAAAGAAACTGTCCATGTCAGATATAAACCATCCTTCTGGAGCAAATTGCAAAATATGTTCTTTGCCAGATTTGTCTATAACATAACTTCTCAAACAACCTTTTAATACTTTGTAAGCAACACTGCAATTTTCCCCTTGATGCAGTAGGATTATCCCTTTGCTGATGTTTTTTGATTCAAGATTATTTAAAATATCCATTTTCTAATTTAGTGGTCTGTTTGATGGTTGCGCTGTCGGTCATAGGGTTTCTGCTAACGGTTTACAGATTGGCGATGGGCGGGCTTTTCACCACAAAAGTTTGTTCGTAGAACTGAACTTTCGGCTACCACAAAACTGTCAAGCGGAGACGAACCCCCGCCTATTGCCAATGTGCTGTTAGCGGTTCGTTCTTTGTCAATATATTCATTTTGGTGTCTGGTAAAAGTCTTTTAACGAATTCGTGTAAATAACATAGTCTAATGGATATTTAATTTGAAATATTGTTGGATTTTTTCCTCCTAAAGGAACCAACATCAAACTCGATTTACCTTTATAAGTTAGTTTTTCATTAATTGGTAAATATTTATTATCAAATTTAGCATCTATGTAGTATAAATAAACGAAAATAAAGGACAGATACATTTTTCTTCTTTTCTTACTCACTTCACCATTTATATCAATCAATTGAAAGTTTTTATTTTCGGCAATTGCCTGTTGGAATTCTACGGCATTTAAAGGGATACTGTCTAAAATTGGCATAACATTAAATTGTCCGTCTATTAAGACCCACTTGCTAAACTGTGGCATCCAAACTTCTGCTAATACGTGTCCCGCTCCAGTTTTAGTAGTTTCTACTTCCTTCGTTTTGATACCTATTACTCTTGCTTTGTAATTTAATGCATCAAGTGCAGTTTTAGAGACAATACCATATTCAACACACCTAAATTTTTTTCCATCTCTAGCTTCTTTTAATATTGTAAGCGCATCGTTTTTGCTTGGTTCATTAGAGCCGTTATGTTCCCATTGAGAATGTGTCCAATTCAAAATTGCTAAAACTTTTTCAATGTCTTGTGTTTTGTTCTCGATTAATTTGGAAAGATTGTATTCGGTTCTAAGTTGTGCTAAATATGAGTTGTTCAATGTGTCTGGAAATTTAAAATCAAATTCAGGGTTTCGACTAATTGTGTCATATTGGACGTTGTTTTTTTGCGCAAACAACTGGGTGAAAGCAATTAAGGAGAGTAAAAGAGTGATTGAAATTTTTTTCATTTTATTTATTTATTTTTAATTGTTGATGGTTTCGATTAGAATGACCGCTAACGTTTTGGGGCTTTGCGATGGTTGGGCTTTATAACACAAATGCTCAATTAAACACCGATGCCCAATATACGCACAAATGTTCAATTAAGCACTGTCGCCCCACTATTGCAAAACCCCTGTTATAGCCAGTGCTTTGGGTGGTCAAAACACTTTTCAATTTTTGATTTCTTTGTCTTAGCGAAATAGACTTATGATTAAAAAGTACGCATCAATCCGAATAATATGAGTACCCAAATTCTATACTTTCCCCAAAATTCTTTGCGATAATTCAGGGAAACGGATAAATGCTACCATCCAAACTAAAGCAGAAATTATAACAGGTTCAACAAAGCTTATACTGTGCGACAGGTGTGTAGCAATAGCACCACCCATATAAGCAATAAGCAAAAGAGTGCCAAGAATAGCTGTACGAGGAATTATAAAAAGTATTACGCATATAATTTCAGTAATACCTATCGCAATATAAGTAGATGGTGTAATTCCCAAATTAATAGCAGTCTTCAAAGCTTCATCAGAGCCGAAAAATTTCATAAACGCACTGCCAATAAAAATTACAGCTATTAATCCGGTCAGCACTCTATCGATTATTTTTTTTGTTTTTGGTTTCATTTTTACTTTATTCTAATAAATGATAATTAAGCTAAATTCCTTTGTTCTAAAAAACAGATTTAAATTCAATAGCTTTAAACATTTTATCAATGGCTAATTGAATTGCAAATGGTCATTCTATTGAGATAGCAACTTGAGTTTTATTTTTGTCAATAGCAATAACAGCATCACTATACTTTGGAGGACCCATTTTCCCTTTTGCTCCATTTGATGCACCAGATGCTTCTGTTGGTATCCCAAAGAAATTGGTATTAAATATACCATCATTATTTGCATCGTGGTGAACTGCAATAGCGTAATTGCCAGGAGCAATACCTTCAACTTTTATTTGCATTACTCCTTTTTTGGCTGTAGCACTAACACATTTTACAGCAAGATTTGTTTTTTCGGGGAACCCTGTTTCTTTATTGAAAAAACAGACTTTAATAATACCCTTACTGGATTTTACATTGTTTACTGTTACAGTAATGCTTACTGTTTGGCTTTGTGCTGTAAAAATGGCACAAAGGCTGAAGGCTAATAAAATGATTTTGTTCATACTACTTGTTTTTTATTTTGTTTTAACTAGTTAGCTACACGCAGGCTAATACAAGCTCTTATGTATAGCGATGATTGTAATTTATAATCCTGATTTTTTAGAGGGTCAAAGTCACTATTTAATAATTCGATATTCCGAATAGGGGCATAACCAACTTTTAGATGTGCAAATAGGCTTTTAAAAACTCTATAAGAAACAGCAGGAGCTACCACCCATTCAAAAGTTCTAAAATAGTTGGTTGTTTCGTTGTTTACTGTAAATGGTGAAGTATGCGATATTGCACCTTCGACCATTGAAAATAAACCAAATTCAAAATTGGGTGAATACTTGTAAATAATATTGGCTCGTGGGTATAATAATTCGGCTTTTATTTTTTTACTCTCATAAAGCAATATTAAAAATGGGAGTACTGCATTTTTTTCAAAATCACTTGTAACTCCTATAACTCCAGCTCCAATTTTAAACTTATCATTACCCTTTAATGAATGCACTAAGCCAACTATGGCGGTTGGAAAAAAATCGTTACTCGACAAAGATTGTTTAAAGTCGCTTCTTACAATAACATTAAAAATGCCCAACACTTCCCAGTTTTTTTTAATTGAAAAAACATCAGAGCATTTTAGCGAACATCGTGCAATGATGTCGGAAACAAATTACGCTTTGGGAAATCTGATGAATATGCCAACTGATTATTTTTATAATATACAGAGTTTATAAGTTTGAATTTCTTTCCAATTTGAATGGGAGGAGTTGAGATATTTAATTCAAATTTATTGAGTGAAGATGTTCCATTTACCTTCTGAAAATTAGTATTTGGTAAAAGACTGTAATTAAAATAAGTAACATCATTTATAGACTGTGCTTTTGAAGTAATTGCTAACATTATGAATAGGAGACTTAGAATGCAAATTTTCATTTTACTGTACTTTTTAAACGTGATATAATATTGTACATTCTTGAATGACCTATTTTTTTAATGATGATACAAAACCATTGATTTTGATGACTAACCGTATATAAGTACAAATAGTCTGCTTTTGATAGTGAAGCCATCATCAATTTTTGATAAATACAAATTGCCACTTCATTAAAACTTAAATTAGGCGAACTTAACAGTATAAGATTATCCATTTCTCTATACTCAATTCCATTTTCTTCAAAGCAAACTCTTAATAGTTCTGCTTCGTCAGTAAATCGAAAACGATAATGCAGTAGGCAATCCATTGTGTTTATTTATTAAAGAATTGCATCAATTTTATTCATTTCAACTTTCTTCTTGCCAAACTTGCCAAACCAAGCTTTCGCATTATCGACAGCTAAGTAAACAATTGGCACAAAAATTAAAGTAAGCAGCATAGAAGATGTTAAACCACCAATTAGCACCCACCCTAAACCATTTTTCCACTCAGCACCAGCACCCTGTGCAATAGCAATAGGAATCATACCAAAAACTAAGGCAAGGGTCGTCATTAAGATGGGGCGTAACCTTGTTTTGCCAGCCTCCATTAATGCGTCAATTGTAGAATGTCCTTTTTCTTTTAAGTGATTGGTAAAATCAACAATCAAAATCCCATTTTTTGCCACCAAGCCCAGCATCATTATTATACCTAAACCAGTAAATAAACTAAAACTTGATTTAGCTAGTGCTAATGCCAGCAATGCTCCAATCATTGCTACGGGAATAGAGAACAATACTACAAAAGGATATACAAAGGAATCATATAAGGCAACCATAATGAGGTAAATTAACAATATCGCAATCCCAATAACACCTAATAAAGTATCTGTAGAATCTTTTGCTCTTTTTATTTCACCAGACCAATTGTATTCTATTGTTTTTGGAATTTGCATTTTATCCAACTCTGCTTGAATTGCATCTGCTACGTTGCCACTTGGTGTTCCCAATACCTGGCTTCTAAGGGTTACAGAACTTCTTCGGTTTCTTCTTTCTAGTTTTGATGAACCTACACCATAAGAGAAATTAGCAAATTGGTCAAGGCGTATAATTTGTCCTTTATTATTTATGAAACTCAATGCTGCAACATCTGCTTCGTTTCGTCTATCAAATTTGTCTAACTGAACTTTAATGGTATATTCATCTATCCCATCTCTAAATTTGGCTTTGTCATTTCCTGCAAAGGCACTTTGCATCGTAGCTCCAACCAAATTAATATCTAACCCCAATTTTGCCATCTTATCTCTATCCAAACTCACTTTTACCTCTGGGAAGCCTTCTTTGATAGACACTTTGGTATCAATAGCACCGGGTATTTTTTGCACTACGGTTTCTATCTTTTTTACCAATGCTAAAACGGTATCGGGATTTTCACCTGAAAATATGAGTTCAATAGGATCGTCTTCGTTGCCACCTAAAAAAGAAGGTTTAGCAGAGGTGATTTTTATTTCGGGAAACTTGTTTTGTAATTCCTTTAAACATTCGGCTGAGGCTTCATCTGTCACTTTAGCTACTTCCTCATTGGGATAAATTTTTATGTTTATCTCAGACTGATTGTTATTGTTCCCTAAACTAATTAAATCACTGGAACCACCTACATTGGCAAATACAGATTTTACATAAGGCTTTGCCCTTAAAAAATCTTCTACTTGTTTTGTGGTAACATTATTTTGTTGAAAGGTTACGCTTTTGTCATACTCCAGTTTTATAATGAACTCTCTTTGGTCG
>JAIYDG010000347.1 GCA_027487625.1 Bacteroidota bacterium
GGCATCAATGGTTTTTTCAAAGTTGTGTTTTAGGTTAGACAAAATGAGGGCGAAAAAAAACCCCACCGAAGTGGGGTTAATTTATTACTTAACTTGTGTTAAGATCTTAAGGGATTTCAAAGCCTTAACATCATCAACAATACCTACATAAGAATCTTTCTGATCCTTACTTAAACGATCGATTGCTGATTTGATCTCTTTCAAAGCCATTTGGATTTGGCTTGATTGAGCTTTTTTGCTTACTGTATCGCCTTTTTTAATCCTACTCTTAAGGCTTTCTTTCATATTGTTATAAGCCACTCTAGCACGATTCCTAATATCAGTTTGAAGAGCTAACTCGCTAACCTTTAATGTCTTAGGATCAGCAAAATATAGCTTTTCAGCAATAGGATCTTTCCAACCCTTAACAATATGCAACAGGATCGAATCTCTGAAAGATACGCCTTGTTTATCTTCTTTCTCTTTCATGTCGACAAAATGATGTGGCTTGTACCCATTGGCATATAGATCGTCAATAAGCAAAGCCTTGGCATTACCCTCGGCATTGTTTAAGAATGACCAATTTTGCAATAGGTTAATGGTAGTAGTACCCATTACATAATGATTAGCAACAGGCTCAGTATTAGCAAGGGTTTTGCTAACTTGAGATATAGCAGATACAGCAGATTTAACTTGTTTCATTTTGATTCCTTTATAACAATGTCGTAAGCAATATGCCCCGATCCATTAACTAAAGTTTAATACAATTTGATAGTGTTTGACAAGGGATAATTTCGTCTAACGTTAGACGCAAAGCCGATTTTGCCTAGCGATTTAGCGACACCCCACCCCCCAAAATTTAATCTGGTTCCATGTCGGCTGTATGGTTTGCTATTCCGCATCCTCATAGCTCACTTTTTCAAATTACCCCCCGGTACCTCTTCTAAGTACCTAGCCCAAAAAAATTTTTATGGCGGACTAATCGCCGCATGAATCGTGCAACGTATTGTTTTACATAGATATTTTTTCTTGTTTCGGGCCCGGTAATTACAAAACGAACCCAGTTTGGGTATGATCGTACCCAGAAACACCCCCCGTCATGTTTTTTAAGTACCTAGCCTAAAAAATTTTTTGTATCGTATTTAATACATTAACCCCACTTACCGTAACATTTATATATCTTTACACCTCTGCTATACTTCACTCACGGCTTGTTCATTGCCGTTTCCTTGTTAAGTTGTATTTAGGGGGAAGTCCACTATAGAGGCTCCCCCTTTTCTTTTCTACGAGTTGGGTGGGGGTAAATCTTGCAAGGGATTACCGGCATGCTTCACATACATACGGTCTTCACCCTTCTCACCAATTTTTAATATATACTTCGCCTAACAACATCTAATTCGGACAGGAATTGATGCAACAAATAAATGTAGAGCCAGACTTGGCAATACCGTTCCCGGAGGACAATCCGGTGCTAGCAAACTTCAGGGAAAGAGCTGAAGCGGCATGCCGCACGGCAGAATTATTGGAGCTTGACGTTACTGCAACCGACGAGGATATGGCGGTGGCAGAGACTATTGTCTATGAAGTCGCTAAGAACGAAGACCAAGTAAATACCAAGATTACTACCAAGAAGGCTTCGCAGATCAGACCTGCTACATATTACGCAGTCAATGACATTCTGAAAGAGTTTTCCACAAAGGTGGTAGAGAATGCCACGCAGATTAGGTTATTGGTAACAAATAAGTTACTACTTGAGTCCGCCAATGAGGATGCCAAGATCCGTATCCGTGCCCTAGAACTGCTGGGTAAGATTACCGACGTGGGCTTATTTACCGAGAAATCAGAGGTTACTATTAACCACCGGTCAAACCAAGAATTGATGGATAGTTTGCGCTCTAAGATACAAAAACTCATGCACCCACAGGGTGTAGAGGATGTAAAAGCGGTGGAGATAAACGGGGATACCATCGACGTGGACAAAGAAATGGGTATAGAAGAGGAAAAAGTGGATGACGGCAACGACCCTAAACCCGCTTGAAGACCTAACGGACGCTGAACTACAGTTCTTACTGGACAATTTGGACCAGTTTGATGAACTAGATGCAGAAGAAACAGAGCTTGTTATTGATGAAATGAGCAGGCGCAAGGAGGCTAAGGCTGCTAGGGAGGATTTAATAGCGTTTTGTCAAATAATGCAGTCAGACTATAAAGTTGGTGAACATCACCGCAGATTGGCAAACCTCCTTATGGAGATTGCTGAGGGTAAAAAGAACCGAATTGCGGTCAATATACCCCCACGGCACGGTAAATCCCAGCTTGTTTCTATCTATTTTCCTGCATGGTTTCTTGGAAAATACCCTGATAAAAAGGTTTTAATGGTCTCCCACACGACCGATCTTGCTGTGGACTTTGGACGGAAAGTGAGGAACCTAATTGACACACCCCTATATAAACAAATTTTTCCTACTGTCAGTCTGGCGCAAGATAATAAGTCTGCTGGGCGTTGGAATACTAATGTTGGTGGTGAGTATTTTGCTTGTGGTGTGGGTTCTGCCCTTGCTGGTCGTGGAGCTGATCTATTACTGGTGGACGACCCCCATAACGAGCAGGACATCATCAATGGGAACTTCGATGTATTCGAGAAAGCGTATGAATGGTTCACCTACGGAGCAAGAACACGCTTGATGCCAGGTGGTAGAGTCGCTATAGTACAGACTAGATGGCATCAGGATGACTTAACGGGTAAAGTTGTCCGTGATATGGTCCAGAACGAAGAGGCAGACCAGTATGAGCTCGTTGAATTTCCAGCGATATTTAATGAAAATACGGATAATGAGTCAGCTCTCTGGCCCGAATGGTTGCCATTGGCCTCTTTGCGTCAAACTAAGGCTTCTATGCCTGTGTTCCAGTGGAACGCTCAATACCAGCAAAACCCCACAGCCGAGGAAGCTAGCGTTGTCAAGCGAGAATGGTGGCAATGGTGGAAGCAAGAAACCCCACCGTCCTGCGAATACGTGATTATGTCCTTAGACGCTGCCGCAGAGACGCATAATAGGGCAGACTTTACTGCAATAACGGTTTGGGGAGTGTTTTTTAACGAAGAAATGGACTGTCATAGCATTATTTTGTTGAATTCTATTAAGAAAAGATTAGAATTTCCAGAATTGAAGGATTTAGCGTGGAGAGAATGGCATGAATGGAACCCCGATGCGTTCATTGTGGAGAAAAAAAGTGCTGGCACAGCGTTATATCAAGAATTACGTCGCACTGGGATGCC
>JAIYDG010000114.1 GCA_027487625.1 Bacteroidota bacterium
TATCTTGAATGATTTGATGTCAAATTTAAACATTTTACAAATTCAAAGTATTAATTATGAATTTATTAAAAAAACTTACTTTGAATAAATTTATTAGTTATAGTGTGTGGCTTGGTTCTGACTGACTGACTAAGTCCTTCGGACTTATCTTATAACTTAGATCAAAAATTTTCAGGGTACCAAAATTAGAAATCAGAAATTGCCTTTTTGGAATTATAAATTAGAATTATTAAATTTCCTTATTGAATCAGTCTTAGTTTATATAACTTTTATATTTTATAAGGGTAATAATAGTAATAAGTGGTATAAAGGAGTATCAAAAGAACTATATAGAAAAAGATAAAAATAAAATATTAATTGTAGTAGTAGTATCTATATTATAGTAAATTGTTACTATAGAATAGTTTTTGAAACGTATCAAGATTGACTCCCCCCCCTGAATCAAGAATGGGAGGGCTCCGAATTTCGAAGAAATTTGGAGAGGGGCCCGCTTGGAACAAGTCAAACAAAAAATTCTAGATTTTTCTAAAATTGACAACGAGTATAAAAATGAATTAATTACAGAGACTAAAACCTGCAACCAACAATCAGTCAAACAATAATCTTGCTCAAACAATGGAACGATCAAAAAACGGAATTGAAGTGCTTAGCTGCTACTTCGACGTAGATTATGAAAACTATAATTTTCTTATTATTACAACAGATGTAGGTCTGGGTGATATGATCTATTATGACATTCACGCCATCTTATATAAAGAAAAGTGTGAAATGGGTATTTATTGTAAAAGTATTACTCTTGCAAAAATTAAACTGCCAAGTCTTGAGGATTTCACATTTGAAATTATTGCAGACTTGACAACAACTGCACTTCAAAACTTGAGCACAACACACAAATGCAAAAAGTGTGCGTCTCCAATGGAGTTTGACAATAGACGTTCCCATGTGAATGGAATTTGTCGTCCATGCCTTCGAGACTACACACACAATAAAAGTAAGTGGGGACTTACAAGTGTTGAGCAGTATAAAAATGCAGAGTGTCCAATTACACACGAAAAATTGGAACTTGGTAGCACTTACATTACAAATTGTTGTAAGACTGGAATTGAGTGGGACGCATTCAATGAGTATTGCAAAAAAAAGGAGAAGATAATGATAATGGCACTCTTAACATCAAGTGTCCAATGTGTCGTGCAAGCAATAATAAGTTTTTGAAGACTTGGTCTCATTGGTACAATCAATATGATAATGAATTTACAGATGAAGATACAGATGAAGACGACGTCCCTATGACACCGGGACAACTTCTTCACGCGCTTCGTCAAATTGAAGAAATTGAAGCTAGTGAATCTCGTGAGAATGAACGTCGTCTGCAAGAATTAGACTTTCCGTTGATTAACCCCGGAGAAAGCCTTAGCGAATTTCATGAAAGAATCGAACGCGAAAATCCCCAATGAATACCCCCCTTTTAAACGCAAAAATACCCATTTAAAAACATTTTACCATCTATAATTATAAATGGTAGAACCGATAAATAATCTTGCAATGAATATGATTCCCGCGAATTCCTCTGATGAAGTTATTAATTTGAAAAAGAAAGAGTTGAGTGAATTACAATCGCATTATAAAACTGTGATAGATGAGTTTGGTGCGACAGATGAAAAATCAAAAATTGTTTTTAAAGATGTAATTGCGTTAGAGAGAGAAATTCAAAAGTTGGAAAAAGAACAAGAAAGATTAGCAAAAGAAAAAGTGAGAGCAATAAAGCGAAAAATAGAAACTGAGGAAAAGAAAGAAAAACAAAATATGAAGAAATTAAAACAGCAAATGAAAGAAGAAGAAGAAAAAGAAAAAGAATTGTTAAAGAAAGCGCGGAATGGTACTTTATATAAAAGTTGGTGTTCGGTATTTGAAGAATTACCGACGGAACCATTTGATTTGCAATTTCTTTTAAAAACTTTTCAAGAATCCTTGGAAAATACAGGAGAACCACTTGGTGAGAAAAAAGCAAATGAAGCGTGTAAGTATTATTATTCGTATTACTACAAAATAGCAGATAGTGATCACTACATGGTTTATAATCCTAGAACATGTGAGTTTAATCCAGTTCCCTTTTCTGGAATTAGACCTACTCATGAAAAAATTAAGTTTGCCGGAAAGTTTCTTTTACCTTACATGCTTCATTCTGCACCAGAATTTACAGTAGAAATATTGGATGAAGATCCCAGAAGACTTATTAAAACGTCAGAAAGTACAGGCATAATTAATGATTCGATAAGATACAAAATGGATGAGTTTGATAAAATACCGATAACCCTTGATAAAGAAGATTTTGAAATAAAATTGTCGATTCTGAGACAATATATTTTGAGGTGTTTGTGTTCTGGCAATGAAAAAGCCGAAGTGTACGTTTTGAAGTGGATTGCATATTTAATGAAGGGAATGAAAAACAAAACGTTGTTAATTTTAACTGGTGCAGAGGGTACTGGAAAATCAACGTTAAAGAGTTTAATTTGTAAAATGATGCCTCCAGAATTATGTGTCGGTGCAGCCAAGACTGATGACATGCTCAGTAATTTCAATGAAATATTTGAAGGCAAATTTTTCGTGTGTTTTGAAGAAATTGCTGCCTTTACCAATGCAAACTTATTTACAAAAATCGAGGATTCCATGAAGTCTTATACAACTGATGACACTATTGTAATCAATGCAAAATATCAAAAACAGAGAGTGCAGAAAAATTTGATGTCGCTGATGTTATGCACAAATAACAAAAATGCAATTAAACATCAAGGTTCAGGAAGAAGACCGATGTGTTTGGATATCAATGCCGAATATTCTCGTCCTATTTATGCATCTATGTGGGAAGAATTGTATCGTGAATGCATTAATTGTAAGGAATTTGCAATTGCATTCAGAAGATGGTTGCTTGATTATATGTATGATCCCGATTGGAAGTACCAAGACATTCCAATTACTGAAGTTAAAAAAGCAAGTTCCATTGAAGAAAGATTAAATACAAACCCAGTTGCTTATTGGCTTGCAACAGAATTGAATGGAGTTGATATTAATACAGCAAACATAAAAAACTATTTTGAAAGATTACATGACATGGA
>JAIYDG010000138.1 GCA_027487625.1 Bacteroidota bacterium
AACCATCGGACTTCTTGATGCCCGAATCTCTGCTCTCCTTATTTTTCTCTGTCAAACAACAAAATGTTTTGTGAGTCTTGAACGTAAAACTTTCAACTAAAGGTTGGAGGACCAAACAACAAACAGGAAAAATAAGACTAATTAAAACCTTTTTTAAGGATTTATTCTTGATTCTGGAATTAAGTAGATTGATCCTACCATGAATCGTACCTGAATCTCTGTGTTCTACTTCTTCTTCTTCATCGGGCCTTTTTGCCCCTGTGCCTCCAGGTGAACCATCGGACTTGTTGATGCCCGAAACTTTGCTCTCAACGGTAGCTTCATCTTCTTCGTCGGTCCAATCAAGCGATAATAGGGCAATCCTGGTGAGCTTCGAAATGCCTTCATAGCTGTCCTTATTTTTCTCTGTCAAACAAAATGTAAGACTATTTAAAACCTTTTTTAAGGATTTATTCTTGATTACACGAAAAGAAGTCATGTAAAAAAAGTATTAAAATAAGTTAGGGTAATGTCTCCAATAAGCTGGAAATTCTTTAGAAATCAAGAAATGATTCGTACCTGAATTGCTGGACATTTTGTAATTTTGATCCTAATTTTTGAAACTTTTTCTTCAAACTCCTTGATCAAGTGTGGACTCGTTGTTTTTGTTTCAAGTACTAAACCGGTTGATCAATCGACGGACGGAATAATTTTGTTACGTCACGAAACCTCGATTCGGGAAGAGTGCACAGATGTCTAGATCTTAAATTTACAAATGTAGATCCTTTATAAAATACGACATGTTGTCATTTTCATATTCAAACGGTCTAGTCTACAACGATCTGGGCAACGATCTCTATTCAAAATAATAAAATGATATGTGGTTTGTTTTGTTTACATTTAGCCTAAAACATTTATAAAAATGACACAAATTGTTTGTTATGCATTGAAGTGAGACCAGATATTGGACCGATTTCCATTTCATAAAAAATTATTCAAAAGAAAGTAAAGGAAATGAGGAAATGATCTCCTTGATCCGGGGCCTCCTACGTCCAAACCAGTTTTGAATCTCTTGTCAATGTAATCCGATTATTATTGTATTGTATCATTCTCTTGCTTGCTATTGATCTTTGATCATCGTTGCTTCTGGACTTAGTCAAGGTGGAGGATCGAGTCCCCGGATGATCAACCGTACTTCGCCAAGTCATTCAACTGCGAGATCGCCATGGAAAATCAGCACAAGGTTAAACTATAATTTATTTAAAACCTGTATACATCGATTATAAAAATTTATTTTCTTTATTTATTGTTCTCCATCATAAATTGTAAATATTGCAGATTTGTGATAATATTTGCAGATGTTTTAGCACTGTTTAGTTTTTTTCCTATTTCCACAATTAATTTCTGTTCAAGCTAAGCCATTGAAGTAATTGAGCATATATCTATACTTAGGCCCGCAGTGCCTCTTTCATTTTAATCTGCAGCCCGCGGAGACATTTTCCTTCTCTATGCCCGTGTTCAGTTTTGAGTTCAACTCATTTGTATTAGACTTTGCTATTTTACAACTTTTCTATTTTTTAAACAGGATACTGTCATTTATTGTCTGTTGTTGAGTCCTCATTGTTACCATAATTCTTCGCGTCAACTGCGAATCTTCCTCGGCAACGTCTGTCTGCAGGCCAACGTCTGTCTGCAAGCCCTCGCAAGACAGGTATGAAATCAAATTGCTGATCCATCAATAGCGTAAATTCCTTGAATGATTACTTCGAACACGCTCCAGTTGATTACTATAATGACTTTGCAACATTTCGTAAATTCATGGAATGAACTTTGACCCGATCTATTTGATAATATTAATTAATATGGTATTATTTAAATAGGAATCGGATACATCGAAGTTTCGTCGAAGTCTGCAAATACAGTTCATAAACGAGTTAGTCCACAAATCTTTAAAAGCCTCTGCCCGCAGCGGAGGCAAACCTTTCCCCACTACTTGCTGTCAGCCTCGCCCATCATTTAATGAAGACATGGGTCAGGGAAAACCTGTAGGTTGTTATTACTCCTCTAGTCACCTGCAAAGCCTCCTCGACACAGTCTGTCTTAAAGTCCCCACAGGAAAGGTATGTATTCATTGTTATTGCAAATTAGCGTAAATTCCATGAATTATAACTATAACGACTTTGTAACATTTCGTTAATTCATTATTATGTATGAGTAATACAATGATTATGATGTTACGTATAATAATGTTATGTTAGTTATGTAAATAGGAATCAGTTGATAACTGTAATGACATTGTAACATTTCGTAAATGCAATGACTAGCTTGGACCCGATCCAATTGATAATTTTAATTATTATGATGTTATGTAAATAGGATTCGGATTCGTCGGAGTCTCTGCAAATCCACTTCATCAACGAGTTTGGACACCCCGAGTTAGTCGACCAATATCCCCTTGCCATCACAGGAAAGGTATGAAATCAAATTGCTGTTTCATTTTTGTTTTTCATGTACTTTAATATTAAAGATTTAAATCTTATTTAGATTTAATTAGATTAGTGGTCAACTCATTCTTATTTGACTGTTATAATGTTATGTTAAGTTATGTAAGTAGGAATCAGTTGATAACTGTAATGACTTTGTAACATTTCGTAAATGCAATGATTAGCTTGGACCCGAACCAATTGATAATATTAATGATTATGATGTTATGTAAATAGGATTCGGATTCGTCGGAGTCTCTGCAAATACACCTCATCAACAGTCTTGGGGCTCGTTGCTTTTTCCACACCGCTTCACGTCTTCTTCAAAGAACACTTTCCAGTACGGAAAACACAATCACCTCTAGAGATGAGACCTTTGATTAGACGTTGAGACCTACTCATTGTCTGGGCTGTGCAGTGAAGGTCCGGGCTCTGAGGGTGTTCGGGTGGCTGTGCGGGTCACGTTGAGACCTACTCATCGTGGAGAGTAGGATAACCATATTTCCCATAATACTAAACTGATTGACCTTATAGTTATTTCTCAAGAACTGATTTCAATACTGAAATGATTGTCTTTCAAAGTCAATTACCAAAAATGACAATGTTCTGAAATACATCTATTCATTTGTTTTACTTTTAGTTCGGGTATGGTTGTTTGTAGTTCGGGGGTGACCCATGCAGGGTTAGTTAAGGAAGGGGATGGTGTATTTGAAAATTTGAAAATTTAACCAAACCTAGGGTGCGCTTTATAGAACACAAAATATTTTCATTTCAACATTATCAAAAATTATCCTCGACGGTATCGAACTCGTGCATATAAAATAAAATGATAGTAGGTTTTGCATTTTTACATTAATAAAAAACATTAAGAAACAGATTCCATTGCAACATTTAATGTTTACTTTAGGAGGAAAATCGCAATCTTGCTCACATAATCACATTGCTATATTGATTGAGTGTTTTGTTACACATAGAACAAAGTCACTTATAGTTAAATGGCCTAGCTTAGAAATTTTTCGTTAGTTTACTAATTGGGATGCGAAAATACCTCATTTCTCTTATCCGTCACGTGCATGTACATATAGCATCTGGCCATTCAAGTTATACGTGACGCTAAATAGTGTAGTAACGGGACTGATTACTGTATAA
>JAIYDG010000288.1 GCA_027487625.1 Bacteroidota bacterium
AGTACTGATGGTTACACTTCAAATATAGTCCAGTTTTACATCAGGCCCTTTGGTTCTGAAGAGAGATATCTCATAAAAGGGTATACAGTTAAGAATCTCCTTGAAGGGACACCCTTAATTGATTGGGAACAAGAATCGCACAGATATCCTCATTTGAAAAAAGGAAACCCTGTGAAGTCAGAGCCTGGGGACAAATATGGCGTTCTTCTTGGAACAGACTATAACAAGCTCATGCTGTCAGATGCAAAGATTGAAGGACCAGAGAACGAACCAGACGCGGAAAGAACGAAGCTTGGATGGGCATTCAGTGGAATCATCAAGGACTTCCAAATGCCCAACCGAAAGTTGGGAATAGTGGGTTTGACAACAATTCTAAACCATGTAGTGTTTTCAACAGAGGAAATGCTCACTCAAAAACAAGATTGCTTCACACCCCAAGACATTCCAATCAGCTACAAAGAAGTTGAACCCGAGTCATCCTCTGAAACTTTGCGCTATTTACGAGAGGATGTTTTACTGGAAAATGTCACAGAAAAGGACTTGAACAACACTCTTTTGTCCTACCTGAGGATGAAAGGTCCACAGTTTTCGAGAGAGACGGTTCTTTTCAATGATGAGTCTTACATTGATCTGGGAAAAAGAGTGGAACAACTCTGGGAGATTGAGCACCTTGGTCTCAAGGAGTTGATTCCTCGTTTTTCAAATTCCATCAAAGAAAACCCAATGTCCAGATGGACCGAAGCCGAAAGAATTTCTGACGAGAAGTTGAAGGTCATTTATCTTCCAGAAAAGAAACAATTTCAAGTTTCTGTGCCATGGAAGGATGGTCGACCCTCCTTCTCCACAAATCGCTTCAGTGTTCTTGGACGTCAACGAAGATGTGAACAAAATCTTGTCAACAATGGCGTACCACTCGACGAAGTCAAGAAAATCATTGACAGTTATCTGGAAAAGGGATACATTCGAAAACTCTCACCAGATGAAGTCTTTGATTATGACGCCTTCTATTTGCCATGGTTTCCTGTCATAGATCGCAGTCGTGACTCTACACCAGTACGACTCGTCTTCGATGCCGCAGCAAGAGACAAGACTGGAAAATCACTGAATTCTGAAATTGAATTGACACCCAATCGACTCCAAGATTTATTGAAAAT
The DNA here is from genome assembly GCA_027487625.1 of Bacteroidota bacterium. Classification (GTDB taxonomy): domain Bacteria; phylum Bacteroidota; class Bacteroidia; order UKL13-3; family UKL13-3; genus CAISCU01. The sequence continues at coordinate 1,155 of JAIYDG010000288.1, forward strand.
CTGGATGAGACTCAGAAAATTCCAATGGGTGGTCACATCAGACGTTTCTGAAATGTTCCTGAAATGCATTTTGGATCCTGCTGATCGTCGTTATCATCGTTTTGTTTTCAATGGAGAAGACTACGAGTGGATGGTCACCATGTTCGGAAATCTTTCATCTCCCAATGGGTCTCAGAAAGTGCTTGACATTAATTGCGAAATGCACGGGAAAGACAAACCTGAAGCAGTTGAATCTGTACGTCATTCATGCTACATGGATGATGTCGGAGACACTCGCGATGAGGAAAAAGAAGCCTGGCAGTTAGCGAAAGAACTCATTCAGCTACTTCCCATGTGCGGAATGCCAGTGAGAAAATTTTACACAAATTCCCCACTTGTACTTTCCAAGATTGATCCTGAATTGCTAGCCAAACAAATTCGGTTCAATGAGACCAATGATGTCATTTACGAGAATGGAAAAGTTCTCGGAATGCAATACGATGCCACCGAAAATGACTGTCTTGTGTTCACAAGCAAATTCCAGAATATGGATGATTTCATTCTCTGGAAAAATCGAGGCACAGAAACCAAAGTCAAAGACAACGAATGGACCAAGAGACTTATTCTGAGAGCAGCCGCCTCAGTTTTTGATCCTCTTGGCTTGATTTCGCCTTTCACCGTTCGAGCAAAAGTCTTGCTTCAGAGGATCTGGAATCTGAAGATCAGTTGGGATGAACCTCTCCCTGACGAGATCATCAAAAAATGGTTTGATTGGTTGGGCGACGTCTTTCTGATCTCTCAGATTAAAATTCCACGGTGGTCTGGTCTCAAGAAGAGTAGTCAGTTGCAGCTCCACATTTTTTGTGATGCTAGTGAAGAAGGTTTCTGCGTTGCAATCTACACCAGAGTGAAGAATGGCAACGACATCAAAACCACACTACTTCTCTCAAAATCACGAGTTTCACCTTTGAAAGCTGAATCAATTTCGAGACTGGAACTCATTGCGTGCGTTCTTGCTGTTCGCATGTGTTCAGTTGTTCGCGAAACATATCCTGCAACTCCAGAAAACACCTATTTCTGGACAGACAGCGAGGTCTGTCTACACTGGATCAGAATTCACGCAAAGTCTTTCAAGGCCTTTGTAGCCCATCGCATTGGTGAAATTCAAAGTGCGACAGACCCTTCACAGTGGCATCACGTCCCAACGGCTGAAAATCCTGCTGATGTAGGAACTCGACCAATCACTATCCTTGAACTCAAATCAAACGATTTGTGGTGGAACGGTCCGGAGTTTCTCAAAAAGAGGATTTCTGAATGGCCAAAAGGAAAATCGTCACAAGAGATTGATGAACTTGCAAGGAAAGAATTAAAACAAAATGTTCTTTTCTCTGTTCACATCGAGTCTCCAATCAATTTGGAAGACAGTCAATTCCAAAAACTCCACCCACGGAAGTTTCGCGTTGGATCACTTTTCAACGGACTACAAACCTGCCTCCGAAAATGGGCAATGGTCTTTCGAGCTGTCAGAAATTTTCAAGGGAAAAATCAGTTTGGAAATGGAGTTTTTCACCCAGAAGAGATTACGGGAGCCTTGAACTACCTAATCAAAGAAGCCCAACAAGAATTCTACGGAAAAGAAATTGCAGAAATGACAAGATGCAAGACTAGTCTTGCGAACTGCAAACAACCAGTGAGTGACATTCGCCAATTCAATCCATTCATTGATGATGAAGGATTGGTCCGAAGCAACTCACGAATCTCAAAGTTTGTTCAAATCTATGGCTTTGAGAAAACTCATCCCATCATTCTACATCGCAAGTCAGAAATTGCTCGACTCATTGTAGAAGATGCACATTTTTCCGACGGACACGTGATTGGCATGGCTGCCATGAAAGCACAAGTTTGTGAGAAGTACGTTATTCTCGGACTTGGCACACTCTGCAAGCAAATCCGGTCTAACTGCTATCGTTGTCGACTTGTCAACGGAGTCAGACTTGTCCAACAAATGGCTCCTCTACCAATCAACAAACTCGAGGAAAAAATCAAGGCGTTTGAAAACTGCGGCATGGATTTCGCTGGCCCATTTGAAGCCAAAGTTGAACGACGAATGGCACGGAAAAAGCTGTACATTCTCGTCATCACTTGCCTTGCCACAAGAGCAGTTCACCTTGAATCCACAGGTGGTATGACCACCAACGACATCATTGCTGCCCTGTCAAGATTTTGTGACATCAGAGGAACCCCAAAAACAGTTGTTACCGACAATCAGCCCTCGTTTCACAAAACTGACAAAGATCTCCATGAATGGATCGCTTCTCTTGACTGGAAACAGATAGAAGCCGAGACAGGAATGGGATTCAAGCACCAGTCATATGGAATCACCTGGATTTTCAATCCACCATATGCACCACATTTTGGTGGAATCTTCGAGACCATTGTCAAAGCCACCAAACGAGCATTGGCAGCAATTGTCACCAAGGCCGATCTCACAGAAGACGAGTTCAGAACATTTGTTTATGCCGTCATGAGTCGTCTCAATGACCGACCGATTGCCATGATTGGTCAAGAAAAAGAAGACCTGTCACCTTTGACTCCAAATTGCTTCTTGACGAGTCATCTTGGGTACACACTTTTGCCACCCAACAACATTGACCGGAAGCAGATCTCTCCAAAAGATCGTTGGAAGTACATTTTGGAGATTCGGAACCATTTTTGGAAAAGGTTTTCCACTGAAATTGTTCCCCTTCTTCGTACTAGGTCTAAATGGTCTCACGAAAAAGAAAACATCGCGGTTGATGACGTGGTTCTGGAATTCTCTGAGAATTCACCTCGTCACTCATGGAAAATCCTTCGCATTTCAAAGGTTTTTCCCAGCGAAGATGGCTTGGTAAGGAAAGTGGAAGTCACCAATTCAGGTGGCCAAACCTACATCCGACCAATCGCCAACCTCATTCCCATTGTACAGAACTAACACTTCTCAATGTTGGAGGGGAAGAGTTGAGGATTGAAGAAAATCTTTTGTACATATTTTCTTAATTTTTGTGAAATTGTTTTGTTTGAAATGTTCTGTTTCTAAAATTTCTTTGTCAAATTTTTTGGTTTAAGTCGAGACTTGGACTGAAAAATAATTATTACTTGTTTTGTTTTTTGTTGTATTAGTCTTTAAAAATCAATTTGTGTTTTAAGTGTTTCCAATAAAGTCCTGTGTTTGTTTTGTCTTTTATTTCAAATTTTATGAGTGCCCAAAAATTGTTGATAACCATGTTGCATTTCAGTGGGGCGTTCTTAAACAATGTTGTTTTCTACATGTTAGAAAGTCAGAATGTCTGTCGAAAATTTTGATGCCCTCGATGACAATCTACTCCTGTCAGACCCTCAACTTGAAGAGCAGTTGAACCACGACTCAACCAATGAGGACAACGAACAGGAAGATGTCCAAGCAACAGAAGTCAATCATTCTCTGAAGAAGAAGAAGAAGCGTCGCAACAAGAAGAATGATCAGTACGAACTTGCAGTCATTGGAGACTCAAATCTCAAAGGTTGTGATCAATACCTTGACGGAGTCTTCTTCAAACTCGCGACTAAACTCAAGAATGGCGACCACCGCTTCACTCATGCTCTGAACGAGATCACTCAGTTGAAGAACATCCGCACTGTCGTCATCTCAGCCCTTCAAAACATTATCAGTGATGAGGGAATTCATCGTTGGAGCGCAACTGTCACCAAGTTTGTTCTGAGGATCTCGACATTCGCCACCAAACGGTCTGATGTTCAGTTCGTCATTCTTGCGCCATTTCTTCGAATCCGACGTGAAGATCACCGCCAACTTCTAAAGCCAATCACCCAACAACTGCAACGTGAATTTTCTGCTGTTCCGAATGTCCAAGTATTTGATCGATTCTCTGCTTCGGTGGAGGATCTCAAACCGGACGGAATCCATCTGAAAAAACGGAGCCAAGAACGTCTTTTCGATGTAGTTCAGCAATGCCTCCAAATGGATTGGACATTGCCTCAACAAAATCGTTCTGGTGCATGCTCGGAGTTTCAAGACCTTCGTCAGTACCTCTCACATCGAAATGCTCCAATTGTGCCTCCCAGTAGGACTCGTTCTCGATCACCCCGCAGCGATCGAAATCACGTTTCTTCATCTCGCCTGCCATCTAGCTCACATTCACCACAATATGAGCAACGTCAATCTCGTTCTCGTCTGCCAAGATCAAATGTGGAGTGTCGTCATTCCAGTCCAGTGCAGCGCTCCAGATCTCGCAGTCGGTCGCCAATCATCAATTCGATTGCCAGACTTGACACTGCGTATTATCGGATGTTTGGACGTTATCCAGAGATGGAGGAATACTTTCCACACAGACGAAACATTGGTAGCAGACTACAGCTTTCTGCTTCAGGTCCAGGCAGAAGGCTGCTTGCCATTGATTATGAACCACCCCGTTCGTCTTCCAGACCAAGCGGACGTCACCTGTCCTACGATGATTTGCGCCACCAGTTGTATGGTCAACCAAGAGAATAAGACCACTTTCAAGAATGTATTTTTTCCAGTTAAGCAATCCAAAATAAATGAACTTTAAACATGAGAACAATTTCAGTGGGGCGGGAACTAATTTCTTTCTTTTCAGGAATATGTTCTAGTCCTCACAAATAACTTTGTACATAAAAATGAGAATGTTCTCTAGTTAAATGACAGATTGCAAAAAATATTCTCTACTGGGTTTTCCAGAAAATAAAATTTGTCAGACTCACAAAAATTGTTTGTCAGAAAATGTCAGATTTAAATGCTCTTTTTCAGTATTAGATTTTTCTAGACCAAAATTTTAACAATAGATTGTGATATTTTGAATATCAAAAATGAGGGATTTGGGAATTCATTTTTTAATCCATTATGCTTTTGTGCCTTTTTTTCTTTCTCTTTTTGTCAGTTCTGAATCGAGCCTCCAGGCCAGGCTGTTTTCTGATCTGATGTCCAACGCCGGTGTCAAAACCCTCTCAAGCCTGTGTTCTGATGCCCCTTTTTGAGGAGATCCCAACAGCGGAAACAATCGTCATAACCATGCCATATCAAAATAAAATTTTCTGTACATTCTAAATAAAATAAAATATTTTCTGTTGTTTTCCTTGGGAGAATTTTTCCCTTTACCTCAAAAATTTACTTTCAAATTTTTTCCTTTTTGCCCATTTTTGTGCTTAAACCCTACGTGTTTAAGAGTGGGGCGTG
>JAIYDG010000023.1 GCA_027487625.1 Bacteroidota bacterium
AATCTGAAATCAGTAATATTATCAAACTGCATTCCTTTTAGGTACTCAAATTGATTGAATTTAGAAGTTTTCCAATCAGCATCGCAATGAACAATCGTGTACTGATAATTCTCTGCCTCAGCGCCTAACATATCAAAGCTTAACTTTAACTGTTCTCCATCTAAAGCAATAATTGGATACCTGTCTTCAGTTCCATTTTTCATTAACTGAATGGAATGAGCCCTTTTATCAACTATTAAATTAGGATTATTTACTTGTGAAAAAGCAATAAAACAGATTAAAATAAAGAAAACGCTTAAAACAAGATTTTTTTTCATAGAATATCAATTATTCCTTCCAAACAGAAGGAAACAATAAGTAAGCCAAACCTATAACCATTAAATCTAAAAGTAACAAAACCAATAAATCTTTTTGTATTTGTGATGGATCAATTCCATCCATTGCACGTTTACAAGCTTTTATTAAAATCAATAATAATGGAATAATTATCGGCAAACTTAAAACAGGCATTAATAAATTACTGTTTCCTGCTTTTGAAGATATTGCAGAAAGCATAGTGAATGTAGCTGCAAATCCAATACTTCCCAAAGCTGTAGCAAGTAAATAGTAAGCATGAAATACAATTGGATTCCCTAAAAGTAAACTATAAATAGCTAAGCATAAAAAAGAAAGAATAACATTTAATCCAGCATTATAAATGAACTTTGAAATCAACAAATTCTGAGGATTGATTAACTGATGATAATATAGATTTTTCGCCTTTCCTTCACCAATAAAACTTTTTGCAATTGAATTTATAGAAATAAAAACCATAATTACCCAGAAAATGGCATTCCAAGCAGGATTACCAAGCATTCTTACTGCCAAATAAACAATCATAACTGATGAGAAAACTTGAAGTATTACGCCGTTAATAGCATATCTCTGACGCCACTCTGTTTGTAATTCCTTTTTTACAAATTGTTTGATTTGTTGATTTACCATGAATTCGCAATTTAAACCCTAAGTAGCTAGATTACCAAAATTAAGAACCAAAGAAATCCTTTACTAAAAAAAGAAAATTTAAATTAGTAAAATTTTAAACCCTGATTTTATAAAAAAGAAGCTTTTATTAGAGTTAATATCAATTAAATAAGTGTTTGCTAAATCTGGAATCTATCGAAAAAACAAGCATAATCCACTAAAATATGTCATAAAATCAGTATTCTGTTTGTTTAGAATTGTTATTTTTGTTTACTGAAAAATAAACAGCCAAAACCTTATTCATGAAAAAAATAGTTATTGCTAATCGTGGTGAAATTGCTCTTAGAGTAATGAGAACTGCCAAAGAAATGGGAATAAAAACAGTTGCAGTTTTTAGTGAAGCTGATAGAAAAGCGCTCCATGTAAGATATGCAGATGAAGCCATTTGTATTGGCCCACCTCCTAGTAATCAAAGTTATTTATTAGGTGATAAAATTATTGAAGTTGCTAAACAAACTGGAGCTGATGCAATTCACCCTGGATATGGCTTCTTAAGTGAAAACGCCGATTTCGCTAGAAAAGTAAAAGCTGCGGGTTTAATTTTTATTGGACCATCTGCAGAATCTATGGAAACCATGGGTGATAAAATTAGTGCAAAACAAGCTGTTTCTAATTTTAATGTACCATTGGTTCCGGGTACAAAAGAAGCTTTAAAAGACATAACTGTAGGCAAAAAAATTGCAGATGAAATTGGATATCCTGTTTTGGTAAAAGCTTCAGCAGGCGGCGGCGGGAAAGGAATGAGAGTAGTTTGGAAAGAAGAGGAATTTGAAGAATCAATCAAATTAGCTCAATCTGAAGCTCTAAGTGCTTTTAGTGATGACAGCGTTTTTATTGAGAAATATGTAGAATCTCCTAAACATATTGAAATTCAAGTTTTGGGTGACCAACACGGTAATGTTGTATATTTATTTGAAAGAGAATGTAGTATTCAAAGACGTCATCAAAAATTAGTTGAAGAGGCGCCATCAAGCTGTTTAACTCCTGAAGTTCGCAAAAAAATGGGTGAAGCCGCTGTTAATGTTGCTAAAGCTTGCAATTATTATGGAGCAGGAACTGTTGAATTTTTAGCAGATGAAGATTTAAACTTTTACTTTTTAGAAATGAATACTCGTTTGCAGGTTGAACACCCTGTAACTGAACAAATTGTTGGATTGGATTTAGTTAAGGAACAAATCAGAATAGCTCGTGGAGAAACACTTGGATATACTCAAGAAGATTTAAAAATTCATGGACATGCTATTGAATTAAGAGTTTGTGCTGAAGATCCAATGAATAATTTCCTACCAGACATTGGTAAACTAAAAAGCTATAAAACACCTCAGGGTTATGGAGTTAGGGTTGATGATTCATTTGAGGCTGGCATGGAAATTCCTATTCAATATGACCCAATGATTGCAAAACTAATCACCTTTGGAAAAACTAGAGAAGAAGCCATACAAAGAATGATTAGAGCAATTGAAGATTATAAAATCACTGGAATTGAAACTACCTTATCATTTGGAACATTTGTAATGAAACATCCTGCTTTTAGAGAAGGTCATTTTGATACAAAATTTATTGAAAAGTATTTTGAACCTGAGATGTTTAAAACTTCAAATCCTGAATTACATGAAGCTGCAGCTTATGCAGCAGGAAGTTTGTTCTTTCAGAAAGAAAGCACCAAACAGGCAGCGGGAGAATCTAAACAACAAAGCAGTAACTGGCAATTAAAAAGAGGATAAATTAATAACAATTTAAAAAGAGAGAGGCCGGAATCGCAAGCGATTCCGGCCTCTCTTTTTATAATGAATTTGATTACTATTCAATAATCATTTTTCTTCTTAAAATTCCTTTGCTTGAATTTACTTCTAAAATATAAATTCCTTTTTCTAAATGAGCAGTTGAAATTGTTGTGTTTGAATTAAATTTTTCTTCAATTAACTGACCATTTAAAGCATAAATACTGTATGATTTTAAATCTGCATTTAATTCGATTTGTACTGATTCTTTAGCCGGTTGAGGATAAACATTAAAATTGAAAGAGTTAAATTCATTTACACCTGTAGTTGGTCTATTTTCACCATCACCACCTGTAATAGGTCTAACGTTTAATAAATCATCATCATAACCCGCTTTAAGAATACTTAACTCATCACCCGCAGCATTTACATTGATTAAAAACCAAACATACATGGTATCATTCGACATTGGAAATACAATTCTAGTTCCAATGTATTGGTTTCCTTTTCCTTTGAAATTATTAGTAAAAGTTAAATTGTTGTTATGTAAGAAAATTGGGTTTCTTATATAAGTATTAAGATTTGTAAAATCTGTATTATTATATAATCTAATTGGAGCATAATTTCCTCCACCAATAGGTTCAGCAAGAACTGTACTGCTAAACTCAGTTGAAACCTTTCCTATAAAAGAAATAGAACCAGGTACCGCAAAATAATTTAATTGGAAAATTCCTGCAGCAAAATTAGAAAACTTTAAATCCAAACTTGGATTTGCAGCATTTACTTTTAGGTCTAAATTTTCTACAACCAAAGCCGCTTTAGTTGTTTGAACAAAAAATGATAAAATAACAAAAGTCGATAGGAGAATTTTTTTCATATTATTGGTGTTAATTCTGCAATAATAAAACACTCTTGGTCTTGTAACTACTTAAAAAAATAAAAATTACATAAAAGGCTAACATAAATAAGAAAATAAAGATTGATGTACCTATTGAAATACACAACAATCTATGTTGTGAACAAAGAACTTGCTTTAAATTTCAGAATATTAGCAGAATATAACAAATTTGAACAAAACTGAATTCCCGAAGCTATGCGTAAAATTATATTCATTATTTTATTGTTAAGTATTTCAAATAACTACTTGTTTGCTCAAACAAAAACCGTTCTCGATTCAAAAGCTTTAGGTTTATTTTGTCATGACCAATTTGATTTAGGTGAATATGGTTTTGTATTGATGTTCAATAAGTTTAAGGAAGATGTTGCAGGAACTACCAATCTAAGTAATGTTCAGCAAAATTTTTTCTATTACAGTAAGGATTTACAAAAAAAGGCAACATTTAAAATGAATGCTGTTGGTGAGATTACCATGTATGCCAATAAAAACTACATTTTAATTATTGATAGGGATGCCAATATTTATAATATTAAACTTTATGATTATATAGGACGAGAATGGGCTTCAAAAAAGCTGGATTTAACCAAATATGGACTAACTCAGGCTTTAATTGAAAAAATTAGTTTAGCTCCAAACAATCACTTTTTAGCTGAAGTATTTGATCCAAGAGGAGAATTGCACTTATTCGATTATGATTTATTGAGTAAAGATGATTTAGGTTTAATTGAACTAGATTTTCCAATTCCTAGTTCTAATCCATTTTTAAACATGAAATCTAAGGGTACTTGGAACTTTATGACGGCGTACTCAGGTTACTATTTATTTTATAAAAGAGGTTCAAATGCTGAATTTGAGCCAACTTCACTTGCCTATCATTTAACATTTTATGATGAACAATATAGCTTGTTTAAAGAACTTTTAATTGATAATATCTTACAAACAGGAGAAACTCTTTATGGAAAAGAAGCTAGTGTAAGCATCAATACATCATTACAAACTTTTATAGTTGCAGCCATGATAAAAAAGGATAACCAACCAATGTTGTTGGTTTGTAATTATGGAATGAACCCCAATTCAAGTGTATTAACCTTATTCTGGCGTCAAACTTTTCCTTTAATTAATAATAAAAAATACCATTTTACAGAAGAAGATGGTATTACAATGCCACTTCCTCCAATAATTAGAAACAGCGGTAATAGAATTGAAGTTAGCGTTGTAAAAACCAGAGTATCTATTGAAGAAGAAGCAATAAATCAGTTTGTAACATTTGATGCGCAAGGAAAAAATACTTTTAATCAGGTTCAAATGGGTAATTATGAACAATTAAATTTGGATGGCTTCTGTGTTGATAATGAAAATTTGTATTCAAGAATTAAGTCGCTACAAATGAATAAGTTACTGAAATCTTACTGTGAAAAAACTGGCTCAGAAACAATGGATATTTATTATGGTGATAAGGCCGAAGAGATGGTTATAATTAAAGATAATGCCTTGAAACAAATCATTATTTATACTTTCAAAGGCACGGCTCAATAATAACATTATAGACAGAGTAAAATCTAAATTACTCAATATTAACACTCTAAATTTCTTTTAAAGGAATTTTAAACAGATTATGATTCTGTTTGTTTATGATACAAAACTAGCTTTTATTTGTAATCCTATTCGTATGAATCAAACAGAAAAAACAATAGAAAAACCATTAGAATGTCCAATTCCTCACAAGGAAAGAAAAACATTCATGACCTGGGTTAAAAAACTTGGTTTTTGGGGATTTATGTTTTTTCTAATGAAAGGTTTGATTCTTTACATTTTCATACCATACCTCATTGCAAAAGGCTTTATCGGAAAATAAATTTCAGCTAATTTTGGTTTTTATATTTCTCTCCTCTCTTGTTAGTTGGACAGACAGAAAACCACTTGCAGAATCAGAGTATTCTTCACTTTACTATATTGATTCAAATCTAGTTCCTTTTTATCCGCAGATTATAGTTTACACAAAACCTGCTTTTGATTCAAAACCATTATTTAAAACAAAGCATTTTAATAATAGCTTCAGACTTGTTGAGATTTTGGAGTTTCCAAAAACAAATTTTCATGGAATTTTAGGTCGATGGTATAAAGTATCTTTTCTTTTAGGAGGTAAAAAATTTAATGGATTTATACCTTCCCAATCCTTGGCAAATTGTGTTGTAAAAGAATCAGGAAAAACCTATTTGGTTGGTTTAAATTCTTATTTACCAAAACCAATTCAAAAATACCAAGCATCATTAAAAGTAATTGAGAACGGTACCTTGGTTAAAGAAATTCTTTTTGAACCTGTAAGTCAATATAGCAGTAACGAAAACGACGATAAAAGTGGAGAATACGCATGTTATAGTCAGATTAATATTTTTGATAGTTTAGGCTTAAAAGGTATAGATAGAATTATTGAAATTAGCACAGGAGTTGAAGCTTGTGGATATGAAGGTGGTAGTAATTTCTTCTTGGTAAAAAATAATAAACTAATGAGTCACCTAAAAAGCTATGCAACAGCAGACGGAGGCGAATTTTATGTTGGATTAGAATATATTTTCCCAAATGATACACTTGGAGCAAAAGATACGCTGATTATAAAATATAACAATTACGAATTAGTTAACGACTCACAAGGCATTGATGAAACATCAATTGTAAAAATGAAATGGAATGGTCAGAGTTTTCTAAGAATTGACTCCATCTTCAAGAAAGAAATTGTCAAGATTCAATCAGAAGAATTTGAAGAAGATTAATTTCTAATTTCCTTATCATTGTGATATGGAAATGATTGATTTAATCAAAAAACTTGCTTCCCAATTACAAGAAGAATTAGTTAATAAAAGAAGGCATTTACATGCCAATCCCGAATTGTCTTTTGAGGAATATAAAACATCAGCATATCTTAAAGAAGAATTAAAAAAAATTGGAATTCAACATTTTGAACCCAAAGCAAACACAGGATTTACAGCCATTATTGAAGGAAAAAATCCAGGTAAAAAAATTGTTGCACTTAGAGCAGATATGGATGCTTTACCAATTACAGAATTAAACGAAATTCCATATAAATCTAAAAATATTGGAGTAATGCATGCATGCGGACATGATGTACATTCAACATGTTTGCTTGGTGCCGCAAATATTTTATTTCAATTAAAAGATCAATTCGAAGGTTCTATTAAACTAATATTTCAACCTGGAGAAGAAAAATTGCCAGGAGGTGCCAGCCTAATGATTGCTGATGGAGCCTTGGACAATCCTAAACCTAACAGTATTTTCGGACAACATGTAATGCCATTTTTACCTGTAGGCACAGTTGGTTTTAGAAAAGGTTTATATATGGCTAGTTCTGATGAATTGTTCTTTAAAGTAAAAGGAAAAGGTGGACATGGTGCCATGCCTCATCTTAGTTTAGATCCAGTTCCTGTTGCCGCTCAGCTAATTACTGCCTTACAAACTATCACATCAAGATTTGCAAATCCGTTAATTCCAACCGTTTTAACAATTGGAAAAGTTATTGCAAATGGAGCCACAAATGTTATTCCTGAAGAAGTTTATATGGAAGGAACATTTCGAACACTCGATGAAAATTGGAGAAAAAAAGCACATGAGCATATTGAAAGAATTTGCCATGAAATTGGAAAAGCCAATTCAATTGAAATAGAAGTGGAAATCAAAAAAGGCTATCCATTTTTAAAAAATGATGAAGCTATCACTCAAATGGCTAAAGAAGCGGCTATTGCATATTTAGGAGAGGATAAGGTGGTCGATTTAGATATCTGGATGGCTTCTGAAGATTTTGCTTATTATTCACAGGTTATGCCGGCTAGTTTTTACCGATTGGGAACCAGAAATGAATCAAAAGGTATTGTTTCAGGAGTTCATACACCTACTTTTAATATAGATGAATCTGCCTTAGAAATTGGTTCAGGATTAATGGCCTGGCTAGCCATCAATGAATTACAAAACTAATTTCTTATAAATCCCGGAATTGAAATACTTAACCTTAATTCCGTGCTTCTGTAGGTATTTGATTGAAAATTAGAAAATACACCAATATCTATTATTTGAGAAATATTACTTAATCCATAACCCAATTCATAATAAATTTCCTTTTCAGGAATTTGAATGAAATTAAAATAGATGTTTTCTTTAATTTTAGTCAAATTCAAAATTGGCAACCTTAAAAGTAAAAATCGTTTTAAAGTAAAATTCATTTGAGCAGATAGATAGCTTGATTTGTTTGAATATTCATAATACCCCAAATTCATAAATCGCTCATTTAAATCTTCCATCAGAATCCAAGAGCGATTGCCTGCATGCATAAAATAATCAGGGAAATAAATAGTATTAGCACTTAAGATTTTTCCCAATTTCAATCTATAATTAATTCCTAACCAATGCAAAGGTTTTGAGTTTTGACTAATACCAAATTCAAGTTTTGAAAAATCATTGTTTGCTCCTAGTATTCCTGAAATTGCTTGCGTATACTTCATAGAAAACAAAGGTTTAGAATTATAAAATGCCTCCCTTACCCTTCCTTTGATTCTATAATATTGTGAAGGTTTATAGTTTATCAAAAAGTTGAAAATTAAAGCGCTGTTAGGTTCAAAATCTGCAATAAGTCCGTTTGTTTCTAATTTAGGATCATTCAAGGTATACTCTGAATTTAACCCAATATTGGATTTTAATCTTGGATTGATTTCCAATTTACTTCTATCAGAAAAAAGTAAATTGGTTTCTATATTTAATCCTCTGTAAATAGTTTCTGAATATGAAAGTTCTAAGTAATCTTCCTG
>JAIYDG010000013.1 GCA_027487625.1 Bacteroidota bacterium
TGTTTAACATTTTACATTTTTGGATTTAGTCGCGTCAGAAAAAAAATTCAATTGCCGTCGAGGTTATGCTAGTGCAAAACAATTGTTCCGATTTTTGGGATCTCGTTTCTAAAACCCCGTCTCTGAGGTTCCGCAAATAAAGTCTTCCGACGAAACCCCTCGATTTGATTACCGTCGAGGTTAAGCGATTGCAAACCAATTGTTCCGAATTTTTTTGGGGATTATTTTTGAACCCCTCGGCTTGCCGTCGAGCTCAAGCGTTTTGAAACCAATGTGGCGTCGTGGTTTCGGCCGCCCCCCCCGTCGCGGGCAAATCTAACTTGCGAACGGAAAAATATATTTCGGCCTACTTTTGTGACAAAAAATATAATTTAAACACGATAACGCGGGATCAAGGTATCGTCTACGCGACAATCGAATGTTGAAGGTCTGCTGATGTCGCAGCTTAAATTTAAGTTAAAGTGATTAAAATGATTTTCCCAAGTGTTTGAAAGATTATTAGTTCGTATATTTCTCTTGACATTTTCTTTGCCCTCTCTCTTTTTTCCTTATTTTCTGCGTGATCATAGTTTTTTCCCCATGCACTTTTTTAAATTAAACAGCTTCAAAAAGCCAACTACGATTTCAAAAAATGATTCATTACAAAGAATTCACAAATTTATTTAAAAAACTTAACTTGAACAACCTCCTTTTCTTTCGTTGCATTATTATTTTGCGAGTGTTAAAAACTGGTGACAATAAAAATAGCCGAAATTACATTCAAAAAGTTTATTCTTACAATCCCTTGATTGTTTCTTGAATAGTTTTAATTTTTGTATCAAATATGTAAAAGTTTAGAATATCGTTGTGGTCATTTTTAATTTGAAATAGAAATAGCATACATTCGATAAACAAGTCTTCAATTTTTTGTTGTTCTGAAAGAGGAAATCGATTCATTTCTCTCTTCCATTCTGCGTGCATCTTGGCAATTCCGATTCTGCATAGGCGTTTCATCGTGTCGTGCGAACATCTGATGATACCGTTGGAGTGGAAGGTATATGACATCCTGTAAAATGCTGACTAGTTATCGTAATTTTATGAAACTTTTAACAAAATTAATGAAAAGACGGAATCTTACTTGTTTAAGACGTTAGTGTCCGCTGAAGGATGAAAGTAAACTAGGTGCACTTTAGGTCGTCAAATATTTATTCCCTTCTTTATACAGTAAATCTAACTTTTGCGTTCCAAAAAATGTTTAACATATTGTTAACATTATTCAAAACTTCTAAATACTAATTGCAAAGTATTATAGAATTTTAGTTCATGGAATATTTAAAATGTATTTATTCTCGAGTATTGAAAGTTTTCTTAATTATAACTATTTAGGTTCAATTAATGCGTATTTCAATATTGAAGATTGAAAAATGAAACAAATTGTACATTGAATGTTACACTTGGGTGGATGGGACTTTTATTTTAAGAAAAAAATGGTTAGCGTCACCTTCAAATAATTAAAGTGCGAACGAATAAAAAATCTCCAAAATAGTCTACACCCCAAATAAATTTAAAAAAACTGACTTTTAAAACTTGATTTATTTTTTTATACTCCAATTTTTTCGACAATAACTGTAAATCCCGCCATTAAAGAGGCAAAGGTGAGGATTTTTGCAAGTTTGTCTTGTTTGGCTTGAAACTCGATAAGATTTTCTTGCGTTTTTGGTTTGGTATCCAAAAAAGTGCGCAGGTCACTTATTTGATTGTTTATTATTAGAACAATTTCTTCCGGAACTTGGTTTTTGGGAATAACTTTCTCAAGCCATTGTTTCGCGTCGTCTTCGAGATAGGCTCGTCCCAGTTGCCACTTTTCTTCAATCGATGACATTTTCGACTTTCTTCACCCACTCAGTTTGTAAGAATGACTTACTTGTGCCAAATCTCAACTTCTTTTAAAACCGGTACAGTCATTAAATTTGTAATGTTTCCGTTTCAAGCAAACTAAATGTAAACGTCTAAGAGTTAGATTATACCAATAAAGTTTTGTTTATAAATTTAGTATTGAATACCTACATTTTCATAAAACAAGTCTTTCGATTTTGTCAAAAATTTACAAGGAAATCTTGCTTACATTTTTTTCAATGGATTCAAACTCGATACTGTTTTTGGAGTCGCATTTAAACATTCAAATTTTGCACAGTCTTATTAAAGTTTTATAAGCGTATTTAACCGTTACTTTTGTAACGTGTTCATTTTGTAAACAACTGCACTTGTAATTTACATAATTAATTTATTAATTTTAATATTTTTTAAAATTTTTCTTTCGACAAAAAAGTATTTTAAGGCTGTGTTTGCTTTTTATTTTAGTTTGACATTTGGTTTTTTACAAAACTTGTAAAATAAAAGAATATTCAATTAAAGTTAACTTCAAACAGAGCGTTTTCCTTCGTTTGTTTATTTTCATCCACGAAGTTTTTAATTTTATTCCAAATACCTTAAAGCTAAATTATAAATGATGAAAACAAAATTTTATTTCATTTTTTATTATTGCAAAATCATTTTCCCAAAAATTTATGGCAATTCGCTTGAAAACACAAGGACATGTTCCATTCCCGACATTCTTCCAGCCGTCAAAAGGTCCATCGCCAAGTGGTTCATTTCATTTTCAATCTTTGAAAAAGAGGCAATATTTCTACGCCTCGTCAAAAGACTCAGTTTGATGTGCTGGATCTGGAGGTTTATGTTGTCAATGGTTTCCTGCGTCAATCTATTGCGGGGCAGGATTTTGTTTTTAAATTGCTCCTCTTGCAAGTCCAGGCTCCTTCTCAATTTCTCCCATTCTCTGTCTAAAGTCATGACGAGCTGCGGAAAACAAGTGAAAAAAGGTTTAAAACCGCAACTTTGTTTCGATTCGACAATTTCTAATCAATAAATACTCTTGTCATTTTCACACTTGAAACTTGAAACTACCTTTAAATTTAAAAACGATAGAAAAAATCCCCCTTCTTAAGCCAAAACTCCCATCCGTCTTTAAGAACATTTTAAGATTTTAAAAAGTAAAAAATAATTATTCTTTGTAGCAAAATTTATTGTTCTTTCTTTGAATTAATAGTTTCTACAAGAGTTTCAACTTTTCTTTCAAAGATGTCAAAATTTTGTTGAGCGTTTTCGTCGTTTTTGATTGCGACAAGAAATTGTAAACATTCTACAAACGCTGCTTCAATGGTAGGATGTTCCGATTCAGGAATTTCCTGCCTTTCTCTCAACCAAAGTTTCTGCTTCTTCTCAAGGTCCAATGTGTAAGTAAGTTTCTTTGTGAAATGGAATATTCCATTGAGGTCGTTTGTGACAATGAGTAACGAAGCCATGCTGCAAAAACATGACTTTTTATTGACAAATACTTTTCCATTTTTCAAAAAATGTATTAAATTTACTTACTTGAGAGGTTGGTTCACAGTCGGAGACAAAATTTAACTAAAAGCAAAGCATCTCTTCTTCGTCTTCTTTACATTTTATTGTTCTTCGCAAATTCACTTTGTCAACGTCAAGTGACTGTAAACCAATTCGTCAAAGTCTAGTTCTCTGAACATACTATTTTATTTAATATTTCATTACTATTTATTTAATTATCTCCACATGTGTTTAAAACACGTAAACCGAAGTTAATTTAAAAAGTTTGAAAAACAAAGAAAGTTTCAAAATCAATAATACTTTTTGCTAGTTCAATATTCTGGTTTTAGACAAAATTGGTGATCTTGACATTATAAAGATATAATTATAATTATAATTATAAAGAAGTAGTCCATAAGGAATCGTATCTTTTCTCGCTTTTTCCAAATTATTTAATGGCCAAAGTCAAGGAAAGCAAGGTAGTCAACAAAATGACAAGTTGCAATAATTGGAAACAAAGTTAACACAAAGTTTATAACAATTAAGCCTAAACAATAACAACAAAATGTGCATTATAAAATAAGATGCTTTCATGTCACTACTTTAAAAAAAGTAAATTTAGTGTCTTTTCACACATTTTCTTGTATAATTGTTATATTTCCATTTTCAGTTTCCACCTGAATTCTTGATTCCAATATTCGATTGTTTAACATTTTCAATGTGTCTCGTATCTCTCTGAGGATCAATATTCTGTTTTTTAAATTTTCTGTGCGATCCAATTCCGCCATAAGATCGCTTTAAAAAGAGTAAATGAATTAAAAGTTTGTAAAATAGCATATATATAAAAAGAATTTGTCAATTTCTAAAATAAACTTACTCAATGCGTTCTTGCAAACTATTGTGTTGAGTAGACATTTGACAGACTTGTTCTTTTCTTCAATAAAAGTAAACTAAGACCATCGTTTTCAAAACTATTTTCAGGTTACATGAGACAGGAAAATGGAAACCAAAGATTTTATATGTTGTGTGCTTTTTGTATAACATTTATTTTAAAACAAAAAGAGGTAGCACATTAAATTTAATTACAAAGCTGTCTAAACCGTATTATTAAAAGTTTAAATGTATTAAATATAACTATTCAAAAATATATAATGAAATAATTTTGATATACAAATTTTTAATTTTTTTACTTCAATCTAACCCCAATCATTCGAAATCAGTTTACTTCAACTTTGACCTATTGGCCATGATGAAAAAATATTTCTTTTTCTTATGGCGTTGCAAATTGGAGATAACATTCGAATAATAGTTAGCACTTTTGTAATTTTTTTATTATAGCAAAGTGGTTACTGATCATTAATAAATAATTAAAGATTGATTTCTTTAATTTCTATGCATTTTAAAAAGTATTATAGTGACAATTAAAAATTAGTTAAAATAAATATAAAACATTTTACAAACTTTTTGAATTAAAAAATGCAACAATATCTTTATACTCATTTTTTAATCACACAAGGGTGTTCTATTTTTGTCTGCTCATTGATAATTCAATAAATGAAAAAATTATTGCTGAGTTTTAATTTTTTATAGTGCATTTAAAAGAGGGAGGATAACGTTTAGTTAACGTTTCGATCCTTTGAAAAGAGGATGAATTTCAATTCAATAAGTTTATTTTTAATAGTATTTTCATAAATTGAAAATGGTACGTGTCATTGTAAAGACAGGAAACATCTCCAAGGAATACAATGTACGAAAAAAGGCTAAATTTGCTAAAAAACTTAACTACATTGTGAAAGATCTTTTACGATCAGAGTTTAAAATCAAGAAATCTTTCATTAACGAGCACTGTGTAGACAATATAAACTTGAAGTTTGCCAACGGAACAACAAGTCACGGTACAGTTACTGAAATCAAAGAAGATCTCACCTTTAAAATAGCTTACAAAGTGTTTGTAACTTATGAAGAAGAAAAACGAAATCTAGACATTATTGACGAGCCCAAAGGAACTGATGATTTCATAAAATTCAAAGATCTTCTTTATAGCCGCGTTAATTACAGTGACATGTTGACAGACTATTTTAAAAAAGAACTATTTTTAGCCATTGTTTCAGCAGGGGTAAAAACTCATATGTCAAAATAATTTTACACTTTTTAATAAATGGTTTTTTGAATTCAAAGGTTAAAAGGTGCTTAAAATATTTGGCAAATGTAGTTAATAACTTTCAACACAGGATCGGCTAGCTTTTGAATTGTGCAAAAAGATGATGAATTTAGAAGAAGAAGAAACGTTTCAAGACACTTAAAAATTCTTTATCCTAAATTGTCCAATTAAGAATTTTCGTGAATTTTAATTTTGTGCTAATTATCCAAATAATTTAAGTCGAGAAGAACAATTTTGTGCTAAAAACAAAACATTATCTTATTTGCAAACTTGACTTGACTACAATTTATTGCCCTCTTAAAAGACATTCAATCTTTCCCTAATGGGAACAAAAATATTTTGCGCTCAAAAAGTTGAAAACTTCAGCTCATTCGTCAAGGAGCAGGTACACGCAAATGACCTGACTATAAAAAGTTGACAACATTGTAAAAGCTTTGATTGCACAACATAAAATTTAATAGAGCAAAAAATGCAAAAGTGTCTCTTTTATTTTAAGTCTTCATTTAAAATGTCAAGTGGTCAATCAGTTTCGAATTGAAATGGTTTTTCTCCTTGCAACTTAATGAGGTTACCTTTATTGAACTGAAAAAGTGCTTAAATTTCAAAAAGAAGGTTAAAATGTTGTTTGATACTTAAATAGTCGTTCGCTTGCGCTGATGGCAAGAGTGTGCGTTCTCTCCAAATGTTAAATTGTGATACAATTATCCATTTCGAATTCATGGCAACATCGGTGTACAACGAAAGCGACAGCGAATACAATGAGTCCGAGGTAAATTTTAATCATTGATTTTAATCATTTTAAATGATTATATTCTGTCTTTTTAGATTTGTATAAAATAAAGTAGATTTTAATTTTAATTAAAAATACAATTTTATTTTCAGATTGAAGAACATTTCAAAAGGCCAGATTTCCAAGAAATGGTTACAGGTCCGACACCTCTAAAAATGTCATTTCCGGACGGAAGTGAAAGATCAGATGGAAGTTTTCATCTCCGGCGTCACAACACCTACACGCTAAAATTGTCGCAACCACTGAGCGGGCAATTTGACCTTGTCGTCATTCGAAAGCATTACCCCTATGCTCCTTTACAAGTTTGTCCTTTTTTCCTTCCCACAATGTCCAAACACAATTTTGAAAAAATGGCAATGACGCATGACAACATCACGCATTATGGAATCTCGTTTGTCGTAACTGATTGCAATGCTTTGAATATCAATTTTCGTGAAACGAGTTCAGTCTTGTCAAAAAACGAACGAGAGTTAAAACTCTCGTACGGAAAGGCCAAGTTTATTCAACTGCTACTTTTTTCTCGCAATCCCACTGCTCTCTTGGCCAAGGCCGACCTTCAGGTGGTGGCCGAAGTGAGGCCAGAAGGAGAATCCAAGAAACGAAGGCAACGTTTAATGGAAGGGACAGGTGCGTCCCTACGAGAGGACTGTGAAGATTTGCAAGCAAGAAAAAAGGATCTCGTTAAAGAAATTTGCCGACTGTACAGGACCGAAGGAGCATTTCTTGACATTAATGATTTATCAACAATTATTAAAATCTCAAAAAGTCTTATTAACAATTCCATAAATGATTAAACTTTTTAGTAAGAATTCGATTAAATAATTATTATTACTTTTCTAAATTAAAATAATTGGAACATAACTTTTTTTACTGTCAATTAACACTTTTCTAAATTAAATTATTCGACTATTTTAAAAGATTAAAAATATTTGCAGATCTCAAATAAATTGCATAAAATGTGAATCAAATTACATAAATAATTAAAATGTTTTAACATTATCGAATTAACGTTTTAAAAATTTTAAATTTAAAAACTTGTTTAGCACAACATTTAACCTTTCTTGTAGTGCAAAAAGCAAGCCTTAGTTACTCTTTCTTTTGACGAGTGAGCTTAATTTTCATTCGTTTTTAGAGCACAGATTTGAAAGGACGTTACATTGAAATCTTCAGGTTAAATCATTATACATTATACATCATATTAATATGTACAAATTAAATTTTAAATAATATTGATTTTGCCATATTTTAGATGGATTCTTTAGACTGGGAAACTTGTCGAAACGAAATGGCAATTTGTCGACAACTTTGGTACATTTATCAACAGAGAGAAACTGTCAATCAAGATCGAGTTTGGCTCATGAATTCTACATTGAACGCAATACAAAATCTCCTCGACAATCAACCAAGTCTTGAAGCAGAACAAAATTTGTCTACATTAGTAAATTTTTTGAAACTTGTTGTTCAAACTTTGGACCACGAATAAATAATTCATTTTATTCTTAACCTCTCAAATGCATTTCTTCTTTCTTTAATAATCTCTATTCATTCACAAAAGAATTATTTATTTCTCATCAATTATGACAACTTGGTTTTAAAATAACGTAACTGATTATTTACTAAATGTTTATTTCGTACAAAAAATAGAATGTAAAAATACACATTCGTTTAAAACATATTTTCCCAAATACAAAAGTGTAATTCAAAATTCAAAATTCGAAAAATATACTTTTTGAAACGCTTTATTGAAAAGTTGTTTATTTAAAATAGTAAAAAATCAGGGAAAGAAGCACAATTTTTGTTAAAGTCTTTTATTGATATAAAGAATATTTTATTAATCAATTTTCAAATTAGCATTAAAAACATTAACTGTTTTCAAAAATAATGTAGTTTTCATTAATAATTATTTCATCAATTAATTTCCATTTTAGATGGAAACACAATTGTTTTATCAAATGCATTTATTATCGCACTACAACATTAAGTGTTTCATATTAATATTGTCAAAAATAATTGAGTTTTCTTTAATATTAATTTCATCGATGTCAATATTAACATATTAATTTTGCTCTGTCAATTTTGTAAGCGAGGAGCCAGAAATTTCTCATAGCTTCCACATAACCTTCGTGGGAATCTTCAAACAATTCCCTATCGCACCTGTCCTCCAGATCAAGAAGAAAATGTTCTATTTTTCTTCTATCTGCTTCAACGATTTTGTGACGATCCTCACTTTGGTACCAAGAAAGGTGCACGGCATTTGCCAAAAGTTTGAGCCAATTTGGAACCTTGAATGAAATTAAATTTATACTTCTGATAATGTATTTTTTAATACGTCAAATAGTTTTCATTTTTAATCAATCTTACGTAATTACTTTTATGCAATTTAACACGTCAAATATTTTTCATTTTTAATCGATCTTACGTAATTACTTTTATGCAATTTAACACTTTGACTTTTTATAATATTCGCAAGAAAAATAGAAACTTTAACTTACAGACATAATATCCATTTTCGTTGTATCTTTCAAGCGATTTTAAATGCAACTACTCATTAAAACTCCCCATTTCTGCTGACACTAGAAAATGGATAAGAGTTGAATTACAACTCATCCGAAGAAACAACAGCAATAGGAAGTCTCAATCTCATAGCAACATCCCGTAGAAGATTGTGTACGTGTTGAATCAGAGTGTGGAGATGAACAACACCTTCTTCACATTCTTCTTTGGTTTCAATAATTGTTCGGATTATGGCAAGCCGCATCTGGATGACGAGGATCTCACGACAAGTAATGAGGTTCTCTTCTTTTGCTTTGGGTAAAAGTAAAAGACTCCACTGTTGTTCAGTAATTTCTAAAATTCGCAAAGTACGAGCCCATTCCAATGAGACATTCATTATCACCAAACAGTGTTTGCCAACGTTTTAAAACGAACTAAATGAACTACAGTAAAGTAGTAAAAAGTAAAACCAGTTTTCCAAAATGTAACCATTTTAGCCCGCGACAAAGTCTTTTATTTTTTCCTATTCTCAAAATTTGTGAAACATTTTTTTCTTCAAGTTGGCACAAAATAGACATTTATACTTTGGAAATGTGTCATTCAATAATCTCTAATCCCTCTAGTATTTTTGAAAATGATCTTGTACAAATCTAAAAATTTTCTACTATATCTATATCTATCAAAAGTCACAAATGGCAATTTTTTCTTCTTCAAATTTAGACAAAATAGACATTTATAGTTTGGAAATGTTTTGTTCTCTCCAGTCGTATTCAATTACGTTTGTTTTTCACTGTTACGTTTAAAAATGCAAAATCGATGCCTAATTTAAATTACAAATAATGCAATGATAAGTATTTTTAATTTTTGATTTATGCTTATTTTTAATTGCACTAGTTCGATACCATTTATGGAATGTTAGATACAAGTATATTAATTATACAATTGTTAACGCTTTTTGCGTATCTTTAAAAAATGACAAATAAATAGAATAAGTTTTACAAGATGAGCTATTTGATTTTTTGTTAAGAAACTTAATAAATAAAAAACAAACGTATCCATTGCAAATAAAATTTATAAATTTTTAAAGTAGTAAAAATTATACTTTTTGAAGCTGTTAAAATTGCAAGTGAAATTTATAAATTTGTAACATCCTAGAAGCTTTGTTGAAGCTGGGCCTATGCAATATATAGTTAAACAGTTTTAAAAGTATCCGTTAGATGCCGCTTTTAAAAAGATGAAAAAAATACATAACATTTTACAAGATGAGCTTTTTTATGTTTTGTTAAGAAACTTAATAAATACAAAATAAAGTTTTATATTGCAAGTGAAATGTATACATTTGTTGATTGTTATAAAAAAGTATGCTGTAGAGTCTATTCAATTTTATCAAGAAAACTTAAGTTATTTGCAGATAATAGCATTTAAAAATCCACCTACAATCACTTTTCTATTTCTTCATCTTCATAAGTTGACATTTTTAGCTGTTTTTATTTTAAGGCGAAAAATAGCTGTAGCTATTTAAGCCTAATATATTTTCAATGAAACGAAATGAAATGAAAAATTTACGAAAAGCTACGAAATCAAACTGTTTCAACTTTTTTATCTAAAATATTGACTACCAAGAAATAATACTAACAGAATTATTTTTTGAAATATATCAAAGTATTAATACTACCCGTTAGATGCCGCTTTAAAAAAATGAAAAATACTATAATGAGTTTTAGAATAATAGATTTTTAATATTTTTATTTACGAAAATAAATAAATACAAAATAAAGTTTTATATTGCAACTGAAATGTATACATTTGTACAGAGTTATATACAAGTATGCTGTTGAGACTATTCAATTTTATCAAGAAAAATTAAATTAATTGTACACAATAGCCTTTGGGAATTACTCTTAATTTACATTCATCCTCAACCTCATCTTCATTGTTTTTTTAAGGCCAAAAATAGCTTTAGCTATTTGAGCCTACTAAATTTCTCAATTTATCAAAGATTTCTAAATAGTTTATTACCTATCGATGTTACTTGTAGCTTAAAGTTTTAATTTCATCCGTTAGATGCCGCTTTTAAAAATCGAAAAAAATGAAAAAAGGTTCAAAACAATACGTTTTTTTGTGTTTTTGTTAAGAAACTAAATGAATACATAAACAGTTTTTCACAAGTGAAATTCATTAACTATTTCAATGATAATTACAAGTATTCACAATTGTTTATGCTCTTTTATATTATCAAGAATACATTAATAAATACCACATACTAGCTTCGGCCGGAAAAAACCCTAAATTACAGCCGATCGTATTGATCGTATTTGATTTGTTTAGCTGTTTTTGTTTTAAGGCCATAAATAGCTTTACCTATTTCAGCCTACTGAATTTCTAATGTTGTCAAAATAACTTTTAACTTTCAACGCAAATAAAAACAATAACAAAACAAATTCATTTTAAAATTATGAACTTTTCAAAATGAATATTGAAGATAAGATAGAAAATCTTGGAGAGGTTGTAATTGAATTACGGTCTGGTCTGAAATCGATTCGGAAACTCATCAGGGAGCAAAAGAAGGCGAGGAGAAGTTTGGAAAGGTGTCATCACAGTAACAAAGTTACAGTAAGTTTTTGAAATGCATTTACAGTCAAACTCGGTTACAACGATCACGGTTATAACGAATTCACGGCTATAGCGAAGGATTGAGGTAGACATTTCTGGTCACTTTAGTACATATATTTTCACGGTTATAACGAATAACGGCTATAACGAACAAAATTAGCCGGTCCCTTGCATGTTCGTTATAACCGAGTTTGACTGTATATTGTTAAATTTAACATTCAAAGTATTAAAAACTTTTTAACAAAAATTTTTTTAACTTTTAGAATTACTTAATGCTCGACGTTGTACGGAGAGGCTTTATCTTACGAAAGTTTTACAAGAATGAGCGAGCAAAGAATGCAAAGTGGTTTCTAAACGTCTACAAACCGGAGGTCAAAAGATTGACTCAATCAATTAGAAAACTGGAAAAGAAGTGTGTGAAACTTCTTTTTCGCATAAAAGAAATCACAATGGAATTGAAAGAACTTTCTACCTACTTGCAGGTAATTCATTTCAAATAAATCACAATGTACTTAAAAAATCTTTTGCTCATTAA
>JAIYDG010000258.1 GCA_027487625.1 Bacteroidota bacterium
ATCTATGTATCTGTAACATACTGTGTGCATTAGACTCACTTTGATCCATTCATCTATAATCTTATCGCATTATTCACACATTCAAGCATGCCTTCTTAATATGCTATACTCAAGAATATCACCAAAATCATGGTTTTCGCGTGCTTTTTCATCGAAAATTTTAGAGTCTCTGCTAATTCTATTCTCTTTTTTCCTTGTCTTGTGTTTTTTTTAAGTGCTAAGTTAATTATACACTGCTGTTCAAATACTTTCATCAATTTAAATATATTGCTGATATAAGAGGATCTCACCACTGTATATAAACAATCTTGGCTTTCAACTCGCATCATTTGAATATATGTCCGTCACAAGTGTTGTGATTGATCTATTTTCATACAAGAAAGAGCTATCCTTGAAGCAAACGGATGGATCACTTCTCACAAACTTTCAAATTATTCGCTTAAATGTTGTTAAATGCAACTTGAAATAAGCAGCAACAAATAAATATTCATATAAGAGTCATTTATTAATATCATTAAAAACAAAACCAACAAATATCAAAAATTAGAGTATGGATTTGGCGTGTACGATCCTTTGACACAAATGATCAATCAAAACCTCTTATGTATCTATTTGAAGTCCATTAACCCTTTAATCATAATCTATGTTCGCTTGTACACACAACTCCAAAGTATTGATGAGTGTTTCAACCTCCTTGGTAGTAAAAAGAGATATTTGCACAAGTGATACTGGTCAACCACTCATTGATTCAAAATACGATACCATAACAAATGCATCGACAACGAAGAAAATAATACATATCATCTACAAAGTCCATATATACAAAATATTCATTATATCAACATACAACATCAGAATCAAAAGAAAGGATACAAAAGCAAGTACAAATAAAAGGGACGCATAAGAAAGAAAAGCGAAACAACGTGGACACAAACACCATCCATCAGACAAAAGAGAGGTGTAAATATGTTGTGTCAAGGTTGGGTTTCCAATCAAGACAAAGGCTACTGTACTTTTCCTTTGGTCTTTGAGATTTCACTCATAATTCATACTGTTTTTTCAAGTATTGAAGAATAAATCATCTCGTTTTCTATTTCATAATACCCTTATTCGTATGATTAAAACCAAATAAACCGAGATGGAAGAAATGATTTGCGTAATGGGATTTGATATCACCATCAAAGGGTTTTCAAAGCATAGACACAATCAATCGAAATGCAAAAAAAACGACCTCAAATTTTCCTTGTCCAAGCGAGTCAGAGACAAGAACCTGGACATGGGGGGTAGTATGGGACATTGAAAGGATTGAAGAGTTGTTAACGGATACCATCTAAATGCGGAAAATAAATATAATGATTCATATCTTGTCTATACTTGTGTATAATTGTATTATGGAAACATATATGTATTGTCTGCATATTGATTTGTGTATGTGTAACATACTGTGTGCATTAGACTCACTTTGATCCATTCATCTATAACCTTGTCGCATTATTCACACATTCAATCATGCCTTCTTAATATGGTATTCACAAGAAAACTACTAAAATCATAGGCTTTTCGCGCGCTGTGTACCAAAAACTCTTTTGTCTTTGCTAATTCTATTCTCTTTTCCTTGTCTTGTGTTTTTTCAAGTGCTAAGTCAATAATACACTTTTGTTCAAATACACTTGTTAATCTGAATATATTGTTGATATAAGAGCATCTCATCACTGTGTAGAAGCAATCTTGGCTTTCAACTCACATTATTTGAATGTATGTCCATCATAAGTGTTGTGATTGATCCACTTTCATACAAGAAAGAGCTATCCTTGAAGCAAATGTATGGATCACTTGTCACAAACCTTCAAATTATTCGCTTAAATGTTGTTGAATGCAACTTGAAATAAAGCCAAAAAGCAGAAACCATGTTATTGTACACATTGTTTCTGGCCCTTCTTTGTTGAATATGACCATAAAAGAGTTTTAATAGTAGTAATAATCCTCTATACTGGCATCCAGGAATAAAAATATCGGAATTGTATTCAATAGAAAACTATTGCTCATTTGTAACTTCATTAAAATATTGCGAAATCCCGTCCAAAATAAATGCTCTCAACACTGCGTTTCAAATACACGCGAATAAACATAATATCGACTAAAAATCAACTGGCGATACGAACAAATATCATGTGAAAGAAAGAGGAGCCAAGAGAGAAATGATAGGGGTTATCAAAGGAGGTGTCGATAAAAACATCAAAGGGACATCAAAAGAAGGAGTGTTTGCATTTATACGTGTATGTCCGAATCATAATTATATTTTGAGATACATAAAACCGTGTCAAGGGGCAGAATCGCTGTCATGATGGAATTTTCCTGCATGCCACGTCATTTTGAGACATTAAAACTTAAAGCCATCGTTCACAGCATGAGGGTGTAGAGATGGTAAGTGTATTGTCTGTCTTGTACTTTTCATCAATTGCTTTTTTTCCCTTGGGTATATATCCTTAATTATTGGCCGAAATTCCATTATATTTCAATAATATGAAGGCTTTCAATATATTGGACGTGCTTGTTCGAAATAAAATCATCTGGCGGTTATATTCGAGATTAAGATGATATGAATCCGAGAAAAGGAAATAGTACGTTCATTATTTGTTGCAAGAAAGCGTTTACAAAATACAAATAGCACATATATGGGAATGTAATTTATTGCAATGTAAGATAAAGGATTAGGCTTAGACAAATTCGATAATTTACTTTGACAGCAATTTCCATTCTTTTTATATTAAAATACAGTCACTATTATGATTGATGGATTGAATTTTATTTCATTTTGGTCCCATTTATTCAAGCCGTAATGAAAGCGTGCAAATAGCAACACAAAGAACGGAAGGGTAATGATTCTTGTAAATTTAGTCATTGTTCGATCCAATGACAGTGAAAATTATGGGAAAAAAAGCAATCACGGTAACAGCTTGCCCGGGTTCATGATCATTTTTGGGTCAATTGACTTTTTAATATCTCTCATTAACTGAACGGCATCTGGCCCATGTTCTTGAAGAAGAAATTTCTAATGTTTTTTTATAGTTTATTATCAATTAGAATTGAAAATAATAAAGGGTAAAGAAGGATATGAATCAAAGTGGGATCAAATTATGGCTAAAAATAATAATAATTGATAATGCACCGACCTTTTTTCCTACTCCTATTCCATGCTCCCCTGTGCATGTACCTTCCATCGACAGTGCACGTGAAACTAAACGATCATTAAGAAGATGGGCTTCCTTGTACTCTATTTCTGAGTTGGGGTCTAAAAGCATGATCAAATGGAAATTTCCATCTCCAAGATGTCCGACTATAGGTGCTAAAAGAAAGTACAGTAATTCATTGTGAATTCAGTATTCAATCCATATTTATAATCATATACTTTGAGATGAATGGATGAACAAGAAGTAATTGTCAAAGATAAATAACATCTTTCATCAAATGAGTGAATCAATCAATTGACAGATAGGGTGTATGAACTACGAATGCAATAAGTAGCTAAGTTACATACCAATAATGTTGCTTTCATTGATGTCTTTGATTGTTTGTTCAATGCACTCTAGAGACAGAACATTTTATTAATGATTGTCATCTTTTGATCATGGGATATTGTTGCACTTCAATTGGGGTTTGATCAAAAAAACATACGAGGAAAATAATAATTGAACATTCTTTTGACCCTGTACAAAATAATGCAAGATATGAAAGAGCAAAAATATTTGTTCATCAAGTACCTCCTACTCTCGAAAGAGGAACACAGACATCCGTGACAAGCTTGTGACTTCCAGGACGTAAACGATCCGATGTAAAGTAAGCAATCTTACGAGCTCTCCAAATTTCTGATCTGCCGTCGGGGTCTGTAGCAACTTTAAACCCAATACCTAAAAAATTTCAAGAAAGAAATACAGAATAATTCAGTGGAAACCTCATATAAAGAGGTATAAGCGAAACAGTTCTGAGACAAAATGTCACGATGGTCAAAAAAATTAAACATCATTCCGTATAGTAAACGTTTTATTATATACAATAAATAATCATGAAATACATAAAGTCAAGAAGAATAGTTTTTTTTGTATTATCATCGAATGAAATTATATAACCGACAAGACTTTCAATAAATAAAAGGGGTTCGGGTTTAGTATGAAGAAAAATTGTTGAAAAGAAAATAGCTTGAGTAACATACATCATATTAAAAACATGCTTTTTAATTTGGTTTTTTTATGAATTTTATTGCTGTTTTACCTTGATTAATGGATACTAATTCTCTCACGGTTTTAATTTCTTCTTGGATTTGATTCTCTGAGCGACCTTGCAATTCTATCAACAAAGTTGCATTTTCTTCTGGAATATTGAAGTTTGAATCCATGTTTATTGCTTTTATCATCATTTTGTCAAGAAACTCAACCCTCCCTGGAAGAATTCCCTGCCAATCCAAAAAAAAATTATTGAACGGAAGCAAAATAATGATAATAACTGAATAGAAATAGCATAGAATACATTTAAATATTTGTAAATCAGTAACTATAACAAATCTTGTGTACGAGACAGTATTTAGTATTTATTCAAAAGAAAGGTTGAATAGAAATCGATATTTGTTTGTAGTTTTCAAGGATAACAAACCTGGCGTAATATCTGAATTGAAGTATAAGCAGCACTTTGAATTGATGAAAATTGACAAATTGCAACTGCAGAGTGATTAGGGATTGGAACGAGCTTTAACGTAGCTTCCGTGACTATTCCCAAAGTACCCTCAGCTCCGATCATCAAATGGGTTAAGTCATATCTATCAAAATAGTTTTCTATAAATTAGAATTGCATTCTTTTTTAGGATACGAGAAGGGCAAAAGAAATATGGCAGTGATAATCAAAAAATAATAATTAATCATGAAATTCATAATCATAAAGAATTGGCATTTAAAAATCAGGGAAAGAGGGAACCCCAGCCCTCCAGAAGATAAATTAATATATATATATATATATGTATGAATTTTAGTTGAGCGATATTTGAACGCAAGTTTACCCTGCCGCACTTTTTTTCACACGCCTTCCAGTCTGGATAACCTGTCCATTAGGTAAAACTACTTTAAGACTTGTAACATTTTCTCTAATGGTGCCATATCTGACAGCAAGAGTTCCAGAGCATCTTGTAGAAACCTAACAGATACGTGAGAGTCTAGAAAAAAAGGAGGAAATGGAATAACCATAATAAAGGGTTGTTGCTCATACAAAATCATTTTTTTTTTGTTTTTGTCTCTTTTTTTTCTCTATATTTAACAATTCTTTACAAGATACGAAAAAATACCATTCCTCCTATCGAAGCGTCTGGCCCTGGATCTACTCCAAGCATAAGTCCATATGGCAATAAATATTCATTTAATTCATTCCAGCTAACTCCAGGTTGGACTGTTACTTGCATATCTTGATCATGTAATGTAATGATCTTTTTCATATTCGACATGTCAATACAAACTCCTGTAAAGGTACAGCCACTGTTTAATTGAAAATGTATGTAATGGATTAAATAAATAAATAAAGTAGAATCACTATTTTTTTGTCAAAGGTTTTTCCCATGAAAATGTACAGCACATATATAACATGGAATGGGTTTGCTTTACTCCAATTATATGTAAATTAATAAAGAAATGAAAAAAACCTCCATTGGAAGCAGTTGTATGTCCTTCAAGTGATGTACCTAGAATATGGGAGATGACAGGTACCATAATATAAAAACGACCTTTAAGTCAAAAGAAAGGAAAAACATGGTCTTAACCAATATTTTATTTGGATTGTTAAACGCTTTCCAAGAAAAAGTAGTTATGTGTTACAATGGATATCAAGTTAATGGTACATAATTTCGAATAAACAGTAAATGATTACAAACAAATTGATTGATTTTTTTGTAAGTTCATCTTTATTACAGGAAAAATAAAGGGTAAGAGTCATTCTTATCAAATAAGTTTACCGACATTAATTATGATACATCGATGTATTGAAAATGTCCATGACGTTAGGATTGCGATATATATCCTTAATATCGAGATATTAATACATAGAGTAGATAGTGTATACATAAATTATTGCATAATATGAAATATGAAACCCTACAAACCTGAACCGTATGGAATAATTGGAATACAGTAATGGTTACACAGGCGAACAATTTCTGCAACTTCTTGTGTATTCAAAGGAAATGCAACGGCTTGTGGCATGCGACTTGTATGATAAGTTCCCACTAAATCCTTTCCATGGCTCTCCCTCTCATATATATGTTGAGAGAACCTCTCTCCCAATAATTCATGTAAACAATTACAAAGAGATAATGGCAAGGGGGAATGTGGGTCATGCTCATTGGAATCCTTGCAAATCGAGTCATTCTTTGCCTTGATTGTTTTCAATTCACTTGAAAAGTAAACGAGTGTCGCTGCCGAAGATGTTATAGCTGAAGTGGAAACCATTTTTTGAAAGAAGGATGCTTTGGTCAATTTAGACTTTAAAACAGCCAATGTCTTTACACACCATTCATACACGAACGGTGCAAACTTATTTTCTGCTGGGAAAAAAGTAGAATTCTTCCGAACGGAACGAGCCATTCTCAATGGATTTGAGACAAGAAATCTACTCAGGGTTTGAAATGAACGACAAAGTAGCGGCATTTATCTGTTCTATGGTAACATTAATATGTAAGTTTTTTGACTATGCTTTGTGAAAAAAGATTTTTTTTGTCATTTACACACTCACTGGAAATTTAAAAACGAAATTTAACTAAAATGATAATTTGAATGTATAACATCTATTTTTTTATGATGCAATACAGTTTCAAATATATAGTTTGGGTATTATAAAAAATATATATGTTATTGTACGCTATGAAGGATTCGTTCAATTTACATGATCAGTTTTCATTAAAAAAGACGAAAATACATGGAAAAATTCGAGTTAAAACAATACCATTTCATTTTGTATTGAATATTTTACTTTACAATTCTTGTTCATTTGAATTTTCTGTACATAAATATAACTTTATATAGAAACCATAATTTGGAAAAAATACCAACGAAATCATAATTTGCCTTTTCAAATCATTCTTACAAAGGAAAAAAAAAACCAGATTTATAGTATAGAAAATTCCCATTTTGTGTCATTATATCTGAGGAAAATATAATCGTTGCAATGGTCATTTGTATATATAATTTTTAAAAAAAAGGAACAGGTTTCTGGCATCAAGCAAGTATTTATCTGAAAAAGGAATTTTAAAGTCCAAAATGCATGAAATGGTCTATATTTATTTTGAATGTGTGGTAGGCACTGATTATGAATATATTTATATGTATGAGAAGCAATGATGATCGACAAGTATTAAGAATTTTTTTTCATTCTTTGTAAGTATAAAGAAACGTAACAATGGAAGAGAAACTTATGACTCTAATAAGAGGATGTTGGGTAGAGCTCGTTCATCCTTTTTTAAAGGTACGAACTAATTGTCATTTATTGAGGGATTTTCCACAACGAGAGGGTGTGTTTAACCTTTTTTTCAGGTTTAAAAGAGGTAGAGCACAAAATTTATCAAAAAAGCATACTGGTCTTTTGAATGTAAATTCAATTCAAAGTGATTTAATAAACTAATCAAGATAAAAGTGAATTGATATCCATTCGAGGATCTCTTGTGAAACTTTTCTCTGGGATATAATCTGATTTTGTCTGGTACACTTGAGGGAAGGGACAAGTAGGATAATCATGAGAATTATTAAATGGCTGCTTTTCAGTATAATTATTGAATTCACTCGTAGCAACTCTCATGAAGGATCCAATGATTGGATTGTAAACCAGTAAAGATAAAGGATGTGTAGACTTTCCTATCCTCCATATAGGAATGTTTCGCGGAAAGGTAAACTCTCCTCCCTTGTCACTGGAGATTGGTTGAAATATAGGATTACATGTGCGCATAATTTGAATATATCGCAATCTACATTGTACATCCGTTTTTCCTGGAAAATTTTTAGATACCTTTGTCCATAAAGAAATTCCATATATTGATATAAGCCTTAATAAAAGTTCATCTTGTTGCTCGTTCCATCCTGATCCTCCAATTCTTGGATTGATCAATCGGTGCCATCTTTGACAACATTGACTGGCTGTTCTTTTCCCTCCAAGCATCTCTGCTATCTTGCTCCAACGATTCCTTGGTTTCTTTTGAATACATGATATTAATTGATGATCTTCTTCATTTGTCCAAGGGCATGACCGAGGAGCCCTTCTTGTTTCACCATTCGACGGATTAGAACTTGACAGGTTACTTATCAAGACTGAGGATGTATTAAGCTCCTTTCCTGGCTCTTTGAAAGACATGCTCTACAAATTCGAATTTGTTTTGGAGTGTTAGGCGCTGAAGAAAGATAACGACTCTAGACTGTCAAAGAATCTTTTAACTGCCTTTTTTTTTTTTATAAATCACACTCGAATCTCTTTTGATATAAACATTCTATCTCAGTACATAACATTGAATATGATTAATTCATATATATCGTTCTAACGAACAAAAAGATTAAAATAAATTCAAATCAAAAGAATATATGAGATGAAAAAAAATGTATCAGGTTAAAAAACTGTCTGTTTACAAAGAATTGTTTGGGATATTAGTTCTATTTTTGTAAGGTTTGTTGAATAAAAATTACCACTGACGATCAGTGAACTCATATCCTATGCAAGTGAAAAGAAATGAATAGAGAATGTAGTAATTGGATTATTCACTAAAAATATAGTCTTGTATCGTAATATATGGGATTTTTGGGGAAAAAAAGAAGATATGCTTGCCCTGTGATACAAAAATCTATGCAATGGAAGGAGTGATACAAATTTGGAACGATTCTTTAAGAATTATAAATTGTAAATGGCAGGCACTCGGTGCACAGCTCATAGTGTGTTGTACGGAATTAGAAATCAAATACAATGTAATAAAAAAATTTTGTTTCATATTTTGTGCCGATTTGCTAAAAAATCTCCAAAAAATTGGTCAATGACAAGATCTTTTCTAATCTTGGTCACTTTCCATGAAACTCATGCATAAGAATCTAGGGGAAGAAATTCAGATTTATAATTTGGGTAGGTACCACGAAACACACAGTTTCGTTGAAAAGAAAATCAAACTGATTTCGTTCCAAGGTATATAACCATGTCATAGCACTTCCAAAAAAAACCAAAGGGATGATAACGGTGTGGGGGGGGGGTGGGAGCACAAGAAATAGTTTATGAATCTTCTTCCATATATTTTTCAGGAAATTAAACTTTGAAAATATAAACAATTATAAAGAATGAAAAAATATTACAAAGAATGAAAGAAAACCGTTACAAAGTATAAAAAGGCGTTACAAATGGATTCTAGTGGTTCTATATGAGTATATTTAAGTTCTCATTAGATACATTTTGGAAAAAATAAAGTCATTCGTTTTGTGTATATATAAAAGTATAAAGAGAGATGAAAAATTATCAATATGTAAATGACAGAGGACAAAGTTTATGAAATGATGAGAATAGATTAGGCTCGCGTTTTTAAGAAATGTATATAGATATAATCAATTCCTTAAGGTTAATAGTTACAATATAACATGGAAAGGAACAAAAAAAATAGCGTGTAGCTTTCATGTTGGGGTTACGGGGGTGAATTCAAATTGAGGTTAATCAAGGAATAAAAAAAGAAAAAAAATCACACTTTAACCTTTATTTTGAACTATATCTAGATAATAGAGGAAGAGATTTGTCCTCTAGAAAGAAAAAGGGTACATTCCATCAAAAAAATAATTTTTTTTGGAATGCCGGACGCATTAGTGACAACACAACCCAATAAGACAAGAATTTCTCTTGTTTCAGATCCCGATTCTCTCCCAACAGAACCAAACTCTTCAGCATGGACAGAAGCCAAAAAAATTGGCAAGATTCCCAAGACAATATCATTAAGAAACTCTATCTTGTTGCTGACTTTCTTTTCTGTATTGTCTGTTGCTTTGGTGAGTGTCGTTCCATCCTATATTTTTGGGTTTTCTGCCGTAGGTGACATTTCTAATCAATTGCAAGATCAAACCATGGATAGAATTAAAAGTCAGGTACAAGCAGCCTTGGATAATCCACATGAATTATCAAGATCGTTAAATTCAACACTCCTTGGATGGGCAATTGAGAATATTCGAGATCATTGCAATCATTATGCTGCTAGGAGAACTTTCTTTGGAGTCACACACGGAACAAATAAAATACCAAAAGCATATTATGGTTCGGCAGTGGACATTGGGTTTGCAGGTATGTGGAATGATTTTGGTGTTCCGTCTGTTGGGTGCTCAGATGCTTCGAATAATTATAGTCTTGCGTTTTATTTTCCAATAAATAATTCTTTGCTTGAAAGTCCTACAAGTGAAATGAGATTAAATAACTTTTTTCCAAATTACAACCCAACAAAAAGAGCCTGGTACATAGCAGCCGAAAAAGCAAATAGTCCTACATGGGGTCCAGTATACCCTTCATGGAATCCATCTGGAATTACATTATCTGTGACTGCAGCAAGGCCCATATATGATTCAATAACGCAATCGAAACTTATTGGAGTTGTGGGAGTGGAAATGTATCTTTATGTTGTCCAACAAATATTGGATACAATTAAAACTAGTGAAAATGGTAAAGCTTATATTTTACAAAAGGATACAAAAGTCATTGCAAATACATTAGGGGCAATATTTTATGATTCTAAGGGTAGCCATTATACTTACTTACAGACAAAAAATAGTTTAATGATAAAGTCTGCAAATAAATTGGAAAAAGATGCAAATGGCCATTTTAAACCAATTAAGGAGATAAGATCATATTCTTTTATGCAAGGAAATACCCAGTATTTTGCTTTGGCTTCTACTCTTGTTGATCCTCGTGGGGGTATTGAATGGACTATCGTGGTTTTGATCCCTAGAGCTGATATTTTTGGAAAGATTGACCGAATGATTATTCTTTCATCTGTTTTAACCGCAGTTCTTTTCATTGCTACTCTGGCAATCACTTTACTGGTGTCCACTTATATTAGTAGACCACTTAATGTCGTGGCTGATGCAATGGATAGTATTTCGCGTTTGGACTTTGAAAAAAGAACATCAAAAGAATCGGATTCTCATTTGAAGGAAATCAGAATCATTCAATCTTCTTTCCAAGTCATGGACACAGCTTTACAATCTTTTGGAAAATTCGTCCCCATGGCTGTTGTTAAGAGAATTGTCGCTGATACAGGAAATCAGGGCCAATTGTATTTGGAACGTAGAAATGTTTCAATCATGTTTGCTGATATTGAAGGGTTTACCACTCTTTCTGAAATGCTACCATCAGAAGATTTGGTAGAAATATTGAATGATTACTTACAATCGGGTTGTGGTTTAGTTATGAACACAGGAGGCACAATTGCTGATTTTATTGGTGATGCAGTTGTGGCTCTATGGAATGCTCCAACAAATGTCAATGATCATGCTATGTGTGCTTGTGTATGCGCTGTTCGATATTTGAGGGGTATGGATCAATTGAATAAGAAATGGTTGGCAAAGAAATTGATTACAAAGCCAATGAAGGTGAGAATCGGAATTCATACAGGTCCGGTCATTAGTGGCAACATTGGCTCAGTAGATCGCATGAAATATGATGCAATCGGCGACTCTATGAATTTGGCTGCAAGGTTGGAAGGATTAAACAAAAGATATGGCTCGTCTATCATCATTAGCGATGACACAAAGTCCGCAGTAGTCCCGCGTATGATCGTCAGACCTTTTGAATATGTGATTGTAAAGGGAAGGTAAGTGGAATTCTTTGGTAATATATATCCATAAATTTTTTAAAAAATAGAAATAAAAAACCATTTCGTATATTAAGCAAACAAATTATAATAAAGATCAAATGAATATATGACTAATTGTAAATATTATCTTTTTCTCTTCCCTCTTCCCTCCTCCCTTTTTCATTCCCCTCTTTCTTCCTATCTTTTTTTTTTCTAATTCCAGGGCAAGTCGAACTTTAGTATATGAGCTACTTGCAGATAGTCAAGAAGAAAGTCAATCAATGATTCAATCATCAATGACAATGATGCAAGCAAGTCAAGAGTTTGAACATTTTACTCAAATGACACCCTTCCAGAGAAGCTCGGCAATTAATAATCTCAAAGCATATTGTCAAGACAATGCAAATGACAATGTTATGAACAGATTGTTGGATATTGTCAGTGCTGAATCCTATGATGGGTTGACTGCATTGGAAGAAAAGTAAACACACATGTCACTTGAATCATGTCCTTCCCATCCCCCCCCCTCACCCCTCACTCATCACATCCCAACTCCCCCCTCACCCTAGTCACAAATACCGAAAAAAAAATAATCAGTCAATATCGTGGATCACCTTGTAGGGCGTCTTTTCACTTTCCTAACCCCTCAAGCAAATATATCCACTATGATCACTCTTTAGCGATTGAGAATTTTATTCCTTTCGATAATAAAATGCAGACTAACTTCGAGTGGATTTGGATAACAAATTGAAACATTGAAATTGTCGATGCTTAATATGCATGAATGTATTTTCCTCTTTACCTTTATCATAGAGAGAACCCGTTGTTACACAATAAATAACTGGAAAGAGGATTTGTAATGATATGAAGGATTTTATTTTGTAAATTTCTTTTCATATGGAGATGAAATGCTAACGGGGTTATACTTTGTATGGTCTGTAATAAGAAAGTCTTCTGGAAATGTACGAGCTTGATACATCAGTATTTGGTTTGCATGGGTCATCACCTTGAACGTAGAATATTACCATTTGCATTTGATTTTGATAAAATTATCAACAAAAATAATCACAAAATGTAAAATTTTGTCACAAAACATGAAAAATGATTATACGTATGCAAATTGAAACAAAAATTTGTAATATTTGGGTTAGAGTGTGATCCTTAAAGAGGGTGGGTGTTTGTGTTTCATACATATGTATTTGATCATCAAGTTTATTAAGAAGTTACAAGAGATTTAATCCCTTATGAATTGATTAACACAATGTTGATTCGGATAGTATTTTGAAAGAAATGAGGATTTATATAGAGAAAAAATACTTGAAAGTATGAGGGATATATAGATAAATCAAGAATACAGAAAATAAAATGGAGAATAGGAATAAACACATCAATTCTTTGATGAAGGAGAGGCCATGGAATATAAAATAAGCTTAAAAAACAACAAGGAGGAGGTATATGATTTGAGATGCCCAATCCAAAATATAAAAGGGTAAATACAATCACTGAAAGAGCTTAACAATACTTGAAGGGATTTTTACAAGGAATACAATATCAATAAAGAATGATTGAGTACAATGGAGGATAATAGAAATCAATAGATATCAAGGTGATAAATACAAGGAACAATAGAGTATGGTATAGTGTAAGGGAAATCAGTGTTCATCCATGACCTTTTAAAAAAAGAGTATATGATGAGCGAATGTATATAAAAATAATTCGAGGAAAATAATCGGTCATGAAAACAAATAGAAACCATGAAACAAAAAAAAAAATACATAATAATCTATAGATATACACCAAAAAAAAAAAGATACATACAGACCCAAAAGACAGTGAAAAGTCCAAAAAAGACCCACAAAGATCCACAAAGTTCAAAAAAGTTCAAAAAAGATACACGTATGCTCTCGGTGATTTAGTGAATATGCAGTAAGGTTTTTTCAAATAGTACACGATCGTCGTTTTATTAAAAATTGGTCGACATCGATCGTACAAATAATCAACAGTAAAGTATTTAACACCAGACGACTTTGTAATTAAGAAAAAAAAGAAGGTAGTGTTATATCGACCAAAAGAGTATTTGTATGTAATTCAATGGACTATAATTGACAACAAAGACTTCCAAAAATAAACTAGAGGAGAAGAAAGGATCTAAAATCGGATCTTTTGGCACAACCCAACATGAAATGGGAAATCAAAGGGAATCGTCGAAAGTATCGACTCTCTCTTTCTTTGGTACCACGATACCAAATAACATGTAGAAACGAAGGATAAAGGGTAATTGAAATCATTTATCACATACGTATGAGGATGAGATGATCATTATTCGGAATGAAATTGTGCTGTGACCAAAAACATATATTGGTAGATGATTAAAAGACCAAGAAGAATAAAATCA
Organism: Bacteroidota bacterium; assembly: GCA_027487625.1. Classification (GTDB taxonomy): domain Bacteria; phylum Bacteroidota; class Bacteroidia; order UKL13-3; family UKL13-3; genus CAISCU01. The sequence goes on from JAIYDG010000258.1 coordinate 14,217, forward strand.
AGATCAAGGGAAAGTACAACCATAATCCACATGGAAGATCTGGAAGACAACCCAGAGAGCATCCAATTTTGAGAATGGAGGTTTTTGGATCAATTGTCGTCAGTATTGCTCTTTATCCAAAAAGCAGAATATAAGAAATAAAGCAATTTTATGGAATTATTATCCTTGACAATATATATAAATGAAAAAATAATGTGTATGTGTTATGTGTTGAAAGGTGCATGAACTTGATTAATAAAATAGACAAATTGGGGTAGGCCGAACCATTCAAAACAGATTTCGACCATGAGATGCAAAGGGTCATGGAAATAGAGAAAAAGTCAGAAAAAATCTCAATATACTGTTTTGGGACGAAGAAACATGGGGACTGGTATAGTGTGTTCTATACTATCCGTATTGTGGAATGTGAGGCAATTTAATATGAGGAAGGTATACACAATGGATACAAATCGGTTTTTCTCCTTTAAACATAGAGGGCAATGTTATTGCATTAAAATCACTGGACTAAAATCACTCAAGCGATTCTGTAAAATAGAGGTTTTAAAGAACTTGACGAGGTTTCTTGATAAATAAATATAGGTGTTGAGGTATTTATACAAGGAAGGAATATGTTTGTGTGTTTAAGCAAAAATAGAGAATCAAATGTAAGGTGCTTAGAGGTAGTAAAGTGAGACCGAAAGAGGTTTTATGAGTATTCATATTGTGTTATATTAGTATTACCACTATCATCGTATGTTCCTTCTTACATACAAAGTGGATAATGGTCAAATATCCTTGAAATTGTGAGAAAAAGAGTTTATATTTGTGTTGTGTGGCATAATTTATATTCTTCAGTAAAGTTAACTTTCACTTGTTATTGGATCACTTGGGTTTGAAGAAATATTGAAAGTTTTGAATAAAAGTTGAAGATCTTTGTTCCCAAAACACATGAACAACAGTGTAAATAATCATTCAATCATGGATGCAATCTACCACTTTTTTATCCGTTTATATGAATATAAATGTTATAAAATATGATGTAAACAATGAGAAGTCCTGATGTACATATACTGGTATGCATGTTGGGAAATTGATTAAACGTTGTTTTAAAAGATACCAACATCTATACATATTTGAAACCTTATAAATCACTCAATTGCTTAAAACTAAAAGATGAACATAAAATGTTTATTGTTTCTTCCTTTGTTGATTATTTTTTCTTTAAATTTATTGGACTCGCCTTGTTTTCAATTGAGTGAATTTTTTTCTATCATACAACGCAAACCTGTACAAACGTAGATTTTTCATGCTATATAAATAATATGTAAAGAATATTTCAAGTAAAAACTTGACATCTATGTGCTTCATTAAATGGAGAGAGATAAACAAATATCCTGTACATGTATAAAAAGAAACATCTTGTGATGAACTATAATTTTTTTGTACGAGTTTGTATAATCATCCTGAAAAGCAATTTCTTTATTTTTTAGTAACAAGCAGGGTAAAGAGACTCAACAAACCCTGGATCTGAACGGGAAAAAATGGAACGGGTTCAATTTAAACAAAATGGAAGGGAAGTAGATAATATGCAAATCCGAAAACATACAAACAAGGTTCAAGTGTGGAACATGAAAATGTTCTCCAAAGTATCAGAATCAAACAAAAAAAGTAGGAATCGTCATGGAATTCTCGAAAATGATCAAAGAATGGCATTCCTTCGTAGTCATCTCTGTCATCCGTATAGAGCATATTTTACATGTCGCATTGCAGCATTTGTATGTTGTAGTGGTTGTGATTTTCCAGGAAGATGGATAGAGTTTGGTCATTCAATTGAGTTGCACATGGTTCATGCAGCAAATTGGCTCGGAATTCAGGTTGCTTCACTTGAAAGGAACTTGAGATCCAGTGGGTTTCGCTTGATTAGCAGCAATGCAAACCAAAAAACAAGAGTATATATGTTTCCAAGCAATCGCAAAGAAAACAAAAAACAGGACATGGTAAAAAAATAGATATTTTTATTTCATTTCAGATATAAATATGAATGAATATACATGAAACGGTATCACATTACCCGAAAGTGTTGGAAAGAACTACAAAAAAAATAACTAATAACATCTCAGAATCAAAATATTCATTGATTTTTTGAATCTTTTTTTGTTTAGATGTCTCTTGAGCAAGACGGATTGTTGCAATTACCTAATGAAACAAACAAAATCAATCAAGACGCTGGTACAGTCTCTGATGTCAAAGCTCAAAGGCATCTGGCCTTTGAAAAAAAGACAGACTCGTCTCAATTTACATACGTTGAGTTTGAAATTGACTGTCGTCGTAGTGATTGTAGTATCCAGAAACGCTCATTAATCATTGCAAAAATACATACTGGATCATTGTATAGCCAAATTGAAAAGAATGCATCAACACAAAAAACAAAGCAAACAGAATTCCCTGAGCATTCTTTGGCATACAACAAAGTATCGCATCCGCATAACATAGATCAGAATGTTTTTCAAGAGATAAAGACTTTGCAAGATTATCCGACGCCCATCAAGAATGACTACATCCTCGTAGATAAACCATCTATGTTCCTTTCCTTTCAACACAATGCTCTTATACAAGCCAATCAGAGGATCAGAAAGCCATTATGGAATTCAACTGGTCGAAATTTCAATCAACAGAGACATTCTTACCCTCTGTCAATACTCGATACAGATAGTATCATAGTGAATTCAAGTGCCCAGGAGAAAGTGGAAACAACGAGTACAGAGAGTTTAGAATCTCCGTCACTACAAACAAACCAGGTTTTGTTTACAAATGTTGAGGAAGGGTATCATATGCAAGAATTAAATTCAATCAAGGAACAGGAAACCAA
>JAIYDG010000700.1 GCA_027487625.1 Bacteroidota bacterium
AAGGAAGATGTTGACTACATGTATAATAAAGGAAAGGAGCAGGAAATGTTCCAATTTGACGCATGGTATGCATCCTTGTTCGATCACTCGGACCCCGCTCAGCTTGAACTTTCAAGGAACATTAACCCATCGTGGTTCGATAGACGTATGAGGGCGGTTGATAAGTCTCTTGAAATGCAAAGAAAAGTTGCTAAAATTAAATTGTTTGGTATTCAAGACAAGGAAGATGTCATGACTACCTATGCAATTTCGACTGGACGAATTAATCCAAGTTTGTACATGACTAACTTTATGCAACCACAACAGCCTGATAGAGTGTCTGTTAATGAGCAATATAAAAGAGGAACGTTTGCACCCAGAACTGCTGATTCGTTCTTGATGCCTGTGCCACAACCAGTTGGCCCTGCTATGCCACTGACTTACACAGGAGCAACAGCACACACTGGTCTGGGAGTGCCATTTAATCAGCTCAATGATTTCGTTTTAGGCATTGGAGAATCACCTGCACCTGGAATGCCTGGTATGATGTCACCAGGTGCCGCACAAACTCTTTATAGTTTGCAAGCAAGCGGATTGCCTACAGGATATGACGCAGTAACAAAAGTACCTCAAAATGGCCCTGTCCCGTCTCAGCCATTTAGCGGAGCTTATGGTTTCCCCTACTATGAATCTGGAGATTACAAACGTAATTATAGATTAGATGCAGCCAAACAGCGACAGAGAGCCGCTGCTGCTGAAGCTCAAGCACAACGAGGAAGAAGAGAGGGCTAGGGGTAAGGACAAAGATAATGTCTATAAACCAATTATTTCCATAATTTCTAATTAATAAACAATAAAACGACAAATGACCGATCAACTTGTTGGTATTGCCGGCCAGATTGGCCGTGTTTTTGCTCTTCCTTTCACTTTTTGGATGGAACCCGCCACCCGTAATTTGTTTCCTATGCTTCCGATGTTGGGTCAGCCCGTGTTCCGTGCTGGCTTCTGGGGAGGCGTGGGATGGTTTGGCCTCCAGTATTTCAAGCCTAATGTTGCAAACATCTACAACGGAGAATCTCCTGGAAAATGGAAGCTTGTCGACATCCAAGACCCCGATGCCACTTATATCCCTCCTTGGCTGATTGCCAGCTGGATGGCCTATGTTGCTTATGATTTTATCTAATATGACTATAAAAGAAAAATGAGCTCAAGTGGCTCTTCCATAAACCCGTCACAGTATGTGAGACCTAAAAAAAATCCTGTTAAAAAACTCCCTAATAAAATACGTCTGACAAAACATACATTGTTGAGAAACCCACACATGTTCCGTATGCAATTCAAACAAAAAGAAACAGAAACTGCACCTTCATCGGCAGCCCTTTCATCATCCAGAATTTCTTCCTCTAGTGAGCATTCAAACAAATCCACAAGAAATTCAACTCGATCACAATCATCAAGATCATCATCAACAGGAACAGTCATACCAGAAACCCCAAGATCATCATCAACAGGAACAGTCATACCAGAAACCCAATATTCTGAATCGTCGTCATCAAGTAAATCGTACATACCTGAAACACCTCAAACATCTGATAGTGCATACTTTGGACCTTTAAATACATTTCAAAGAATCAGAGCCGCGAGCAGAGGAGAGAGCATTAATTCCGAGGGATCTTCAAAAAACAGTACAGTTACATCATCTTCTGCGAAAAGTCGAAGCTCTTTGTCTAAATCACGCCAAGGCAGCGATTCAAGCTTGGGTCGATGGTTTACTCCTCCATCATCCAAAAAAGGATCAGAAAATTCAAGTCTCGGCAGATGGTTTACTCCTCCAGGGTCAAAACGAGCATCTCCTGTCGATCACTCTGATATACAAAGCACATGGGAAGCAGAATTGAATTCATTTCAAATGAGCCCTCCAAAAAAAAAGAGGTCCTAGAACATTTTCCTTTCTGGGCCGGTTTCCGGATGACTCCTGAAAAAAACTCCAAAGACTCTCTATACAAATTATATTATATCTCCTCTTTGGGACTATTTTCTTTTTTTTGTATAGAAACTCTTGTCTGATATTTTCGAGAGTTAAATCATTTTAACCTATAAATGGTAAAAGTTCTGCACTCATTCTGTCCCCACAATTCTGTCTCTTCCGCTTTAGGAAATCTACTACGACCTCCCATACAGTTTTGCATAGAGACTTTTCACCCCCTTTTGTCACCCCCGGAACTTTCAAAGAAATCGCTCGCATTAGGAAGTTTTAGGGTTCGTTAGGGTCTGGCTTCTCCGATCTTTAGGGTTAGGGACACAATCCATTTAGGGTCTGAATTTCATATCTTGTCCCCACTTCAGGGTTAGGGCATCCTCAGAAGTTAGGGTTGTTATATATTCCAGATTAGGTTGCGATCTAGATCATTTCTCCCTCATTTGGTATGGCATATCAGGTACGGAATGTTTCATCCCATACCTCCATGCCCCTAAATAACAAGGAGTAGAGTCTCCATTTAGATGTGTTAGTGTTCCGACTGTATGAGTTGTTGTGCCATTGATAGCCAAATTACCCCCCACAGTTAAATTAGCACTAGTAGTTAA
>JAIYDG010000300.1 GCA_027487625.1 Bacteroidota bacterium
AGAGTACCCAAAATGGGTGGTTCCACCACATTCTCGTCTTGAGGCGGTTGGACAGATCCAGCAAGAGCTCCCATTGTGTTAATGGTAGACATGAGCATATTGTTGGTATACTCTCGGGGAGGGTCAAAACGCCCAAGCATGTCAAGACAAATGGTCCGTGCTCTGTCTGAACACCGAGGATCATCCACGACTCTCTGAAAGATAGATTTCATTGTGGCTAGACGAGCCCCTTCTGACTCAAAGAAGGTGTTTGCAAACTGGGCTCCCAAAATCTCTTGGGCTGTTTGTCCATGGATATTGAAATCAAAAGATCCTAAATTTGTCTTGTGGGAAAAAGGATTGATGGCCTTTATTTCAAAATCAGCAGCCCTTGCCTCACGGCTTGCTTTACGGTGTGCTTGTGAAAAACCTAAAGCAATTCCTGCCATTGTAGGATCCAAATTCATGGCTTGAGCATACTGCACCACAGGATCCACTCGCCCTTGAAGGGGTACTCTTTGTCGCAAAGGCTGATTTGGTTTCAGCACATGGCCCAATGTTGGTAAAATAGGCTGAGGCCTGTAAACAGTAGGAGAAGATGGTGGTTCATATTGTTGAAACCCTTGCTGAGGGGTAGGGCTAGAGATTGTTTCGAACCCTACATGTCTTTGCTGTGATGGTGAAAAAAGAGCACGGCCACTCAGACGAGATCCAGGTCGACTGATGATGTTGTTAAATCGGTCAACCACTTGGTTGTTAAAATCCATCTGTCGTTGAAGTCCTGTGAGGACAGAGAGAAGGCCTCTTTCAAACTCTGAGGGCTGATTTCGCTGCCGGTCCGGGAAGTCTTCATCTTCTCTTCGTATCTCCTCATCATATTCTGGTCTCTGAGATGAGGATGGTCTGGACGCAGGGCGAGATGGCGCCGAGGGCTGCTGAACAGGATGCTGTTGGCGGGGTGTGTTAGCCCGCACATCTGACCCATAAACTCGAACATCATCATCATCATCAAGACGACCCATTGGGATAACAGGAGCTTGGGTTCGTCGGCGAAGTGGTGCTGCGGGTTGTCGAAGAGGAGGAAGCTGTCCTTGTGGTTGCGATGAAGAAGAAACAGGCTGAGGAATCAACTGAGCTCCAGAAACAGGCCTGAAGGTAGGAGGATACACAAAAGGCGGGTTGTTACCCTGAGCCGTAGTTAATGTTGTTGAGGCTTGTGTTTGGGGCCTGGTTGGTTGTAAAGGGGCATTGGCTGCAGAAAATGGGTCCAAAGCATCAAGAAGATTAAACTGAGCATCTGCAGGAAAAGACCATGCAGGAAGATTAGAAGTGGTAGCAGGAAGAGAAGAAGCAGGGGCAGAAGCAGGGGCAGGAATACGAGGCCGAGTTCCTCCAGATGCAGCTCCTGCCGAAGAAGTGGGCATCGCCACAGAAGAAACCACTGCCTGCGAGGGCATAGAAACACTGAAGGGTACAAAAACAGATGACGGGGTCGTAGAAAAAGGAGGGGGGCCCGTTGTGGTTGTTGTGATAGGATCTGCAAATCGATGTTGAGCAAAAGAGGCCCCCAAGTCGTCCTGAGCACCTTGAGCATCCCCTGTGGAAAGAATATCGTCCTCGTCCTCGTTGTCAGCAGGAGAGTGAGAAATAAAACCAGGGGTCGCAGGGGCAGGTCGAAAAACCCCTGATGCTGTGAACACCTGGGGAAGATAAAGACGAGAAGAAGGATCTTGAGGACCGGCTCCAGGGTTGACAACAAACGAAAGAGCGCTTGTGTCATAATGCTGCGAAGAACGAGGATCTGCTCTGTGAGAAATACGGCCGTAGTAGAGATGACGAAGATGCTCAAGATAGAGAGTGGACTCCGGCGTGGTGGTTCCATAAAGAACAGCTGGTCTTCGATAAGGATCCCCTCCGATCATGAACTGAGTCCACAAAGAATCCTGGTTTTCCAAGGCAACAAAGGCACGATCAGGGCCTTCCAGGAAAGAGATTGTTGCAAATCGCATAGCACTGCGATCATCTGAATCAGGGTAAACAACCCGAAAGAAAAAGAAAGCCTGTCTGAGGAAAGGAGCAATTTCCTTGTCGGCGTCCTTCCGGAAATGATTCAATCTGGAGTCATTGCGGTAGGGGTCATCGTTGATACATTTTGCTATGTATTCCTCCACCATGGTCACATAGCGGTGAGACTCAACCATGGCTTGATAAGGCATCGAAGGGTCCTGGTCTGTGTTCATTGCTTTCATAAAGTCAGTGAAATGAATCTGCCTCAGAGCATAGGCCTCATCTTTCATGTCAAGAGGCTCCGATTGCGTGGGATCAGTCGCCATTGTTGCCATTTTGAGATAGACAAAATCAATCAAAAAAAAGTTCTCAATCACTTAACCAAAACACAGTGTCAACTTCAATTTCCTTCATGAAGGAAGGGGTTTAAAACTTTCGAGAGGTACATTGTAGAAATTCCAAAAGGTCGCTGGATTCGAAAAACAACAATGCTAGGTTCTTTTGCTAGTTAGAAAGGCTAACTACGAGCTCGAAGGACCACCTTTTATGGGCGGTGCGGAATTGACCATGTCTCGGGTTTCATGTGGGGGTGAAAGGGGATTTTAGTTGTAAAAGAGAGGACTGTATTTTTATTTTAATAGTATTTAAAATAACCTTAGGACCGAGACACAATACAAAGGCACGCCATAAACTCTTTCATAGTGCTCATTCAGCTTTTGCTCTTATCTGGCGACCCCGTCCTCGATGAGGACGGTAGATTACTGAGAAACAATCTTCCCGTTCTCAACAAACTATGGGTTTTTGTTTTCTACTATTTGAGGACAGAATGTGAATTGTCCTCAATCGGGGACAGAATGAAATCTGTCCTCGGTGGGAACAATTAGAAAGATCAAAATCAAGCCCAGAAATAAATACCAGCCTAACCTCTTATAAACTATTTTAAATGGAAACAATGCACCTATCATCGAAAGTTAGATACCCCTTTTTATTAAGAAAACCATCGGGTGTTGACTTTTTATTTGCTTTTGATATCAATTTTGATTAGAATTCAGGTTTACAAATAAACTATATACAAACTATATACATGAGTCCATGGGGACGGTAATGGGAGAAAGTTTCCGTCCTCATCTCTGATTCCACATAAAAGATGTTCACGCACAATGAGAATGAAAGTAATTGTTTTTCACTTTGATTTTGAATCGAAACACACATATAATATATAGTTTTCACTTAAATGGTTGAACATAATTAAATGTAATTTTCTTAACGTTAATTTGTACAGCATAACATGGGAATGAATAACATGTAAATGGATAACATGGACTGACTGAAAAAGGGTTAGAGTTTTCTTTATATAGTTGCGTACATGCATGTCATTGTCTGGTTTGATATGCAGAAGGCTTCTTTGCTTTTTCTTGTTCAAAGAAACGTTTGGCATGAGGCACTGGAGACAGCTTTTTCTCTTGTGGAGTGAAACCTGTCCTCAACCAGAACAAAGATTATTTTTAATGTCTTTTCTCGTTTTGTTCATTGCAGCCACGCGCTGGCGAGAGTGTGGGGCGTTGACGAAGCGTAGACGAGGGGTGGAGAAGCCCTTCGTGAAGGCAAACGTACCATCGCGACCAAGCCGAAAAAGAAGGGAGCGAGCCCACGGGTCCTCAAGTCAAGCCAGACGTCTGCGGCGAGGGGGAAGAACAAAACCAGACAGGGCGGTGCCAAACCTGTCTGCGAAGGGAGGCATCTCCTCTGTAAAAAGAGGGAAAAAGACGAGCGACTTGCGCTCTTTTTGTTATGAACAACCTAGCCTATTCTTAAAATAGTAAATTGTGATATTTATTCAAAAACCTGAATTGTCTTAGTCATTTGATATGCTACTAACTTTGTCTACAAATAAAGATAAAGTAAAACATAACTCTTTCTTTCTTATTATCGAGAACAGGTAACTCATGCAGAGGGTGTATAAATCGTTTATTTTAACAACACCCTTCATTATAGGTTGGCATTTTGTTCTTGACCCCGGAACGGATACAATGAATACAATGTACTTTGAAAGGAAAAACACGATGTCATAGTGTAAAACCAAGCCCATCACAAAGTGAACAAATACCACCCATAATAGTCAAAAATAAATTTTTATTTTTAGGTTGCTTTAACCACACGGAAAAACTTAACCTTTTTACACTCTGCATAAAATACCCTGCTCAAAGATTTTTGGAATTGAAAAGAGGTGTTAATGGATTAAAGTTTTTCCGCCACCATGCATAGGATTAAATTGGTTAGTGTGATCTCTCAGAATTCAACTTTCTGATTCCTTGAAAAGGGGCTCAATACAAATGGTTTTTATTATTTGTACTTCAAGGCCGGGGTGTGCCCTAGAGTATGCATAAAAACCTGGCCCGAAACAGTTTC
>JAIYDG010000021.1 GCA_027487625.1 Bacteroidota bacterium
TGAACAGCAACTTTTTTACCTGCAAGACTATCAGTACCCCAAACGTGTTTAGCACTGGCTTTCATTCCCATGTAAACGCCATAAGCAGTAACAGGAGAAGGGTCTCCACCCCCACCCATACTTTCAGGTAATCCAACTACATTTTCAGTTTCCATGTGAACATATTCCATGTCTTTAGTTGTTGTATTTACATCCTCAGCAGTTATATATTTACCATTTAAGTTTTCTACAAAACGACCGAATTTGCGCATTAAAGCTTCAGTTTTAATTTTTGAAGCATCGCCTATAATAACAGCTTTTGCACCACCAAGATTTAATCCTGAGATAGCAGCTTTGTAAGTCATGCCTCTTGAAAGGCGCAAAACATCATTAATAGCCTCCGCTTCGGTTGCGTAATTCCATACACGTGTTCCTCCCAAACCGGGACCAAGCACGGTATTGTGAATAGCAATAATTGCTTTTAGGCCTGTAGCATTATCATTACAAAACACAATTTGCTCGTGATCGTAAGTAGCTAGTTGGGCAAAAATTTCTGAGTTTGACATAGTTAGGTATTTTTGTCTGGTTTTTGGTGGGCGCAAAAGTAGGTTTTATTTTCAATTTTGAACACCTTCCAAATAAATTTGAAAATAGCTTTATCAAAATATGAGATATAAGCTCCCTAAAACTTAATATTTTAAAGGATTTGCCAAGCTAAAAACCAAGATTTTCAAATTTTGATATTTGTTAAAATGTAATTTTTCTATTACCAATTAAAGAATAAATTAAAGATTACTTTTAAGAGTCCTTTATTTGCAGAATATAAATCAGCTTTGAAATCTCTTAAAAAACTAAATAAATATTTTCTAAAATATAAATGGCATTTAATTGGAGGGATTGTTTTCGTTAGCCTCTCTAACTTATTTGCTGTCTTTCCCGCTCAATCTGTTAGGATAGCTATAGATTTAGTTATAGAAAACCTAAAAACCTACCAAGAATTTAAAGGTACTAAACTCAGTACAAATATTGAAGATAAAACCGGCTTAATTTTACTTTTTTTCGGTATACTTGTAATCGTACTGGCCTTATTCAGAGGACTTTTCATGTACTTAATGCGCCAAACCATTATTGTTATGAGTAGGCATATTGAATTTGACATGAAAAATGAGATTTACTCTCATTACCAGGATTTATCCTTATCATTTTATAGAAAGAACAGTACTGGCGACCTTATGGCCAGAATCAGCGAAGATGTAAGTAGGGTAAGAATGTATGTTGGCCCCGCGATAATGTATGCCATCAATTTAGTTGTAACTATAATTTTAGTATTGTGGGCTATGTTTTCTGTTAACACTCATTTAACTTGGTTGGTAATTTTACCATTACCAATCCTCTCTTATTCAATATTTTACGTAAATAATATCATTAATAGAAAAAGTGATGCAATTCAATCTAAATTATCTGATTTAACATCATTTGTTCAGGAAGCATTTTCAGGAATTAGGGTTATAAAGGCATTTGCGGCAGAAAAAGAATCAGAAACTGCATTTGAAGAAATGGGTGAAGATTATAGGAATAAGCAATTAGACTTAGCTAAAACCGATGCAGTATTTTTCCCACTAATGTTTTTTTTAACAGGATTGAGCACACTTATAACCATTGTGGCAGGAGGTTTTGAAGTACTAAATGGAAGAGCCAGTTTAGGAAATATTGCAGAATTTGTAATTTATGTAAATATGCTAACCTGGCCAGTGACAAGTTTAGGTTGGACAAGCAGTTTAGTTCAAAGAGCAGCAGCTTCACAATCAAGAATTAATGAGTTTTTAGATACAAAACCAGAAATTCAATCCACCAATTCATCAGAATTTACATTTAATGAATTTATAAAATTTGAGAATGTTGGATTAACTTATCCTGAAAAGAGTGAGAAAGCATTAAGAAATATCAATTTCACTTTAAAAAAGGGAGAAAGTCTAGCGATTTTAGGCAATACTGGCTCGGGAAAAACCAGTTTAGCAAATCTACTTTTAAGACTCTTAGAACCTACAGAAGGGAGAATATTGATAGATGGAAATGATTTAAAGAATATCAATTTAGGAAGTTATAGAAGAAGTATTGGATATGTTCCCCAAGAAGTTTTTCTATTTAGTGATAGTATTTCGAATAATATTTCATTTGGAATATCAACCAACCATCAAAATTTAGATAAAATTAAGAAATCTGCGGATGAGGCAGCATTAACAGAAAATATTAACAATTTTAAGGATGGTTTTTCTACAGTGATTGGGGAAAGAGGAGTTAGTTTATCAGGCGGCCAAAAACAAAGAGTTGCAATTGCCCGAGCATTTTTAAAAAATCCGGAAATTTTAATAATGGATGATTGCTTAAGTGCATTAGATACCCGCACAGAATCTATAATTTTGGAGAACTTAAAGCTTATTATGAAAGGAAAAACAAGCTTTATAATTAGTCATAGAGCAAGTAGCGTTAAGGATGCAAATAGGATAATTGTATTAGAAAATGGTGAAATTATTGAGGAAGGAAACCATGAAAACTTAATGTTAAAAAATGGTAAATATGCTGAGATTTTTGCCAAACAAAGTAAAGAAGAACAAGTAAGTAAGTAAAGGTTATCAACACCTCATAAATAAAGGTGAGTTAAAAAGTTTTGAAATCAGAATCTGAACTTATAATTTGCCCCCACTTTAGAGAAAAACGAGCAATGGACGAGTTTAACAAAAACGACAAACAAGAAATCTATTCGAAGAAAATCAGAGCTGGTAAAAGAACTTACTTCTTTGATGTGAAAGCCACCAAAGGAAAAGATTATTTCATTACTATTACTGAGAGTAAAAAAAGGTTTGAAGACGGCAACTTTGTGAAGCACAAAATTTTTCTTTACAAAGAAGATTTCAACAAATTTGTAGAAGCCTTAAATGAAACTGTCAATCATATCAAGACCGATTTGATGCCAGACTACAATTTTGACGAATTTAACCAAGAACATACTTTTGACATGAATTTTGATGAAAATCAAAATGAAAGTAATGCTTAAGAATTATTTAAAACAAATACCTATTTTTGTAAAACTTTAAAAAACCAAATAAAATATGAAAAAGTTATTTAGAACTATGTTTGTATTAACAGCTATGAGTGCTGTTGCATTTACATCATGTAAAACTGAAGAAACTGTTGACGCAGAAAAAGTTGCTCCTACAGTACTTTTGAACGATGGAGTTGCAGGTGCTTCATACTCATCAAAAGTTGATTCAATTATGTTAGATATTGAAGCTAGTGCTGATACTGATGTTAAAATCAAATCTATTAAAATTACAAGAGCAATCACTGGTGCTGCTACAAACACAATTGTAAGCAAAACTTATGATGCAAAAGATGTTTTACTAACTCATTATGATGTTATTAAAGGTCAAATCGCAATTAACGATGGTGATAAAATTACTTATTTAGTAACTGTTACGGATAGCAAAGACAAAGTTACAACTGCTAATTTTGTTGCTTCAATCAATAGTATCGCAACTTCAGAGCAAATTTTATTAGGAGCTCCTAGCAACACAACTAACCAATACCGTTTCTTTGGTGTAGCTAACAATTTTGCTCGTTACAAAGCAGGTACAACAGGTACTGAATTAGCAAAAGATAATTCTAGCAAAGTTGATTTCATTTATTTCTACAATTCAGCTGGTTCAGTTGGAAATGCTATCTACTCTCCTGATTATAATTTCACAGCTGGAACAGGATGGGCTACAGAAACTTCAACTTGGACTGCTAAAAACAAAACTATTTATTTAACAACTGAGTTAAACCAATCTAGCTTTGATGCATTAAATGCTTCAAACTTCTTCACAGAATTAGACGTTTTAACTTGGGCTAGTGGTGTTGATAGAATTCCTAATTTAATCAATGGCCAAGTTATTGCTTACAAAAGAGCTGATGGAAAACGTGGTTTCATTTTAATTGCTGCTACAGCTTTAAATGCAACTACTGGTTCATTAACTTGTAAAGTAAAAGCTGAGTTATAGAATTATTTCTTAACAAAAATCTTATAAAAAGCCGTTTCAAATATGGAACGGCTTTTTTATTTTTATAGCATGAAGAAAATTGCAGTATTTACATCCGGAGGAGACTCTCCGGGAATGAACGCGTGTATTAGAGCAGTTGTTAGAACTGCCATTTATCACAGTATTGAAGTTTGCGGTATTATGCAAGGATATAAGGGAATGATTGAAGGAGGCGAGAATTTTATTGAAATGAATTCTCGTTCTGTTGGAAACATTATCCAAAGAGGTGGTACTATTCTTAAATCATCAAGAAGTAAAGAATTTATGACACCAGAAGGTCGTAAATTAGCCTATGATAATCTTATTGCAAATGGAATTGAAGGAATTGTTTGTATTGGTGGAAACGGAACTTTTACCGGTGCTGAAATATTTTACAATGAGTACGGAATTCCTTCAATTGGTGCACCTGGAACTATAGATAATGATTTGTATGGAACTGATTTTACAATAGGTTTTGATACTGCAATTAACACAGCTGTTGATGCTATTGATAAAATTCGAGATACTGCTGATAGTCACGGTCGTACATTTTTAGTTGAATTAATGGGCCGACATGCAGGATTTATTTCTCTTGCTGCAACAATTGCTGGTGGAGCTGAACAAGTACTTTTACCTGAACTTGTTGAAGACCATAGTAAAGTTGTTGAGTTTTTTAAAGGAAGAACAAATACTAAAAAATCATTCTCAATTGTTGTTGTTGCAGAAGGAAATGAAGAGGGAGGTGCTTTTAAAATTGATGAAATGCTAAAAGCTGAAATACCGGGTTTTGAATCAAGAGTTGTAATTCTTGGACATATTCAAAGAGGTGGCTCTCCTACTGCTTATGATAGAGTATTAGCTAGCAGATTAGGTTCTGGGGCGGTTGAAGCATTAATGAACGGCGAAAAAAATAAAATGGCAGGCTTGATTAATAACCGTTTTCAATTAACCTCATTTCATGATGCCATTTATAAAAGAAAAGAACTCAATCCGGATTTAATTAAACTGGTTGATATTTTTAATTGCTAATAAAAAGTAATTGATTAGAAAAATTGGCTGTTTCAAAATTTGAAACAGCCAATTTTATTTTGCTATCAATCTCAAAACACGTTCTATATCTTCTGGAGTGTCTATACAATGGCTATCATACAATGTTTCCACACATTTAATTTTATATCCGGCTTCCAACCAACGCAATTGTTCTAAACTTTCTGCTTTTTCCAAAGATGAAACCTTTAATGAAGTGATTGCATATAAAACATCGCTTCGGTAGGCATACATTCCTACATGTCTATAGTAATCGTGATGCTTATGCCATTCTTTTTCATCAACACCTTTTATATAAGGAATTACCATTCTACTGAAATAAAGAGCTTCATTATCTTTATTCAAAACAATTTTCACTTCTCCCATATCAAATAAGAACTCATGTTTATCAACTTTAATCATTTGAGTTGCTAATTCAGTTTGACCTTTGCAAACACCACCTAATTCATCAATTTGTTCAGGATTAATAAATGGTTCATCTCCCTGAATATTAATGATATAATTAAAATCCCCTTTTACTTTTTTGAATGCTTCATAACAGCGATCAGTTCCACTAGGATGGTTAGATGATGTCATTACAACATTGCCGCCAAAGGCCTTTACATGTTCAAAAATCCTTTCATCATCTGTTGCTACCACCACATAATCAAGTGTTTTAGCTTTACTTGCTTCTTTGTAAACACGTTCAATCATTGAAACACCATTAATTTCAACCAAAGGTTTACCCGGAAAGCGAGAACTTGCATAACGGGCAGGTATTATTCCTAAAATCATTTAATTATTATTTTTAGCGAAAGTAAAACCAAAAAATGATATCCTCTTCAATCTAAAATCTTATTCTTGCGGATGATTTATTTGAGAGGAGAAAACCTAGGCAGAAGGTTCGGAGAAAGAGTACTTTTTGAAAACCTAGATTTAAGTATTGCAAAGGGCGAAAGAGTTGCATTTATTGCAAAAAATGGTTCAGGAAAAACTTCATTGTTAAACATTTTAACCGGAAGAGAAGAGCCGGATGGCGGTGGTAGTGTGATGATTGATAAAAATATCACATGGACATATCTGGAACAAGAACCTCATTTTAATGAGAATGATACGGTATTAGATGCAATTTTTAATACCAACCATCCAAAATTTAAAACTGTGGCAGAATTTGAATTGCTTACAGAAAAAATGGAATTAGATCCTGAAAACACTGAAATTCATGAAGCCATGCAGAAAGTGATGGAGGACATGGAATTATATCAAGCTTGGGATTTAGATAATAAAGTACATACAATTTTAACTAAACTCAACCTTCATCACCATCTCGAACAATTTTGCAAAAGTTTAAGTGGAGGACAAAGAAAAAGATTAGCTCTTGCCAGAGTTTTGATTCAGGAACCAGATTTTGTTATTATGGATGAACCAACCAATCATCTTGACCTTCAAATGATTGAGTGGTTAGAAGCTTGGTTACAATCCTTAGATTTAACAATGTTATTGGTTACCCACGATAGGTATTTCTTAGACAAAATTTGCAATGAGATTATAGAGTTAGATATGGGTAAAATCTACTCTTATAAAGGTAATTATGCTTATTTCTTAGAGAAAAAAGAAATGAGAGAAACCTATGAACAAAAAGAAGCAGATACTGCCAGAAAATTAGCTAAAAAAGAGCTGGAGTGGATGCGTCGTCAACCAAAAGCTAGAACTACCAAAAGCAAAAGTAGAATTGATGCTTATTACGATTTAAAAGAAAAAGCTTCATTTAAAAGGGATGATAGTGTGGTAGAAATTCAAATGCAAATGCAAAGAATGGGTACCAAAATTCTTGAAGTTCATCAATTACAAAAAAGTTATGGCGATTTGAAAATTTGCACTGATTTCACACATTTATTTGTTCCTGGTGAAAGAATTGGAATTATTGGTCAGAATGGAGTTGGTAAAAGTACATTTTTAAATATGCTTTTAGGACTTGAGAAACAAGATGGAGGTAGCATTGTAAAAGGTGATACAGTTAGGTTTGGATATTATAATCAACAAGGAATTCAGCTTTCAGAAGATAAAAGAGTAATCGAAGTAATTACTGATATTGCTGAGTATTTAGAAATCGGAAAAGGAGTAAAACTGTCTGCAACCATGTTATTAAAGCAGTTTTTATTTGATGCAAAAAAGCAATACAATTATGTAAGTTCTTTAAGTGGAGGAGAAAAAAGAAGGTTGTATTTATTGACTATTTTAATGGGTAAACCGAACTTTTTGGTTTTAGATGAACCTACTAATGATTTGGATATAGATACCTTAAATGTTTTAGAGGATTTCCTTGAAAATTATGAAGGATGTATGTTAATTGTAACTCACGACAGATACTTCATGGACAATTTAGTTGATTCATTATTTGTATTTGAAGGAAATGGAAACATTCGTTCATTCAATGGAAATTATCAGGAATATTTAAATGAATTGGATGAAGAAAAAACAAAGGATTCAAAATCAAAAGAAACTCCAAAACTTGCTGCTACTAAAACAATTGAAGTAGAGGTTCAACCAATAAAAAAGAAATTAAGTTATAAAGAGCAAAGAGAGCTTGAACAACTAACTGATGAGATAGAAATTTTACATCAACAAAAAACTATTTTGGAGAAAAAATTAGCTAGCGGTAGCAGTAATCATGAAGATGTAATACAATGGAGTGCTGATTTTGAAGAAGTTAAATCAAAATTAGATGAAAAAGAATTGAGATGGCTTGAACTTTCTGAAATGTAATAGTCTTTATAGGACAACTGAAATTATTTCACCATTCAAAACGGTAAAAAATTCTGTTGGCAAAGTTTGGCGCAGGTTAATGTATTCTTGATAATTTGCGCCAAACTTAGTTCGTTCGAGCATTATTTTATCAAAATTACCGGTGATTCCCATGAGCAACTCACATGCTTCTCTAACTGCAAAGTTTCCGCTATCGTGCCCTGTAACATAATCAGCCAAATCATTTTTAATTACATAATTTCTAAAAAGTGGATTTGCTTTACGATTAATCATTACTCGGAATCCAACTTTTTCTGCTACGCTTAAATCTAAAACATCATCAAAAAAGTAACAAACTTCAGTCGCATTTAATTGGTGTTTTTCACAAAAATGATTGAGAGCTATAATTTTGTTTGGAACTTTAAAATAGGATTCATCAAAATGTTCTCTATTGCAAAAATGAAAAGCCATTTCATTTTTTTCACCTGAAATAATAGCGGTATTGGGCATTTTCCCAAATTGGGAAAAATAATCATATCTGATTAAATTCGTACCCATACTATCGGCTTCATTAAAAGTGCTGCTTTTATTTTCGTTTTTTTGGGCATTATTAAAAACACCGTCCCAGTCGAATACAAAAGCTTTAATACCTTTAAATTTTTCTACTATTTCCTGCAAAGGGTGAACAAAAATTCCACCGATTGATTCGAATTCTTTTTGAATTTCCATTTGTGTATAAATAAAAAAAGGAGGACAAGCCTCCTTTTTAATGAATAGAATTTTATTAATCTTCTAAATCTTGGATATCTAACATTCCAATTGGTTTGCCATTTTCTGTAACCAAAATTGTATCAACTTTAGTAGATTTAAATAAGCCCATAGCTTCATTTAATAAAGCAGAACCATCAATAGAAACCGGTTTACCATATTCGAAATCACCAATTTTCTTATTTAAAACATCACGACCATCTGATTGTAGTTTCCTTCTCAAATCGCCATCAGTGAAAACACCTTTTAAAGAACCATCAGCATTTACAATTGTAATTGCACCGAAACCGAATTCAGTCATTTTAACAATTGCTTCTGCTAAATCTGTATTGCCATCAACAATTGGATTGATTCCGTTTAATGCTTCTTTCACACGAACTGTCATTAAGCGAGTATCACGAATAAACTGATCTGTACCTACTGTAGTAAAGTGATTTTCAGTCAATTGTTTCATTACTTTCAAAGGAATTGTAATGGTATGAACACCTAAGTTTAATGCATTACGAACATGTTCTAAAGTGCGAACCGAAGAGAACATTACTTTTGTATCATAACCATAATGATCAACCGCTGAAACTATTTGATTTACTAAATCTAAAGCATCATGCCCTTGGTCTTGTAAACGACCAACTAAAGGACAAACATAAGTTGCGCCAGCATGCATAGCCATATAAGCTTGCTGTAAAGTGTAAACCAAATGTACATTTACAAGATATCCTTTACTTCTTAATAATTTGCAAGCCCTAACACCTTCTAAAGAAACCGGAATTTTAAAAACAGTCTTCTTAGGATCTAAACCAAGTGCCAATTGACGTTCAGCTTCAGCCAAAACTTCTTCTGCAGTATCACCTAAAGCTTCAATTTGAAGTACAGGTACCATTTTCGAAAGTTTAACAATCATGCCATCAATATCGGTGATACCTTCACGTTGCATAAATGTTGGAGTGGTAGTTAAACCATTCAAAAATCCTAATTTAAAACCTTCTTCAATTTCTTTAAGGTTTGCTGAATCTAAATATAATTCCATGTTTATTAATACTGTTTTATTATCAAAGGGCTCAAAAATAATTTTAATTCTCTAATTATCTAAATTGATTATTTATAGACCAAAAAATCCGAAATTGTAAGATAAGCCTAATGTTAATCCTGAAGGACCAATTGTTTGAAAAAATGATTTTTGATTTGATGAGAAATCAACATTTTCTATTGCAATATATTTACCTTCAATTAAAACACTTTTTTCATTAAATGTAATAATTTGTTTATTTAAACCAATTGCATATCCTAAATCTATGGTAAACCGGTTTCCCCTTTTTGTCACAAATTGGCGCTGAAGTCCAGCATTTATAGTCAGCAATGGATCTAAATTAATAGAAGTATTGACATCATAATCTTTATCATTATAACTTACTTCCACATCTAAAATTAATTCTTGAAATCCATTAGCTTTAGAAAATCCGATACTTGGACACCAGCCATTTTTGTAGCCTGATTTAAAAATTCCGGTTAGTCCAACTTTTGATCCATATAAACCTAAACCTGTGTTAAATTCAACTATTGCAGTTGGTGCAACTCTGTATCCAAAACCTAATCCTAAAATACCATATTTATATTGTAGTCCTGAACCTACACTCAAATATACCTTCGGTAAGGCTATTTCCTTGGGATCTACAACACCTGTATAAGGAGATTGGTATTGAGCAAATGAGCTTAATCCAAACAAAACAAAAATCAGAAAAGGTAAAATAGGCTTTTTCATTTTAATGATTATTTTCTATAGGAAACTTCAATATTATGAATTTCAATTAATGGTTTCATAAATTCTTCCAAATCATAAACCGATAATTGAGAGGCAGCATCACACAAAGCATTTTTTGGGTCAGGATGAGTTTCAATAAAAACACCATCTACACCTGAAGCTACTCCAGCCCTGCTTAATACAGGCAAAAACTCTCTTGCACCGCCATTAGGATCAGCACTTGGCGTACCATATTTACGAACACAATGTGTAATATCAAAAACAACAGGATAACCAATATTTCTCAAGTGGTAAAAACTTCTAGGGTCAACAATTAAATCATTGTAACCAAAAGTAAATCCGCGTTCTGTTAAAATCACCTGATCATTTCCAGATTCAACACATTTTGCTACAGGGTGTTTCATATTTTCAGGAGCCAAAAACTGACCATGTTTAATATTAACAACTTTACCTGTTTTTGCAGAGGCAACCATTAAGGTACTTTGCATACATAAATAAGCTGGAATTTGAATTACATCAACCACTTCACCAGCTGCAGTAGCCTGGTCTGGATAATGAACATCGGTTAAGATTGGAAATCCGAATTGTTCGCGGATTTTAGCTAATAAAGCAACACCTTTACTTAAACCTGGACCATCATAATATTTTAAACTACTTCTATTATCTTTTTGAAAAGACGATTTATAAATCATCTTAATATTTAATCTTTCAGAAACTTCTTTTAACTTCTCTGCAGTTTTCATCATGATTGATTCATCCTCAATCACACAAGGACCTGAAATCAAAAACAACTCATCACTCCCACACTCAATGTCACCAACTTTTACAATTTTTGTCATGTTATTCAATTCTTTATAATCTTCTAAATAATCCTTCAATAAATTCAATACTAATTTTTTCTTTCCAATCGGTACCAATTGCATGGTTCCACATGTGGTGCAAATTATAAGCTACATGCGCCATTGCAGTGATTTCTGCATCAGTCCAATTTTTGCTAAGCCCCTTAGGAAGTACAATACCATGTTTATCTAACATCGTTTTAAATTCAGCAACTCCTTCAGGATAAAAATCTGCCAAATGCTGGAATGCCAAACAATTTGCGTAACAATGTTTTTCACCAAAAATCTTACTTAAGCCATAACTTAAAGCATGACAAATTCCAACTTCACTATAAGTTAAACTTAAACCACCCATTAAGGATGCAACCATAAGTTTGTCATCATTTTCTGGTGATTGACCTGCATTTTCTCCTAAATAAATATCACGGCAAAGCTTTAAAGATTGCTCTCCATAAGCCATGCTGTAAGCATTATTTAAAATTCCATCACGACTTTCAATACAATGAATAAATGTATCCATTCCTGTATAAAACCATTTATCAACCGGAACTGAGGCAGTAAGTTCTGAATCTAGAATTACCTGATCGAAAATAGTCCATTCACATTTTAAGCCAAGTTTTTTCTCAGGACCAGTTAACACTGCAGTCATGCTACATTCTGCACCTGTTCCAGAAATTGTTGGAACACCAACATGATAAACACCCGGTTTTTTAATAAGATTTAAGCCTTGATATAAGGTTGAGGAGCCATCATTGGTAAGCATCAGTGCAGTAGCTTTAGCAATATCCATAATACTTCCACCACCAATTCCAATCAATCCAGAAGGTAAACCTTTTTTAGCAAGAATTTCGTCTCTTAATGCATCTATTTGTTCTGTTGTTGGTTCATAAGGATCAACATCGATAAAGTAAACCAAATCTCCTTCATGAACAGGAAGTCTGCTTTCAAGTTCTTTCCCTTTGAAATAATGGTCTACAATAAAGACCATATAAGCATTGTTTAAAGTCCTTTTTGGTTCTAAAATCTCATCAAGTTGATTAAAACTTCCTCTACCAAAAACGGTTTTTTCAATGCTTTTAAAATTCTTATGCGTCATTTAATTTGGTTTAAAATTAAGCCGATTGTTGCATTGCAGATTGAATAGAAGCCGCAATTTTTGAAGTCAATTCTGTTAACTCAGAATCTGTCCAGCTTGCTTTAATTGAGAATGAAATTAATCTTCCAATAGTTTCTTGAGTTTTAGGAAGATTTAAATTTTTATAATCCTGTGGTGCACCCAATAACTGAACATTCGTTTTTGCTGCAACCCTACCCTCTTTAATATGATCCCATTGGTTAATAAAATGATACATATTGGTGAACCAATAGTTAAAACCACTTACACCATTTTCATTAAAATTAGCAACAGTTTTTGCAGCTAAATTAGTATCAGGTAAAAGAATGTTTAAGAAAGTAGCTGAATCTCCGTTTGGATCAGGTAAGGTAGCAAAATTAACTCCTGCAATCTTTCCTAATTCTGCCATCATAAACCTTTTATGTTTATTATTTGCTTCACGAATCATAGGAACTCTGCGGGTTTGTGCTAAACCTACAGCAGCGTGCAATTCTGAAATTCTATAATTAAAACCAACAACAGGATGGTTTTCCATACCACGGTTATTACCAATATGGTCGTGACCATGGTCTGCATAATTATCTGCTAATTTGTAAGCAATTTCATTATTAGTGACCATTACGCCACCTTCGCCTGCAGTAGCTATTTTAAAGAAATCGAAACTATAACAACCAGTTGTACCCCATAATCCGGTTGAAACTCCTTTATAAGAAGCTGCCATTGCCTGACCAGCATCCTCAACCAAAACCAAGTTATGTTCATTAATTACAGCCATTATTTCATCCATATTTGCCATTTGTCCGCACATATGAACTAATAAAACTGCTTTAGTTTTAGGTGTAATTGCTTTTTTAATACCCTCAGCACTCAAACATAAAGTTTCGTCTATTTCAGCAAAAACCGGTAAGGCACCAGCAAATATTACCGCTTCTACAGAAGCAATATACGTAAAAGGAGGTACAATAACTTCATCACCAGCACCAATTCCAGCTGCTGCTAATGCACAAGAAACAGCTGTAGAACCGCTTGATACAGCATGAGCATACTTTGCTCCGACCAACTTCGCAACTTCTGATTCAAATTCACGCGCCTTCCAGATATTATTTCTTTGAGCATCATGATTATATCTGAACAAAATTCCAGTTTCTAATACATCATTAATCTCTTTACGCTCTTCAGCGCCAAAAAACTCAGTTCCTGCCATATTATTAAAATTTTAAACAAAGGTACAAAATCTATTATCATTAAAGTATTTACCCAAAATTTCAATTTATGATACACTAATAATTGGTTTTTGAAACCGAATTATTTCAATCATCTATTGATTTAGGAATTTGAATTAACTCAAAATGAATAAGGAAATCCAATTTTGATTCAAAAAGGTTTAAACCAATTATCAACCTTTTTATTAAATAATTAAAAATCAATAATTTACAAACAAAATCTGCTATAAAATTTTTGTGGCCCAATATTTGAAATTAGTGTTTAAACTTTGGAGAATTACTGTTATAGGATATAATTTTTAATTAAATATTTATTCAAAATTCAAAAAATAATTAAAAAAAGAGTTCATAATATATTGTTTAAAAATAAGTTTTAAAACAATGAAATATCAGAGTTCAAAGCAATTAAAATAATTAAAAAATCAACTGAAATGAAAAATATAGCTAAATCTATTAAAAGCTTGACAGAAAAGGTTTTGAACCTATTGGAAGAACTTGCTAAACCACAAGAAAATTTACAACTTCAACCTATAAGAATTAAAAATAAATAGTGTAACTTGCATAGTTCAAAATGTAAAATTTATGAATTACAAGAAATTACATTATTTAGCTTTCATTTCAATTTTGAGTTTGTTAGGCTCGTGTACCAAATTTGAAGTACCAGAAAAAAAAATAGGTACAACACAAAATTTTAAAGAATTAAAAGTTGAAGATAGTTTTGAGTGGAAAACGACTAAAAACATTCAATTGAAAGTTACTGGATTAGAAACTATCAATCCTATAAGAGGAAATTTTAGCATCAAAGACTTAAATGGTAATTTTATAATGGAAGAATCTAGATTAATGAGTGAAAGCTTTAATTTAGAATTTGAAATTCCAACAAAAGAGCAAAAAATCATAGTTCAATTTGGAAGTTTGACTAAAGAAATTGAAGTCAACTCTGATAAACTTAACTTTGATTATTTATCTTCAAGACCGGCAGAAATAACTGAAGATTAAGTTTATTTAAACAAAAAAGTAACTATTAATTACATCCGAAGCTAAAGTTTTGATATTGATTAACTTAATTAAGTTCATAAAGAATTTATTTGATTAGTATATTACATTAGAAGTGGTGTTTGGGATAATATAATCTATAGTGGGTTGTATAATAGATCATAATGATTTTGCGATAATAAAGTTTCCAAATTTGAGAATTTATCCCAATTTGAACCAAGAGCAGAATTCAGAAATCGCTAACAACAAAATCAAAACACTATAAATCATACAGTTACGGATTTTTAGATTTAATGACAAAGAACTTGCACTAGTAAAACAAAACACATAAACATGAAAAAGTTAATATTGTTAGTAGCATTAGTACCAGTTCTTTTAAGTTCTTGCAAAAAAGACTTAATTGAAAAAGCTAATTTAGATTCAAATCAAAAAGTTACAACTGAGTTTAAAAAGTTGAATGTTAAACAGGATTTTGATTGGAGTTCGGTTAAACTTGTTGATTTTAAAGTACTGGGTTTACAAACTATGGCTACAATCAATAGAACTCTTAAAGTAAGTTCATTGGATGGCAAAGCGACTTATTTTACAGCAACTCACCAAATGGATCAAGATATGCTTACTAAAATTACATTACCAAAAAATGTAAAAGAAGTTAAAGTAACTTATGGTTCAATTGAAAAAGTTGTAAGTTCAACTACATCAGAAATAAAATTCGACTTTATTCCAGTATCAACTGAAGAATAGTTAAAACCATGAAAAAATTAATATTATCTATCGTAGTTGCAGCGAGTTCGTTTTTCTCAAATGCGCAATCACAATTAGCAACTTTAACGGCAGAAAGTGGAAACCGTTCATTAGAGCAAGCAAATTGCTGGGGTTTTGGAGCAACTACTTATTCTAACTTAGAGTTTAGAATAAATGGAAACTGGAGTTTACGTTCAAATGCATTAACAAACGCAAGTTTAACTGCTTGTTGGGTAAAATCTCCTTGGATTAAACCTGGTTCTGGAAATATAACGATGAAAGTACGTTTAGAAAACGATAGAGGTACTTCAAGAGGAATGGTATTCCAATATGTTCCATACGATCCAAATGCAGTTTCAAACTTCAAAGAAGGAACAGCTACTTCATTTTACACATATAATTGGGCTACACCTTTAGATATTTGGGTTAAAGATATTTCAGTACCTGTACCTGCGGCAATTGCAAATTCAGGTCAACCATACAAAATTTTAATTAGTTATGTAGGATCAGGTGGAACAAGTAGAGCATTTTCTGATGATTTATTCATTCCTGGTACTTATTGGTCAGATCCATCTAATGCATATTGCTTACCATTACCTACCATAAAAGATACAGATTCTGATGGTGTTGCAGATAACGAAGATGCATATCCAAATGATTCAAAAAGAGCTTATGATAATTTTTACCCAGCAGCTGGAAAAGGTACAATTATGTTTGAAGATTTATGGCCAACTACAGGTGATTATGACTTCAACGATTTTGTTGCAAGTTTCCGTCAACAAGTAGTTCTAAATGCTAAAAATAAAGTTGTCGAATTAAAGTTAAATATGACTGTTAGAGCCATTGGTGCTAGTTTCCATAATGGATTCGGTATACAATTAGACAATATCAGCCCTAAACAAGTAATATCGGTTACAGGTGCAAACACTGGCAAAACTGATTGGTTAAAAGTAGAATCAAATGGAACAGAAAGTGGTCAAACTTATGCAAACATTATAGCATTTGATGATGCTTTCAGAGTTTTACCTTCTCCTGGTGGAAGTGGTGTAAATGTTGACCCAGCAAATCCTTATGCTAAACCTGTAGACTTAGATTTAGTTATTTCTTTTGATGCCGAAAGTGAAAAAGCTTTAGAATTAAAAGATATTCAAATCAATCCTTATTTAATTGTTAACCAAGATAGAGAAAAAGAAATTCACCTTCCAAATATGGTACCTACAGACTTAGCTAACCAAAAACTTTTTGGAACTGGTCAGGATGATTCAAACCCTAGTAAAGAAAAATTATACAAATCAAAAAATAATTTACCTTGGGCAATTGTAGTACCATCTGAAATACCTTATCCTCAAACAAAAGTAGATTTTCTTCAAGTTTATCAATACTTTGGAAAATGGGCTGAATCAAGTGGTTTTTCTAGTGAAGATTGGTACGAAAACAAAAAAGGATACCGCGATGAAGATAAGATGTATATCGAAAAATAATCTTTAAATATTTAATGAAAGCCCACCAAAAGTGGGCTTTTTTTATTTAGGGCTTGCTGAAAAAGACAGAAACAGGTCAGATTTTAGACGCTGCCAAAATAGATGTATAAATAATACTTCAATTTAGCAGAAAAGAAAAAAATGGCCTTGTTTCTGTCTTTAAGTAAATTTAAAACTAATTCAATTGATTGATAGTTAATTTTCAGCAGGCCCTATTTATTTAATAGAGAGTCTCTAATTTCATCAAAACTACCGTCCAATCGTAAAATTGATTTATTGTTTTTAGATTTTAAGCCTGTATTATAAGCTCTGTCATAATAATACAAAACCTCATGAACCCATACATTAAGATCTCCATCTTCAACAGCTTGAATTGCCATTCTGGTTCTTAAATCACCCAATTTCTTTTTAATTTTTAAAGTTGCTTGAATTAAATCCGTTTTAGGAAATGAACCATAATCTTTCAAAATAATTGAACTTCTTACCTCAATAGGCAAATCCATAAAAAATAATGGAGCTGCTCTGTAAGATTCATAAATTGCATTAGGAATTTGAATTTGTCCAATTAACCTGCTTTCATCTTCAATCCAAATTTCTTCATATTCTTTAAATTTCAGCAATTCAAGAGCTAAATTATTCTCAAATTGTTCTTGAGTAGGTTGAGCTAAAAATCCTAAAGAACCAAAAGCAGAACCTCTATGGTTTGCCAATCTTTCTAGGTCAATTATATTTTTACCATTTTGTTTTAAAAAATGAAGTATTTCGGTTTTACCACTGCCTGTATAACCGCTTAAAACCTGGAAATTATAAGTTTTTGAAAAGGTATTTAGAACAAAATTACGATAAGTTTTATACCCACCTTTAAGCAAATAAACCTGAAAACCAGCCGAAGCCAATAAATTTGTCATAATTCGGCTTCTCAAACCTCCACGCCAGCAATGCACAAATAAAGGCTTGTCGCCAAATTTTGATTTTGCATCCCTAATAATGTCTGAAAATCTGGGACCAACTAGTTCATATCCTAATAAAACTGCCTCTAAATTTCCTTTTTGTTTATAACAGGTTCCAACCTTGACTCTTTCATCATTTTTTAACAAAGGAAAAGAAATTGAATCCGGAATATGCCCTTGTTCATGCTCTCCTTCACTACGTGCATCGAGGATATAGCCATTTCGAGCCTCAGAAATAAACTCCAAAATTTCAATTTGTTTTACACTACTCATCAGGATTTAAAAATTACTCGCAAAAAATAGTGAAATTTGCAGTCACATGATGGAAGAAAAAGTACTTATTATTGATTTTGGGTCTCAATACACCCAATTAATTGCTAGAAGATTACGTGAATTGAATGTTTATTCTGAAATTCACCCTTGCACTCACCTACCTGAATTGGATGATTCTACCAAAGCTGTAATTTTAAGTGGAAGTCCTTATAGTGTTAGTGATGGAATTTTACCATCCATAGACCTAAGCGTTTACAGAGGAAAACTGCCTTTACTAGGAGTTTGTTATGGAGCACAATATATGGCTCAATCTAATGGAGGTTTTGTGGTTCCATCAAAAATCAGAGAATATGGAAGAGCATTATTAACTGAAATTCACGAATCTGTATTATTTGAAGATGTTGATAAAAATAGCCAGGTTTGGATGAGTCATGGCGATACAATTCAAGATATTCCGGCCAATTTTCAAATAATTGCCAGTACTGAAAGTGTAAAATGTGCTGCTTTTAAAATTGATGGAGAAAATACCTACGGAATTCAGTTTCACCCTGAGGTAACTCATAGCTCAGATGGAAAAACCATTTTGCACAACTTTATTTCTAAAGTAGCAAAATTGTCCCAAAATTGGAATCCTGCGCATTTCATCGAAACAACAACTAATGAATTACAACAAAAAATTGGTGACGATAAAGTAATTTTAGGTTTATCAGGAGGAGTTGATTCATCTGTTGCTGCAATTTTGTTAAAAAATGCAATAGGATCCAATCTAACCGGAATTTTTATTGATAATGGACTTCTTCGTAAAGATGAATTTGAACAAGTACTTCATGCATATAAAAACATGGGGTTAAATGTGATTGGAGTTGATGCAAAAGAAAGATTCATTAGTGAATTAAAAGGAGTTTCAGACCCAGAACAAAAAAGAAAAATTATCGGACGAGTTTTCATTGAAGTTTTTGATGATGAAGCAACTAAATTAACCGGAATTAAATGGTTAACTCAAGGAACAATTTATCCTGATGTAATTGAAAGTGTGAGTGTTAAAGGACCTTCTGCCACAATTAAATCACATCATAATGTGGGTGGATTGCCTGAAAAAATGAACCTTAAAATAGTAGAACCTTTAAGAATGCTATTTAAGGATGAAGTAAGAAATGTTGGAGCGGCATTGGGAATAGATCCAATAATTCTTGGTCGCCATCCCTTTCCTGGACCTGGCTTAGCCATCAGAATTTTAGGAGATATTACTCATGAAAAAATTAGAATTCTTCAGGAAGCTGACCACATTTTTATTTCTGAGTTAAAATCTAAAAATCATTACCAAAATGTTTGGCAGGCAGGAACAATCTTTTTACCTGTTCAATCTGTTGGTGTTATGGGTGATGAAAGAACCTATGAACATGCGGTCTGTTTAAGAGCAGTAACTTCAGTTGATGGTATGACAGCGGATTTTTGTCACCTACCCCACGATTTCTTGGGACATGTAGCTAATAGAATTATTAATGAAGTTAAAGGAATAAACCGAGTTGTATATGATATCAGTTCTAAACCACCAGCAACTATTGAATGGGAATAAAATCCTAAATTCAATAAAAATATTTGTTTTACTTTTTTTATTAGGCTCAAATTCATTTGCAGCTGATAAAAAACAGTACACTACAGATACCATTCAGGTTGCTGTAATCATGCCATTTTGTAGCAAAGAATTATTAAGTAACCCCAATAGTGAAAAAGCTATATTGGGAAATGCATGCAGAGAATATTATCAAGGACTTGAAATTGGTCTTGATAGCATTAGAAATTTAGGGATTCCGGTAAATGTTTGTATTTATGATACCAAAAACGATTCAAATACATTCAAACAAATATTGAAAAAAAACCAGGTTTTAAATGCTGATATCATTTTCGGACCAGTTGTATCTGAGGCCCAAAAAATGATGGCAAATTATTCTTCACAAGCAAAAATTTATCATGTTTCACCATTACTTACAATGACGAAAAGTAAAGTTGAAGACCCTTATTTAATAAGTGTGAATCCCGATTTAGATAATTATGCTGATATATTTTTAGAGCAGTTAAGAATTAATGGAGAAGAAAAAGCCAATGTTATAATTCTATATGGTAAAGGGAAAAATGAAAAAGTAATCAGCAATAGAATGCTGGCTTTAAAGAGCAAATTTCCTCAATACAATATCAAATCAATGGAATTGGCCAGATATAATGAATTCAAAAATCACTTCTCCTTAGGTAAAAGTCATCATGTTATTATTGATTCAGATAATGAATATTTAGTAAATGGAGCGCTGAGGATGCTGTCTGATTCAAACCAATTTACCGATATTTATGTTTACGGAAACAAAAAGTGGCTTAATTTTAAAAACATCAATGCCCAAATTTGGAATCGATTAAATACAAAAATAATCACTCCAAACTTCATGGATTCTGAATCTTCAATAGGAAAGCAATTTATCCAACAATATTTTGAGAGATATGCCTGCGAACCAAATGAATTTGCAGTTTCCGGTTATGATCAGGTTGTTTATTTTTTAATTCATTTAGCTGAGAATAACGGAGAAATTATTCCTGACAATTTCAATAATCGTCAAAAATTAATTGGAGGAACATTTCAAATCAGAAAAAAACCAAATGGAAAAGGATATCAGAACTCAAAACTTAACATGATAGGTTTCGATTCAGAATATCGAATTATAAATGTTGGTTATTAGATTAAAGAAATGAAGTAATTCAGAATGTTATTTTTAAAGGATATAAGAGAAAATCAAATAATAAATATCTGCTTTGATATTCAATATTAAACTAAAGAAAACTTACACTAAATCAAAGATAATCAATAGATAAATAAAGATTTTTATAACAAAAAAGGCTGCAAAATTTGCAGCCTTTTTTGTTATAAAACTAGGTATTGAATTATAAAATTGTTCTGAACAATAAAAACAATAAACCCGACATAATAATACTAAAAGGAAGGGTTAATAACCATGCAAGTGCAATTGTCTTTATGGTTTTAGTTTGAAGATTTTTTATTCCTTTACTGGCAACCATACTACCGGCGATACCAGAAGACAATACATGTGTTGTACTAACTGGTAATCCAAGCCAGGTTGAGAAACCAATAGTACTTGCGGCAACAATTTCGGCACTCGCTCCTTGAGCATAAGTTAAATGCTGTTTACCAATTTTTTCTCCAATTGTAGTTACTATGCGTTTCCAGCCAACTAATGTTCCTAAACCCAAACTCAAAGAAATCATTAAGATTACCCAATTTGGAGCATATTCTGTTATTGACTTTACCTTTTCGGTTGAATTTTTAAGCTTCTCTTTGCTATTTTCACTCAAATTAACATTCTTACTTTCAAGTAACTTTTTCACAGCTTTACCCATTAAAAGTAAATCTTTTCTAATATCGAATTTACTTTCATGTGATAAATCAAGGAAGGAAGCTTGATTCGTTAATTTTGATTCAAAATCACCAAGGTATTTATTAGCTTTTTGAAGCTCAAAAGCCTCATCAGCAGTTAAAGCGGTACTATCAATTTTATATAAAATAGAATGCATTGAAGCTAATTCCCCTTTAATTTCTGAAGGATTTCGTTTTAAATCTAAAGTAAAATGAGCAGGAACAATTGCAATCAAAATTAACATAACTAAGCCAACACCTTTTTGTCCATCATTTGAACCATGTGAAAAACTAACTCCAGTGCAGGTTAAAAGTAGAATTAATCTAATCCAAAATGGAGGAGGCGCATTTGTAGCAGGTTCTCTAAAAATCACTTTTGACTTTATTGATTGCCTCATAATATACATGAGCAAAATAGCGAAACTGAATCCTAAAAGTGGCGATAAAAACAAACTTAAACCAATATCACTTGCTTTTCCCCAATTTACATAAGAAGCATTAGCATCAGTTCCTATAAATGAATAGGCCAAACCAACACCTAAAATAGAACCAATTAAAGTATGTGAGCTGGAACTAGGAATTCCAAAATACCAAGTACCTAAATTCCAAATGATTGCAGTTAACAAGAGTGCCGCAATTAAAGCAACATTATGATAAATATTGGTATCGAGTAATACCTCATTAGGTAATAAATTGGTTATACCCATTGCAACTGCAATTCCACCGGCAAAAACCCCAATAGCATTCCAAATTCCACTCCAAACAACAGCAAACCAAGGTTTTAGTGAATTGGTGTAGATAACTGTTGCAACAGCATTTGCCGTATCATGAAATCCATTGATAAATTCAAAAATTACCGCTGCCAACAAACACAGCAATAAAAGGATTGTAATAGGAGTATCTAAACCAAACATAGGTATTTACTTACCGCAATTATACCCTTGCAGATAAGATTTTCAATATTAAGTAATTTTAAACAAATTGTTAGGCCTCATAAAATCCTTTTATCAAAAAGCATTTCAATAGAATAAATAATGTTTTACTTTCGTCGCTTCAATCATTCTAAATATGAAAAAAATTTACTCTTTGTTATTTCTAATGAGTTTTTTGCTTTTGAACACAGTAAAGGCAGATGAAGGAATGTGGATTCCACTCTTGTTAAAGAAATACAATTATGAACAAATGAAGGCTAAAGGCCTAAAACTAACCGCAGAACAATTGTATGATGTAAACAATAGTTCTATGAAAGATGCAATCGTATGGTTTAATGGAGGCTGTACCGGCGAAATTATTTCTAAAGAAGGTTTAGTTTTAACAAATCACCATTGTGGATATGACGCAATTGCATCATTATCAACAAAAGAAGATAATATTTTAGACAACGGTTTTTGGGCTAAAAATAAAGGTGAAGAAAGAGCTAAACCTGGTATGTGGGTTTCTATTGTTCAAAAAATTGAAGATGTAAGTGATAAAGTTTTAGCAGAATTAAAAGATGTTGAAGAAAAAAATAGACCTGCCAAACTTCAGGAAATTTTCAAAAAACTAACTAATGAAGCTACAAAAGGTACTCATTATGAAGCACAAGTGAGAGAAATGTTCAAAGGAAATGCCTATTATCTTTTCACCTTTGAAAAATTCACAGATATTAGATTAGTTGGAACACCTCCTCAATCTGTTGGTAAATTTGGTGGTGATGCAGACAATTGGATGTGGCCTAGACATAC
The DNA here is from genome assembly GCA_027487625.1 of Bacteroidota bacterium. GTDB lineage: Bacteria > Bacteroidota > Bacteroidia > UKL13-3 > UKL13-3 > CAISCU01. Next base: position 23,098 of record JAIYDG010000021.1, read on the forward strand.
TGGAGATTTTAGTATGTTCAGAATTTATGCAAACAAAGAAAACAAACCAGCTGCTTATTCTACAGCAAATGTTCCTTACCAACCAAAACACCATTTACCTGTAAATATTAAAGGTATTAAAGAAGGCGATTTTGCAATGATTATGGGCTTTCCTGGAAGAACCAATCGTTATGAATTTTCTCAAGGAATTGATTTAGCTATCGAAAAAGTTAATCCCACAATTGTTAACTTAAGAGATATAAGATTAAAAGCTTGGAAAGAAGTAATGGATAAAAATGTAAGCGATAGACTTGTTTTATCTGCTGATTATGCTTCAGTTGCAAACTATTGGAAATATTTTATTGGTCAAACTGAGCAAATGAAACGTTTAAAGGTTTATGACTACAAAAAGAACATGGAAACAAATTTTGCAAAATTTGCCAGTGGAAAATCTGAATATCAAAATGTTTTAAACAATGTAGATAAAGCTTACGCTGATTATAAACCTTATGCACTTCAAAGAACCTATTTAATTGAAGGTATTTTAGGCGTAAGTATGAATGGAATTGCTTCTAGTTTATTTCCATATGCAAATGCTTTAAAAGAAAATAAGGACACTGCAGCAATTGTTAAAAAAGCATTAGCTGCATCTTTAGCTGCAACAGAAGAATCATACGCAGCATTTTTTCCATCAGCAGATGAAAAAATCTTAGCCCAAATTTTAGAAATGTATTATAACAACATTCCTGCCGACCAACATCCGGCAATTATGTCTAAAATTTTAAAATCAAAAGGAAAAACGAATTCTGAGAAATTTAGAGCTTATGCTGCGATGGTTTTCGCTAAAAGTATTTTTAGAACAAAAGAAACTTATGAAGAATTCATTAAGAATCCAAGTATCAAAAAACTAAAAGCTGACCCATGTTATGCTTTAGTTGATGCATTTTACGGTAATTATTTAACCAATTTCAAGCCTAAAGTTGATGCATTCAACGCGGCAATCGGTCCAGAAGGTAGAGCATATATCAAAGGTTTAATGGAAATGATGCCGGAAAAAACCTTTTACCCAGATGCAAATTCTTCTTTAAGATTAACTTATGGACAAGTTCAAGCTTACGATCCTAAAGATGCTGTTCATTTTGAATATTATACCACTCTTGATGGTGTGATGGAAAAATACAATCCAGCTGATTTTGAATTCAATGCTCCTCAAAAACTTATCGATTTATACAATTCAAAAGATTTTGGTCAGTATAAAATGGCTAATGGTAAATTACCTGTAGCTTTTATTACCAATAATGACATTACAGGAGGTAATAGTGGAAGTCCTGTAATTGATGGAGAAGGTCAACTTATCGGATTAGCTTTCGATGGCAACTGGGAAGCAATGAGTGGTGATATTGTATTTGATGAAAAATACAAAAGAACTATAAATGTAGATATTCGTTACGTTTTATTCTTGATTGACAAATTAGGTGGAGCTCCACATATTGTTGGAGAAATGAGTCTAATTAAATAAATTATAAAGTATAATTTTAAAAACGGCTAGTTCATATTTGAGCTAGCCGTTTTTTTTTGTAATTTATCTATCATCTATTAATTCGTCTTATGCAATTGAATTAGAATATTTTAAGATGAAAAAAATCAAATTTTAGAAATAAGTAGTATTGCGTAATGATTAAACTAATATTAATTAGATGTAAATATTTATTTTCGCAGCGAAAATAAACACATGACATTTAATTCAATCATTCAGTTCTTTACTCCAAAGGACAAAATATTTTATTCCTTATTTGAGGAAGTAGCAATCAATGTGGCTGAAATGGGAAAGCTAATGAAAGAAGTAGTAGCAGAACCCGATTTTGACAAAAGAGCGGTGATAATTAAAAAAGTTGAAGATTTAGAACATCATAATGATAATTTAACTCATCAGATTTTCATTGAATTAGGCAAGAATTTTATAACTCCATTTGATAGAGAGGATATACATTATCTGGCTACATCCTTGGATGATATTTGCGATTATATTTATGCATCTTCAAAAAAAATAAATTTATATAAAATAAATACAAATGATATCGGCATGCAAAAAATGGCTGATATCATTGTTTTAGGAGCTGATGCAATTAAAACGGCTGTTCTTGAATTAAGAAACATGAAGAACATGCGTAACATCACCGATGCGATTGTTAAAGTAAACAGTTTTGAAAATCAAGCTGATGACTTATTTGATTTATCAATTGAGAAATTATTTGATACAGAAACCGACATCAAAACATTAATTAAAAAGCGTGAGATTTATCAAATAATGGAAATTGTAACAGATAAATTCGAAGATGCTGCCAATGTTATAGAAACAATCGTAGTAAAATACGCATAAGCTCTTTACTATGAGTTATTTAGTTATTATTATCATTCTAGCTTTAGTATTTGATTATATCAATGGCTTCCATGATGCTGCAAATTCAATTGCAACCATTGTTTCTACAAAAGTTTTAACACCATTTCAAGCAGTAGTTTGGGCTGCGTTTTTTAACTTTGTAGCGTTCTTTATATTTAAAGATCACGCTGTTGCAAACACAATTGGCAAAACTGTACACAAAGAGTTTATTACTTTAGATGTAATTTTTGCAGGTTTAATTGCTGCAATTGCTTGGAATTTAATTACTTGGTGGTATGGAATTCCTTCTTCTTCCTCTCATACATTAATTGGTGGTTTTGCAGGAGCGGCAATTTCACATGCTTATATTACTGAAGGATTTACTGCATTCAGTTCCATTGTAGAAATGGAAAAAATCACAAAAACTGTACTTTTCATTTTTATTGCCCCACTTATGGGCATGCTCATTTCAATGGTTATTACTTTGGTTACAATTGTAAGTAATACCTGGAAAAGAATTGCTTTGATTTTAATCGCTGCAGTTGGAACCTGGTTTCTATTCGACAAACTGGAACAAAACAAATTGCATGATAACCTTGAAAAGTTTTATGGAATTGATAAAATTAAAAATGAGGTTTCAAAAGATCCTTCATTAACTTTCAAACTAGATTCAGTAAAAACATTAAGCAATGCTGCAGCTCCTTTATTAGCAGAATATAATTCTCTTAAAGGTGAAGGAATTGCTCAAAAAGTAAAAAGTGAATTGAAACAGGATGTGGATGTCAAAAAAATGGCAAAAGACCTTAATAAAGCTGACAATTCCTTCATTGTTAACGGTTTAATGTTGGCGATTCTGATTTTTATTTTTACTTATATCTATGTTGAAAAAGTAAAAACTCCAACTGCTTATAAAATGGCCAATATGTTTAAAAAGTTGCAGTTATTGTCATCAGCGGCCTTTAGTATTGGACATGGAGGAAATGATGCACAAAAAGTTATGGGAATTATTGCGGCGGCATTAATTGCAAATGGAGATATCACAGATTTTAAACAAATGCCAGATTGGGTGCCTTTAGCATGTTATGCAGCAATTGGCTTAGGGACAATGAGTGGTGGCTGGAAAATTGTAAAAACAATGGGAACAAAAATCACTAAAGTTACTCCTTTAGAAGGAGTTAGTGCTGAAACTTCAGGAGCAATAACTTTATTCATGACCGAACAAATGGGAATTCCAGTAAGCACAACGCATACAATAACTGGTTCTATAATTGGAGTTGGAGCTACAAAAAGACTATCAGCTGTTAGATGGGGAGTTACCGTTAATTTACTATGGGCTTGGATTTTAACAATTCCTGTAAGTGCTGTAATTGCTGGAATTACTTATTATATTGTACATTTATTTTAGTATGAATAAATCCTTAGTAAAAATCAGCATTCTCTGTTTTAGTATTGTTACATTTTTTGTGTCTTGTAGCAGCAATTCAAGAAGCTCAATTCCCAAAACCGGTAGTTTTGGAGAACAAATTGATTTAAATTCTACTTTTTATAATCCTGGAGATACGCAAAACTTGGTACAAACTTTATTTACAGGAGAAATTGTAAATTATTGCAAAGGTGAAGGATGTTGGTTAAGTCTTAAAAACGAAAATGGTAAACCCATTTTAGTTGAAATAAAAGATAAACAGTTTATTTTACCTTTAGATATAAATGGATCTAACGCATTTATAAAAGGAGAACTTCAATATGTACAAGCAGAAAAATATGATTTCAAAATTATTGCAAGTGGAATTACAATAAAATAGAAAAAGGGCTGAAAATCAGCCCTTTTTCTATTAAGCTCTTGCAACTAACTCAATATTATTGAGTTTGCGAGCATGCTCCATAATAAATTCAATGCTTGATTCAGAAGGTTCAGTTTCAAGTTCATCCAACATTTTAATTGTTTGTTTGAACTCTAAAAAACGTTTCTGAAGTTGTGGATTTACCTGAAGTTCAGCATCCATTGCGGATTTTTCTTCAGCTTCCATTTCGTCATAAATGTAAAGGAGCAATTGGTTTTCAGAGTAATTTTCACTCATAAGCTTTTAATTCGTTACGCTAAGTTAACGTATTGAATTGAAAATTATTTTATGAGCTTAAAAAAATTATATCTGAACGCCTTTTTCTAACATTAATTTCCTTAAATTATTTAAAGCATAACGCATTCTACCCAAAGCAGTATTTACGCTAACTCCTGTAGCATCGCCAATTTCCTTGAAACTCATATTTCCCCAATGACGCATAATAACTACTTGTCGTTGCTCCTCAGGTAAATATTTTACCAACTCTTTAATCTTTTCTTCAGTCTGATACTGAATAATTTTGTCTTCTTTGGTTCCTTCTTCCGCAATTACTAAATAAGAAAAGATATCGTTTCCTTCACTATCAGTGATGGTGGTATCTCTTTTCATTTTACGCAGATAATCAATTGTAAGATTTCGTCCAACTCTTACAGCCCAGCCTGAAAATTTTCCTTCTTCATTATAATTACCTGACCTTAAGGTATTGATAATTTTAATGAAAGCTTCCTGAAAAATATCTTCGGCAAGACTTCTGTCGCGAACCAAAAGATAAATCGCAGTAAAGATACTACGCTTGTGGCGTTTAATTAATTCTTCTAATGCTTGATCGAGACCTGATTGATACATTTTCACCAACTCATGGTCACTAATTTTCTGCATGTTCATGGCAGTAAGGTTTAAGGGTTGAACAATAAAAACTAGTGTAGAGTTATTTCTATAAGCGGTGATATTTTATGTATGAGTTGTACTTATTGGTTGTTAAATCAAAATTAGTAAAATATTATTAATATGCAAGTTTTTCTGAAAAAACTTTAAAAATCCTTATTTAACAGGCCTTCTGGACTTCAGTGTTGTGATTTCCGGTTTTAAAATATTAAACCTAATCCCCAACGAAAATTGAATTATTGCCAATGGAACCTTTAAATTCTCCAAAGATGTACTTACAGGATTACCATTTGTATCAGTAAATTTAATTGTTCCATAATCTGGCCTTCCATACAATAAATCTGCTCCAGTAAACAATGATACTCCTGGATTGAGGTGAATATTGGCTCCTATTCCTACTTGAACCAAACCAGTAACAACAGTGGAACTTTTCCATTTAATTATTACTGCAGAATCATAGTTCAAATTATAACCTGGACTTCCAAGCCAAGCTATACCCAGTCCCAATTTTCCAAATAACTCATAATGTTGGTTGCTATATTTTAATTTACTTCCAAATATTAATGTTCCCTGATTCCATGATTTTAATATTTGAACAGATCTTAGGTCTTTATTATTTAATAAAATCAATCTGTTAAAAGCATCGTAATCAACCTTATTTTTGTTGTATAGTATTGAACTATACATATTAAAATAGTTTGATTTTGTTTTAAAATCATATACCAAACCAGCATGAAATCCTGATTTAGCAATACCATTTTCACTTAATGGAAAATCTTTTGCTCCATACGTGCCAAATGGTAAACTGGGTCCACCATATACCGTAATAGATTGAGAATTTACCTTCTGTATAAAAAGAATGGTAAAACAAAAACAAATTAGCCGAGTAGTTTTTTGTAATCTTGCAAACATTGAGTAAAAATTACTTTTGGGAAAAATAAGAAATGTCAGGTAAAAACCAACAAGATATATTTATAAAAGGTGCAAGGATGCACAATTTAAAGAACTTAGACGTAAGTATCCCGAGAAATAAATTAACTGTAGTAACAGGTGTTTCCGGTAGTGGGAAGTCGAGTTTAGTATTTGATACACTTTATGCAGAAGGTCAAAGACGTTATGTCGAAAGTTTATCTGCTTATGCAAGGCAATTTTTAGGTAAAATGAATAAACCGGATGTGGATTATATTCATGGCATATCCCCTTCTATTGCAATCGAACAAAAAGTTAATACACGAAATCCAAGGTCTACTGTAGCTACTTCCACAGAAATTTACGATTATTTAAAACTTCTTTTTGCACGCGTAGGTTCTACATATTCTCCAATTAGCGGAAGACAAGTTAAAAGGCATGCTGTTGAAGATGGAGTGGATTATATTCTAAATCTAAATGAAGCAACAAAGGTTTTAATTTTAGTAGAAATAATTGAAGGCGAAAACGGTTTAAAAAAGACACTTGAAACTTATCTACAAAACGGATTTTCAAGGGTGATGTTAAATGATGAAATGTTGGATTTGGAAGATGCGATTTCCAACATATTACCAGCTAAAAAAACCAAAAATTCTGATACCTATTATTTAGTTATTGATCGTTTTTCAGTTTTAAAAGATGATGACGAGTTTTCCGGTAGAATTGCAGATAGTATTCAAACTGCTTTTTATGAAGGTCATGGTGAATGTATTATAGCCTATTACAATGAGCAAAATGAGAAAATAAGTGAGATTTTAAATAATCGTTTTGAATTGGATGGAATGGTTTTCGAAGAACCATCTGTAAACTTTTTTTCATTTAATAATCCATATGGTGCATGTAAAACTTGTGAAGGTTTTGGTAGTGTTGTGGGTATAGATGAAGACCTTGTAATTCCAGATAAATCACGCTCAATTTTTGATGACGCAATTGTGCCTTGGAAAGGTGACAAAATGAGTGATTGGAAAACTATCTTCCTTAAAGTTTCTGCTAAATCTAAATTTCCTATCCATAAGCCTTATTATGAACTTACACAATCACAAAAAAACTATTTGTGGGATGGAGATGAAACATGGGTAGGATTACATGGCTTTTTTGGTGAATTAGAAAAGCAAACTTATAAAATACAATACCGTGTTATGTTGGCCCGATATAGGGGAAAAACCAGCTGTCCGGATTGCAAAGGAACTCGGTTAAGGAAGGATGCTTCTTATGTTAGAATCACTGAAATAAACGAAAATATTAAATCCTGGAAGGATTATATGAGTTTAAGCAATATTCTTTTAATGAGTATCGATGATGCTGTAACTTACTTTAACTCATTAAAAATTAGCGAACAACATCAAATCATTGCTAAACGAATGTTAACCGAGATTACAAACAGACTTGGTTTCCTTCAAAATGTTGGATTAGGTTATTTGTCATTAAATAGATTATCTAATACGTTAAGTGGTGGTGAAACCCAAAGAATTAATTTAGCTACATCATTGGGTTCAAGCTTAGTTGGTTCTTTGTATATTCTTGATGAACCTAGCATCGGATTACATAGTAAAGACACCGAAAAATTGATTGAAGTATTAAAACATCTCCGTGATTTAGGAAATACTGTCGTGGTAGTTGAACACGATCAAGATGTGATGGAACAAGCCGATCATATTCTGGATATTGGACCACTTGCTGGAATTCATGGTGGAAACTTAGTTGCTCAGGGAACTCTAAAAGAAATAAAAAAAGAAGGTATTAGCTTAACCGCCAAATTTCTTTCAGGAAAAGAAGAAATTCAAATTCCAGAAAAAAGAAGAAAATGGACTGATTATATTGGAGTTAAAGGTGCACGTCAAAACAATTTAAAAGGAATTGATGTAAAATTTCCTCTCCATATTTTTACAGTTATAACTGGTGTTTCAGGTAGTGGAAAAACAACTTTAATTAAGAGTATCCTCTACCCTGCCATTCAAAAGCATTTAGGTAATTATAGTGGAGAAAAAACCGGTCAATTTGAAATGTTGGAAGGCAATGTAAATGGAATTAAAGCTGTTGAATTTATTGACCAGAATCCAATTGGAAAATCAAGCCGTTCTAATCCAATAACATACATCAAAGCATATGATTCAATAAGAGATTTATATGCTTCACAGGCAATAAGTAAATCAAGAGGATATAAGCCGCAACATTTTAGTTTTAATGTTGATGGAGGCCGTTGTGAGACTTGCCAAGGAGAAGGAGAAGTAACAATTGAAATGCAATTCATGGCAGATATCCATTTGCCTTGTGAATCTTGCAATGGAGCGAGATTCAAAGAGGAAATTTTGGATGTTAAACACAATGGAAAAAGTATTTCGGATTTGTTAAACATGAGTGTTGATGAAGCCATTGAGTTTTTTAATGAAGATACTGCTATTGCCGCTAAACTAAAGCCATTGCAAGATGTTGGACTAGGTTATGTACAACTAGGACAAAGTTCTAACACCTTAAGTGGTGGTGAGGCACAGCGAGTAAAATTGGCTAGCTTTTTAGGGAAAGGCAAAAATCCTGATCCTGTTTTGTTCATTTTTGATGAACCAACAACAGGTTTACATTTTAATGATATCAGAAAATTATTAAAATCGTTTGATGCCTTAATTGCACAAGGTCATAGTATTTTGGTTATTGAACACAATATGGACATCATTAAATGTGCCGATTATATTATAGATTTAGGTCCTGAAGCCGGAACAGATGGTGGAAATTTAGTTTTCGCCGGAACACCTGAGGAATTGATTAAAGTTAAAGGAAGTTATACGGCTAAGTTCCTAAAAGATAAATTAAAGTAAAATGACTACCACTCAACAACCAAAAGTTATACCTTTTAAAGAGATGATTATTTATGAAGATGATCAACTTATTTTCATAAATAAACCTGCTCATTATTCTTCTTTGGATGATAGACATGGAGATGTATTTTCAATCATCAGACAAGCAAAAAAACATGATGAAAACTTACAGTTATGTCATCGTTTAGATAAAGAAACCAGTGGTATTTTAGTGCTTTCAAAAAATGAAGATATTTATAGAGAAATGTCTATTTTATTTGAAAAGAGACTCATTGAAAAGTGCTATCATGCTTTTATCGGTGGCGTATTGTCTGTTCAGGGAGTTGAAATAAAACTGCCTTTAAGTCAATCAGCAAAAGGAGTAGCAAAAGTTGATATGAAAGAAGGAAAACCTTCAAAAACTTTTGTTTCCACAATTAAAACCTTTCAACATTTTAGTTTGATGGAATGTAAACCTGAAACAGGCAGATTACATCAAATAAGAATTCATTTGGCATCACAAAATTTCCCATTAGTTGCTGATACTTTGTATGGAGGTAAAATGCCATTCTTATCGCATATCAAAGCAAAATTTAAAGAAAGCAAATGGGAAAACGAAGAACCAATGATGAAAAGAGTTGCACTTCATGCCTATCAATTGAAATTTATATTGGGAGAAAAAGCTTACGAAATAACGGCTCCATATCCTAAGGACTTTGCAGTATTTTTAAAATTGATTGAAAAATTTGACTCTCATTAGAAGCACATTTCGATTCTTGTTTTAAGATTCCATTCACTTATAATTGTAAGAATGAATCTTCAATTAAAACAATGGATTGATGGAACTATTGGCCGTGGACTTGCTGCTATAAATGTAGTGCTTGTAAGAGGCGTAGGACTAATCCTTAAAAGAGATCATTCGTTAAAAGAAGCACCGGAAAATATTCTTGTCATTAAAATGCTCGGTTTAGGAAGTATTTTAATGGCTATGGATAGTCTTCATGCATTAAAAATCAAATATCCAAATGCGAAATTGATATTAATGACAGGAAAAGGTGTTGCACCTGGAATTGAGCCTTTACAATTCTTTGATGAAATTTGGGTTCATAACGACAAAAGTATTTTCAAGCTAGTTTCATCAGGATTTCAATTGTTATTCAAATCTTGGAGTCTAAAAAAACTATGGGTTGTTGATTTAGAGGTTTACTCTGTTTTAACGACCTTGTTCAGTGCTTGGACAATGGCACAAAACAGATTTGGATTTCAGTTAAATAAGGTCCATTTTAGAAATTACCTGAATACTCATAATTCTTATTTTAATCAATTTGTAACAGTTACAGAAAATTATGAATTGTTGATTCAACAAATGAATGTGAAAGAAGCAATTCCTTATATCATTCAATTAAAAGAGAAGAATCCAAAACCATTAATTAATTTTATTGCAATCAATAATACTTGCAGTGATTTGGGAGGTAATTTAAGGAAAATTGAACCTGCATTATTAAAAGAAATTATTGATTTAATTCTGAATCAATCTCATTTTAAAATTGCATTAACTGGAGCTCCATCAGATTTTTATGAAAACGACCGATTTGTAAAATCAAACGGATTTGAAAACAATGAACGGGTTCTAAATATAGCAGGAAAACTCAGTTTCAAAGAATACTATGAGTTTCTTCAATTCGAATGTAAAGCAATGATTAGCATAGATAGTGCACCTTTACATATGGCCATGCGATTAGGGTTGAAAACATTCAGTTTATGGGGACCAATCAATCCTCAACAGCGATTCAAATTTGAAAATCAAGAAAAACATAGCTTTCATTTTCTTCATAAAAACTGTTCTCCTTGTATACATTTATCGGATATAGTGCCTTGTGGAGGTAATAATCATTGTATGAAAGATATGCAATTGAATCAAATTATAGACCAAATTTTGAAACTTATTTCAGCATGAAAATAACAACAAATCAAACCAAATATATGTTATTTATTTTTTGCTTTAGTTTGATATTATTCAGGCTGCTTAACATATCTATTTATACAGAAGGAAGGGCTAGAAGTGCAATTCTTGGCGATGCGTTTAGTGATAAAAACACCATTTCATCTGCTAAATTCTTTCTTGATTCAGGATTTACTCAAACATCATTTTTACCAGTCCATGAATATTACCCAACAACAGAAGCTGCTCATCAGGTTTATACCCACTACCCTGCCCTTCCTAATATTCTGGCAGGAATTTATGCAGTAATTTTCCAAAGCATTGATGAACGTTTATTACGTATAATCCCATATTTAATAGCCATCTTTTTCTTCTTCTTTATATTTAGATTATTAAACAAATTACTAAACAATGAAAGAGCTGCATTAATAGGTGCAGCTTCACTTTGGCTTGGAAGTTATTTTATAAACTGGGCCGATAATTTACATCAGCATTTGTATGGTGAATTCCTTAAATGGATTTATGTTTATCTACTTTATATCTATTACGAAACAGATAGAAAAAACCAGATTTACTTTTTCCTTATGCTTTTGATTATGGCATTGGAAGTAAATATCAGCTTTGAACAACCTGTGTTTCTAGGCATGGCAACATTAGGTTTTTCTATTATTTATAAAAAAGGAATATTCTCAAAAGAAACTATTAGTGCAGCGATAGCTTTATTTTTCGGACTATTTCTTCATCTATATCAAAATGCTTTATACTTTGGAAGTTTCAAAGCAGCAATTGATGATTTAGTGCACGCATATACCTTTAGAGCTACAGGAGCCGAAACCGTTGGATACATAAAAGAAAAAGAGTATACCTGGAAAAACTTTCCTGAAATTATGTTTGGTTGGTTTAATGGAATGGAAAGATTTTATGTTTTACCCGGTTGGAGTTTACTAATTTTATGGTTGATATTCTGGAAGGAAATCAAACTAAATCAAAATAAGTTATTTCAAATTAGTATTGCCTTGTTTATTGCATCTATTTCATGGGGATTTGTAATGAGTCAGCATGCTTACATTCATTCTTTTACCAACAAACATTTTTCAATTTTTGTTGGTTTGAGTATGGCTCTTTTAGTACCATTATATATCAAAAAACTTAAAGATGATTTTTCTGCAAATGATATAAAATGGAAAGCCTTTCATTTTATTTTAATAGCATATAGTTTACTCATGTTTTTAACTCAGACCGTTTGGGAAATTTGGTTAGAATTTGGTTTTTTATACCCACATTTTGGAACATAATACAAAGAATTAAAAAGGGTAAAATAA
>JAIYDG010000047.1 GCA_027487625.1 Bacteroidota bacterium
ATATTCATTCTTCAAACAAATAAAAGCACAAAACCATTCACAACAAATACACAAAATTCAAAGAGAAATGATCTTTCAATATTAAAAACTCATTCTGGAATTCCGCTTCCTTCGCCATTAAATATACACAAACACAATTTCTGCAACAAAGGCGTTTAATTAGCAAACAATCAGTTTCGCTTGCAATTCCATCAATGAAACCACCATTCACACACTTTCAATCTGAAGATGAGTTTCCCAATCTGATTCATTCCCATCAGTTTCTCATCCCCACTGATCGCATTTGGAAGCTTTCATTCATTTTCTTAAACCATTCTTTCTATTATCCAAATTCTTGTCATCCTCACAGAAATCGATCCGTTTTGTCAAAATTTTGTATTTCCGATTAGATTCGGTACCATATCGAACTAAAAGGGCACAAATCCACAGAATGGCATTCCTTTCACAATTTTCGATCTGTTCATCTCTTTCGGCATCCGTTGCGATCCATTGCGGATCTTTCATTTTCGTCTCTTGAAAATATCTATTCAAAGACACTCTCATGATACAACAAGAAATCTCATCAAAAAAATAAAAATAAAAAAGCAATTTCGTCGATTTTCGAATTATTTTGGTTTTGAGATTTTTTGCATTATCTCGGGTGTGCTTTGCACCCTTAACTACAAATAGAAATAGATCATCCTATTGTGGAAATTCCCAATCTGTTCATTTTTTTTCAATTTGAATTTTAATTATTTTTTTTTCATTTTTTTTTTTATTTTGTTACGTCGATGCGAGAGGCTTGGTTATCTGTTGTCCTGGATCATTCTTCCTCCTTGCCGGCTTTGCACGCGGCTACGGGAGTGAACAGATCGAGGTGTCCTGAGGATTCAAAAGATCAGTATTTTCGTGTCCATGTATTTGATTGTGCCTAATCTGATTGTGGTGGGGGAGGATCAGCTGCGATGTGGGTTAGGAAATCGTTCTTGATCGCAATTGCGCGTGATTTCAGCACTCTCCACTTGATCAACTCCTTCTTTTCAATCTTCTTTGCCGTTTCCATTTGTTGTAGGAATTCGGGAAGTTTGCATGTGATTGCTGCTGTTGTCGCGAGCCTGTGAGGCCGCGTTTTCTGCATCGCAGCTTTGGTTCTCGTCGCCCAGATCGTCTGGAGGGCGACTCCTCTCAGGGCTTCTGCGACGTCTTGGGACATTCCGTCAGGTTTGTCTAGGCCGAGTAAGTGAAAACTCGCGGTGTTTGGAAGACGAGCCTCACCGTCTGGGATGATCTTCTCCACCGCTTCCCAGATGATCTGAGCATTTGGACATGCAGAGAAGCAATGCAGGAGGCTGTCGTTTCCTGCCCCGCAGCTTGGGCATGGCGGTTCGTACCCTAATACGAAGCGTACTCTTCCACCAATAAAGAGATCCCTATTAATAATATCAAGTGCTAGCGATCGTGTCCTTGGGGGGAGGTAGTTTGGTCTCACAGAGCCCCAAACTTTTTCCCAGTCGGGAATGCGCGCCATTTCCTTCTCCCAGGATTCCTTTGCGTTGGTGCGGAGATCCGGTCTGTCTTTCTCCATTCTCCGGACGTATTCTGTTTCCTGTTTAGAGAGCGGGTATCTCTTAATTTTCTCGATCCAGCACGCAGGAGACGGGATGTTTCCCGTAATCCAGGGGATCGTTACAGATCCTTTCCGGGTGCATACCAAGCTTTGCGGGGTCGGTTCTCTTGCGTACACGAGTCTTTTAGGATGTACGGGAGTGAGATGGCCATCTTTGTTTGCCTTTTGCACTTGTAGGCACGCATATCCTCTGGCTGTTGTTTCCAGCAGTATGGCTGGGCCGTAGTGCGTGTTATATACTATCCGGGAGTCGTCTAGATCGTCTGGCGGCGGTTCGTAGTCGAAGTTTTTCAGTAGCGATCTGAGTCGCTCCCGAAAGAAATTCCCGAGTTTTCCTGACTGTTTCTCCAGTTCTTCCCGGGTGAGGGTGGATCCTCTGTCGTTCAGCCCGATACACCTGATAGTGATCGACTGCCACGTGCCTGTTGGATTAGTAAACAGTTTTCCTAGCCAATTCCGACGGCACTTTTCGGCCGTTTCCACCACACTTCGCAGGCCATGTCCTCCACGTAGCCGACTCTTTTTCGCCGATTCGAAGCGGCATCTCGTGTGTGGTGTCGTGACGAACTCCCTGATCGATTTGTCCATTCTTGTGCACCACGCTCGTGGTGGTTCACTTCCATTCAGCTGGTGGAGTACGGTTGGCATCACCAAGTGATTGACGACCGTTACTTTACCCTGCGTGGAGAGACCTCTCGGCTGCCAACGGCTGAACAGAGTCTTAGTCTTTTCTTCAATTTTGTCATATTTGGTAGGCTCTTCTTCCTCTGACGATCCGAACTCGATTCCCAGATAGGTGAACCGACGCTCCGTCATCTGGTACCATACGATGTCTGTGACATTTTCGGAGAAGTTTCCTATTTGAAAACCTCTCGATTTGGCCAGGTTTACCTTTCCTCCTGTGGCTCGTGCGTAAGAGTCCAGTACTTTCTGCATTTGGGCAGCGTCTTCTCCGTCCCTGAGCAGTATGATGGTGTCATCCGCATACTGCATTATTTGGACTTTCTTATCCGCTATGGCGATTCCTTGCACGTGTTTCTTGATCCCATTCCTCAGGAGACTTGCGACCATATTGTAGAGCAAGGGTGCAAGGGGGCACCCTTGGAAAACCCCTCTCGTTCGCGGGAACTCGTCAGTGAGTCGGCCGTTGACGATGACTCTACTGCTTGCGCTTTTGTGTAGGCAGTCTATGAGAGTGGTTACCTTGTTTGGGAAACCACTCTTTTCCAGCACGTGTCTCAGGGCCTCGTGAGACACTCTGTCGTACGCCTTCTCTTGATCGACCAGGTATAGTCCACCGTTGAAGACCTTTCGTCTTCCGCCTTCAAGGATCGCCTGCACCGTCCAGATGTGATCGAACATGCTTCGGTCTTTGATGAAGCCGATCTGTTCAGTACCTACCAGATCAGGCACGTGACGCTCGATCCTTGTCTTCAGCCAGGCCGCCATTATCTTGTAGTCGGAGTTCATCAGGGATATCGGCCGCCAGTTCCCGAGGTCGTCTTTCGGCCCTTTTTTGTGTATAAGCCTGATATGGGAATTTGTAAATCCTGATGGGAACTCGCCTGTTTGCAGTACCTCTGTGTAGAGTGCAGTCAACAGTGGGCTGATCTCCTTACAGAAGGTTCTGTAGAACTCGGCTGGTATTCCATCCGGTCCCGGCGATTTGCCTTTCTTGCACGTGTTCACCACGTGTTCGATTTCGCTTGTGAGAGGTGGTTGATCGATTTGTTCCGCTCTCTCTACACTGATCGGTTCTATGAGGCTCGAGAGCTCCTGGAGCTGCTCCATGTCCACGTGTCCCTCTCGCCACAGGGTGCTGTAGAACTCCACCACGTCTTTCTCCGTTAGGCCGGAGGTTTCTCCAATTGGGATCTTGTCAACCGTCGCTCTTGCCTTTTCGAGGGAGAGGAACAGCTTAGTCGCTCGTTCGCCTTTCTCGAAGAAGGCTTGCCTTGACCGAACCGTTGCGCCTTGCGCTCTTCTTTCCTCTTCGGCAGAGAGCTCTTCGAGGAGCGCCTTTCCAGCCGTTGCTTCGTCCTCAGTTCCCTTGCTGAGGTCAAGCGCTCTTTCGAGCGACCGCTGCTCGATTTGCTCGTGTTTTTTCCTTATCCGTGTTATGTTCGAACAGTGGATTCGGATGTCACGTGTCAAATCGTCCTTGAGCGCGGACCACAGGTCCCTAACCGTCACTTTGGGACACCGTAGCATGAAGGGCCACGTTTCCCTTGCTTCAGCTAGGCTCGCCTTGACACGTGCTTGGAGACGTGCGTCTTCCAGAACTGACGTATTCATCTTCCATGTGGTGCGATGATCGTCCCTAGCTGTGTCAAGGTCTACGATGAGGGGCATGTGATCGAACCCTGGAAAGGGTTTGACACGCATACTGTTCACCGTTCCCAGCGCGGAATGCGGAAGGTACAGTCTGTCCAATCTGGACAACGTTGTACCATTCTGGGTCTTCGTCACGGTGGTAAAGCCGGACTTTTCTGGGTGCACGTGTCTCCAAGGGTCTACCAGGCCCTTTTCCTTCACCCATTTAGTAAGTATAGGGTCCAATCTGGGAGACTCAGACGTTGTGCACCCTATTTCGGTAAGGGCGTTCCAGTCCCCGAAGTAGTAGGTCGAGTCCGTATGGGCCTCGAATACCGCTTTGAGGATGGCCTCCTTATCGCCCGATCGGGTATTTGCCGAAGGCCCGTAGTAACCTACCAACCGAAGGGTATCCGTTTCGGAGGGTTTGAGTACTACTTCTAGGGCCCTTCCAGGCACAAGTTCCCGGAAGGAGGGTTGCAATCGTTCTACCCATTTACGGCAGAGTATTGCAACCCCTGCACGTGGCTCTGCGGAAGGAAGTGGTGTGCCACTTCCGCTTCCGTACCAACCGAAGAGATCAAGCGCTGATCCTTCCTTCTGCCATGTCTCTTGGACAATGGCTATATCGGCTCTCAGGTATCTCAGAATAGAGAATACCTGCGCCTTTCGTGTGGCCTCGAGTAGAGACCGCACGTTCCATGAGGCTACTCTAAGCCTCATCTGGGTCGGTTACCGTAATGGGGTCGGAGAGCTTAGCCATTTTTGAGGCCGCTTCGCTCCCTTCGTTTCCATTCCTGTACTGCCCAGCGACTGGCGAATCGCCAGACATTTCCAAATCCGGATTGGATTTGTCGTTGCAAAAATCGTCGACAGAGTTGTAAAGGTTACCGGAGATCTCCATAGAGTCCCTTCCACCCTCTGCTACAGCTCTATCAACACTGACAACAAGTGTTGCTTTTCCTTGGGGATATATATTCCCCAGGCTTTCTTGCCGCTCTGCCGCTTGTGGTTGCATCTTGTTGACCTCCGGCGCATCGGCGCTCTTTTCGGGGCCCTTTGCACCCTTGAGTAGGCGTGCGGGGAATCTAATCTTGATTCCCTCCTTGGTTTTCCCTTGCGCCCTTTCTGAGGGCGGAGAGAGGCTCCTCACGGTGAGGAAGCGCCTGGCGACCTCGCTGGAGCCAACTTTGGGCGCTCTGTTTGCCGCTTCGGCTGGAGTTGGGAACTCCGTTGTTCTTTTGTCTTGTTCCTGGGCCTGCGCAGAATCCGTGGAGCTCCCTTGCTTTCCCCAGGGGGCTCGTGGACGCGCGCTGGATTCAGCCGCGTTTACCTTCAGCTGGGGTTTTTTTTCGGAACCGAAGGGCCGAATTTCGATCGGACACCTTTGATCTCCGATTGAGACGCTCTTCGGCACCTCCTTGGCGGCCTTCGTCCATCCGAAAGCGAGCGCATAGCGTGCCAGGAAAGCGCCGACAATCGGCCTGTACGTATTCCTCACGTGGAAGAATTCGGAGACGGCCCGAACCACGTCGTCGCGCGTAGCTCCAATCGGCAGCGCGCGAATCTTGAGCACGTGCCTCGGGTCGCGCTCGTTTGTCAAGGCCCCTACCTTGCCACCGCAGGTCACTTCCGCGGCGGCGAGGAGGGCCTTGAAGACGTCAGGGTCCGCGGTTTGGATAATGACAGCCTGTGAGGACACAGGCTGCATTTCCAGCGGCTTGGTCGGTCGGGTGTTTGCAATCACCCGACTTATAGATTTCATGATGTCTTCGTCTCCGGGGCGTAACTCCGCGAACGCCAGGCGGATACGGAGTTTGTTGGTTTCTGTCGGCATTGTGTTGATCAGAGGGGGTTTCGGGATTGTGTTGTGGTCTTGGCTACTTCTTTCTTCAGTTCGTGGAACGTGTGGTGCATTTTGACCTTCCTGGGAAGGTGTCGATGCGATTGTGTTGCTGTTTTCAATTTCCATTGTGCTTTTAATTCAGTGTTTTTCGCCGCGAGGAGCGAAAGTGAGGAGGATCTTTGCGACCGTGTCGAACTGTGCGAAGATCCGTGAAAGGGGGACCTTAAGTTATCCGGGGAGAAATTGCAAAGATCCGTGAAAGGGGG
>JAIYDG010000492.1 GCA_027487625.1 Bacteroidota bacterium
AAGAAAAAGAAGAAAAAGAAGAAGAAAAAGAAGAAGAAGAAGAAGAAGAAGAAGAAGAAGAAGATGATGATGATGATGATTGGGCGCTGACATCTTGTGAAATTGTGAAGTTGGTCAGCAAAGGCGAGGTTGGATATTTACTACACGTTAAAGATATTCATGATAAATATCAAGACGAGTCTATCCCAGCAGAAATAAAACATGTTTTGGATCAATTCAGTGAAGTTTTTCAAGAGGATTTACTTCAATTACCACCTGTTAGGGATATTACTCATAAAATAGAACTTATTGAGGATTCCAAGCCACCAAAAAGGCCACCGTACCGCCTGTCTTTCACCGAACAGGACGAACTTAAGAAACAAATTGAGGACTTACTGAAAAAGAAGTTCATTCGACCTAGTTCATCTCCATTTGGCGCTCCAGTTTTATTTGTCAAAAAGAAGAGTGGAGACTTAAGAATGTGTATCGATTACAGGGATCTGAATAAAATCACGGTCAAGAATTCATACCCGATGCCACGAATAGACGAGCTATTGGATCAGTTGCATGGTGCTAAAGTGTTCAGCAAGTTAGATTTGTGCTCAGGATATTATCAAGTACGCATCTCCGATAGCGACATTCACAAAACGGCGTTCAGAACAAAATTCGGTCTATTTGAGTTTTGCGTGATGCCGTTTGGTCTCACTAATGCACCAGCGACATTTGTAAGTCTAATGCAGCAGGTGCTCGCGCCTTTTTTAGACAATTTTGTATTGTGTTACTTGGATGATATACTGATCTTCAGCAAAACCATCACCGACCACAAGAATCACATTGCCCAGGTACTAAAGACACTTAGAGACCACAGATTATTTGCAAAGATATCCAAATGCGACTTTGCGAAATCCCAAGTAGAATTCCTTGGACATACAATCACACCGGACGGAGTTCAAGTTGACGCAGCCAAGACCGAAATCATTAGGACATGGAAGAGACCGAATAATATTACAGAACTGAGGTCATTTATAGGACTAGCCAATTACTACCGCCGATTCATCAAAGATTTTTCCATGATAACTAAACCATTAACAGATATGCTCAAGAAGACCAGCAATATAAGATGGGAGGAATCGCAGATTAAGTCCTTCGAGGAGATCAAAGATAAATTGTCCACCGCACCGGTACTTGCACCTCCAGACCCAAGCAAACCTTTTACACTAACCTGTGATGCATCTAATCATGCCGTTGGTGCCGTACTAAGCCAGGATCAGGATGGGCATTCACACCCAGTAGGGTTCTACTCCAGAAAATTAAACGACGCCGAAAGAAACTATGCCGTTCATGACCGGGAATTACTGGCCATCAAAAATGGCATCGAACACTGGTATCATTACTTATACGGAAAACCATTCATAGTAATTACAGATCACGCAACACTCCAATACTTTCAAGGCCAACCAAAGCTGTCTCCAAGACAAGTCAGGTGGATGGCATTCATGCAACCACTCGGATTTAAGATTATATACAGACCAGGGAAAGAGAATAGTGTCGCTGACGCACTGTCAAGAGATGTACGTCTGCATATTTATGAAGTATATCGACAGGAGCAGTTCCGAGAGTACATCAAACAGGCATATAGTCTAGATCCATACTTTAGTGAAGTTTTAACGGCATTAACTACTGGAATCATTCCACCAACAAAGGAATCAAAGCTACGCAAGTTCTTCATCCGAGATGGACTAATATATACATCTAAGGAAGGAAGATTGTGCATACCAACGCAAGAAAAGATTATATCTATAATACTCAACGATAATCACGATTCAGTCATTGCCGGTCACTTCGGGTTTAATAAAACTTACGAGTTGATCAGTTCACGGTACTTCTGGCCTAGAATGACCGAAACTATCAAGAAATATATCACAGCTTGTGACAATTGCCAGAGGATCAAGGCCATCAATCAGAAACCCAGTGGATTGATGCAACCAATTGATATTCCTACGAGAAGATGGGAAGAAATCAGTATGGACTTTATCGTACAACTCCCAATGACTAAAAAGGGCAATGATTGCGCAGTTGTTTTTGTAGATCGTCTTACAAAATCTGCACACTTTGCGGCGTGCAAGAAATCTATCACAGCCACTCTAACAGCTGAATTATTCATCGAAAAAGTTTTTAAATATCATGGACTCCCACGAAAGATAATCTCAGACAGAGATAGCCGATTTACAAGTCACTTCTGGAAATCACTCATGAAGAACCTGGACGTCAAACTTGGTATGTCAACGGCTTTTCACCCACAGACAGACGGACAGACCGAACGGACGAATCGTACGCTGGAAGACATGATGAGAGCATACTCCAATAAGAATCAGGATGATTGGGATACCTTGTTACCGTTCATGGAGTTCGCATATAATAATTCAGTGAACCCTACAACCAAGATGACCCCCTTCTTTCTTGACAAAGGTCAAGATCCTATAATTCCGCAAACACTTCTACAAGGAAGAGTCAAGACCGAAAACCCGAGTGCAGGAGAATTTATCAAGACAATTTATATGAACATTCGGATGGCGCAAGACAACATTCATGAAGCCCAACAAAGACAGGCAGAGTATGCGAACAAGAAAAGAAAACCGGAAATATTTAAGAGAGGAGAACTAGTAATGCTAAACACGGGAAATCTGAGACTGAAGCCAAAATCTGGCTCAAGAAAACTTTTACATCGATTTGCTGGACCATTTAGAGTAGAAGAAGTTATCTCAGTCGTTGCTTACAAACTTAGACTACCTGAGGGCATGAAAATACACCCGGTATTTCATGTGAGTTTGTTGAAAAGGTACAAAAGCGGACGAGCAGAAGAAGAAGTCGAGGAAGAAAATCTGGAACAGGGCCTAGAATTAGAGGAAAACAAGGAATACGAGTTGGAGAAGATAATCGGCAAAAGAGTCAATGGTGAAAAGGTAGAGTATCTAATCAGATGGACAGGTTACACCGAAGAAGACGATACATGGGAGCCATTGGAGAACCTGGGAAACTGCCAGGGACACCTGCAGGACTTTGAGGAAGCGTCGAGGTCGCCGCTTGAAGGGCGGGGGAAGTAGTTGTAACAAACGAAGCCCAGGAAGCTTGGGAACGTTTCAAAGACTCTGGGAACCTTGGGAACCTTGGGAACATCCCGAATATTCTGGAAGTTTGGGAACGCCCCAAGCATACCGGAGACTTGGGAACGTTCCCAAGCTCCCACAGAAACTCTTATAATCCCCTTTACCCAACTTTAATACACAATTGTTCCTTCGGTTTTCTAGTGGGGAAGTTGAAGTAGGCTTTTAAAATAAACAAGAAAGGAGATTATTCCTTACATTTGGTAGCAAAGCTCAAGCAACCTTCCCGGGATTATATACACTCCCGGTCAAAGATGGAGGAGAGCATGCAGGCATATATCGAAAACCAAGTCGCTATCCTCTTCGAACAAAGAAATGCGGCCCTGTTGAGGGACCTCGAACAAGCCAAGTCGCAGTTAGTGGAGTTAAGAGCATCGAGCGCTGGGAATAAACTGAACATGCAAGCGGCACCAATTCAAGCCCCAGAACCGGTAGTGAGCCCACCAAACTTCAACTTATCATGGACACGACCCGACATCTTCTCTGGAGATGGAAAACTTAAACTTCATGTTTGGTTAGATCAAGTAAGTAACTTCATGAAACTAAACCCGATCCCAGAATCTGCACTACTGCCATCGGTCCGTGCACTATTGCGGGGACCGGCGGAGACTTGGTGGCTTCAGTATCTAGAGGACGTCCATAGTGGAACTGCCGAACCCGTCACCAACTTTGAGGAATTCGCGGCCGCTATCCGAATGAACTTTCAAGGAACCACCGACGTGGAATTCACGAGAGACAAACTTGATAGGCTGATACAAGTCGGAAACATCCAAGACTATAACCAGAGATTCAACGACCTGATCAGGGAGATTCCCGGAATGACAGAAGAAGAGAAACTACACCGCTACGCTGCGGGACTCAAGACAAGGACGAAAATCGAGATCAGATACAGACAACCACCCAACATCCGGGAAGCCCAAAAGCATGCGGTCCGGTTCGAGGAAGTAAATTTCCGCAATTCTGAACGTCAGATATACCATAGGACCGAACCTATGGAATTGGACCATCTACGTATCGTAAAAGAAAACCGAACACAGAGGACAATCATATGTTACAATTGTAACAAACCTGGACACATATCCCGCGCATGCCCCAGTCGTAGACCACCTGACCGTGTACCTATGTCGGGAAAAGATCAACCTCAGTAATTGCGGGTCAAATCGCTGGGGAAATCATGAACACCTCTCAAAACGATAAACAACTACGTACGCATAATTTAGAGATGTGTCTCACTCAAGACTCAAAACCAAAAGTGGAAGCATCATACAGACCATTGTTCACAATCCAAGGTAGAATAGAAGGTCAATCGGTAAAGATTCTTGTAGACTCGGGATCTTCTTCAAACTTTATGGCAAAGAAAACAGCCGAGAAATTCGACGTGAAAGTGTATGATTTGGACAAAAGCCTTACCGTTAAATTAGCAAATGGACATTCGTTAGAATGCTGCAAACAAGCACACAAACTGAAGGTACAAACAGAAAATTTTGAAATCGAATCCGACTTCCTTGTGATAGACTTGGAACGATATGACATTGTACTGGGAATGCCTTGGTTAGAAGAGACAAACCCCAAGATCGACTGGAAACAGAAAATAGTGATTATTTCCGACAAAAGCGAAAATAATCCCGATGAAGCTCATGATGACGACAACGACGACAACGAAAACGACAACGCCGGTGATAATGATGATAATGAAGAAAAAGAAGAAGAAAAAGAAGAAGAAAAAGAAGAAGAAAAAGAAG